>JAAYJW010000087.1 GCA_012522765.1 candidate division WS1 bacterium | reverse complement strand
GCCTGGTACGTGTGCAGGTCCGGGATCTGGCCCTCAAAGCCTTCGCTGAGCACAATATCATCATCCTGCGCAAGAGCTGTAATGCTATGCAAGCTCAGCATCAGCATGAGCGTTAGCCACAGCGGGAGAGCCCGCCGCAGCATTCGCGGCTTTCCTGCGCGCGTCATCGGCTACGCATCCCCCGTCGGGCCCTCTGCGAGGCGATACGTCGAGTGGGGGCAGTCCTTCGAGACCGCGAGCTTGCGGCCCGGCAGGCCGATCGGGCTGCAACCGCAGAAGAAGCTCTCGGGCCTCTGCCCGAGGTCCTCGCCGACCTCATCCCACATCTCGCGCGACTCGGTGGAGATGTAGAGCGGCACGTCCTTGTTCCAGCGCCGCACCTGCTCGGCGAGATAGCGGTATATCTCCGCTCGCACGTCGTGGGGGAACGGGCCGGTGATGACCCCCTCCATCTCCTCAGCAGCGTCCCACGAACGCTGCACGTAGTCCTGATCGAGCAGATCGAGGTCGATCTTCGCATCAAGGCTGGCGATGCTGTTCCACATGACCACGCAGAAGCCGATCGACTCGGGGTTGGTCTGCTTGCACATCTGCTCGAGCAGGTCCGCGTATCCCTCGCGCCAGTCGCTCATGGGGATCATCGGCTTGAGCTTGTAGCGAACCGGGATGCCCATCGCCTCGCACTTCGCGCCAGCCTCTATCCGCTCGATGGCGGGCCCGGAGCCTGGCTCGAGCTGGCGCGCCATGCTGTCGCAACTGGCGCTCCAGATGCCGATTAGCCGGTCGCGGTGCTCAACGTCAGCGAGCCAGTCCACGTTCGCGGAGGCCGAGTGGAAGTAGCCGAAGCGGTCAAGTTCCGCGAGCTTTGCGGCGTAGCGGCCGAGGCAGTCATACTCGGGCTCCCAGGCGATGTGGTCCGCGCCCCAGCCGATCATGCGGAAGCACTTCTGCCACGGGCGCTCCGCAACGAGGCGCGGGACCGTGACCTCCATGAACTCCTCGATGTTGACGCCGACCGCCGTGAAAAGGCTCGACTTGCCGGTGCCGCAGTACTGGCAGCCATGCGGGCAGCCGGACATGGTCCCGAAGTCCTCAGTCGGCCAGCAGACGTAGTTCTTGTCCCAGTCATCCTGCCGCTGGTGATACTTCCCCGTGGGCCGGATGTGGCCGAGGAGCGCGTGGACCTGGCTGAGGCTCGTCCCCTCGGGAAGGCGCTCGACGATCTCCGGGTAATCGGGCGTACTGTAGTCAAGGTACTGTTTCGTGAAGACGACCGGGCGGCCCCACGGCCCCCATGGCTCGTCGAAGACCATGTCGGGGGTCCATGCGCTCTTGAGGTCGGTCAAGACCTCCGGGACCTGTTCGCGGCTGAACGATTGAGCGCCGGATGCGGGGAGATCCATCGCCCCGAGCATGCGCTCCATGCGAGCCACCATGCGCGGGTCGTCCTGCACTTCTTCGAAGTAGTAGACGCGGACGGGCTTGAGATTGTACACGCGCGATCACCTTCTGCGGCTTTCAGTAGGTTGTATGGCTGCGCGACAGGAGTCGGTTCACCCTTCGTCGCCCATGACCTTCGGATGCGGTGTCTTCAGCACAAGAAATGTCAGCAATTCCTCGCCGGGGTTACTGACCAGCATCGGCGTCTGGAAAGCCACCTCCAGCGCCTCTCCGTGCTCGACGATGTGCTTTTCTCCCGACTCCTCCTCGAACTGCAGTGTTCCTGTCAGCGGCACCAGCAGCACGTTGGAGTTGGCCTTGTGAAAGGGCAGCGACTCGCCCGGCTGCAGCCTGATCCGCATGATCTGCATCGGGTCCGTCTCATAGACCGGCCCGCGCTCCGGGCCGCTGTCGAGCATCAGGTCGATCTTCCTCGGTGCATCCATCCTCATCGTCCTCCTCAGTCGTGGTCATTGCCACAGAGCCGCTTACGTCCAGAACGGCATCGGCGCTTCGCGCCGACCCTCGCGGGGGCGCGAGGGCCACAACGACAACAGCAATGTTGCCCGCACAGGAGTGTGCGGGCCACGGAACGGCAACTGCAGACGACTTCATCCCAGCGCCCGCACCCGCTCTGCGAGGCGGTGGCTCTCCAGCGCATCGCTCGCGGTGACATGCGGCTCCTCATCACCGCGAGCGCAGGCGAAGAAATGCTCAAGCTGCGCTGCAAAGCCCCAGCGCTGAGCCTCTGATAGCTGCCAGCAGCACTGGTCGGGGCACCAGCGCACCCGATCGCCATCGGTCACAAGCTCCACCTCGCGCGGCGCGTCTACGATTGCCGTCCGGCCCTCGCCATGAAGCACCATGCGCTCGATCCAGCGCCCGGCCTGCCGGGACATAACGAAGCTGCCGAGAGCGCCGCCGTCGAAGCGCATGCTCACCGACGCGCGCAGTTCCGTCTCGCCCTCGCGCTCGAGCCAGCCGCTCACGTCGTTCGCCTCGCCGCAGAGCCAGCGCATGGCATCCAGCACATGCAGCGAGTTCGTCACGATCTCGCGGAAAATCCCGCCCGCGCCGCTCTTCTCAGCCGCGCAGATCGCGACCTCGTGGCCCTCGAAGTGCTCGAACGCCCGGCGGAAGACCGGAGCGAAGCGGCGGTTGACGCTCATCATCAGCAGCGTCTGATTGGCCTCGGAAGCCGCCACCATCTCTTCAGTGCGCGCGAGGTCCGCCGACAGCGGCTTCTCACATAGCGTCGGCACACCCGCCTGCATCAGCGCCAGCACCGGTTCGTAGTGCGCATCGAGGCCCTCGCGCACGGGCGTCAGCACCAGCGCGCAGTCGCAGGCGTCCGGATCAAGCTCGCGCGCATCGCCCAGCACGGCCGCCTTCGGGTAGCGGTCACACAGCACCGCGCGAGCATCCTCGGAGGCGTCCACGCAGGCGCAGACGTGGGCCTCCCGGCTGCTGTCGAGCAGCGGCAGGTAGATTTCGCGCGCAATACCGCCGCAGCCTATCACCGCAACGCGGATCTGGTCGGGCATGATGACGCGCCTCCTGGCGAGCGGACGATCTCGTTGTCGTTCAGTTTGGAGGGGGGGCATTATATTGCCTCCCGCAGATTGCCCGGTGGAGGGGCCGCACGAGCGTTCGTGACGCAGGAACGAACGCAAGGTCGGCCCTCTCTGGTCATTCTGTTCCGCTGCAATACGGGCCGACCTCGCCGCGATAAACGGCAGTCGCGGCTCGTGCGGCCCCTCCTGTGCAGATAAGTCGCTACTTCAGCTCGTCCACGTTTTCCCGAACCTTCGCGATCGCCTCGAGCATCAGGTCCATGTCGCCGGTATCGCCGAGGAAGAGGCGATGGCCCATCGAGATGCCTTCCTCGGCGCAGATGCGCTCGGCCTCGGGCGTGGGCATTGAGGCGTAATCGGGCGGCGCATTGTCGCCGAAGCAGGCCGGGCCCCAGTTGCGCTCCGTGAAGAGCGGGTTCTTCTGAATCGGGTGCAGGTGACCGCTGCCGGTGGAGAGACCCTCCGCCGCCAGCGCCTTTGCAAAGACCTCTTTGGAGATGCCGCCGAACTGCTCCGAGAGGAACTTGAAGTGGTAGAAGTAGAAGTTCCAGCGCGTAACCCATGGCGCGCGCTCGATGGGGGAGACGCCCTCGATCTGCCGCAGGCCATCTTCGAAATAACGGGCGTTGGCATCGCGGGTATTCGCCTGCTCCTCAAGGCGCTCCAGCCCGCCCAGCGCCACCGCCGCCTGCCACTCGGTCATGCGCAGGTTGCTCGCGACAATGTGGTGCTCGTAGAACGGCCGGCCCTCGAAGCGCCCGATGTGATGGAAGCTGAAGAGCATGCGCGCCAGTTCGTCATCGTTTGTCAGGCAGGCGCCGCCCTCGCCGGAGGTGAGCGTCTTGCCCATCTGCAGCGAGAAGCAGCCGATGTCACCGATCGAGCCGCAGCCCTGTCCGTTCCACGTGGAGCCATGCGCGTGCGCGGAGTCTTCGATGATCCACAGGCCGTGGCGGTCGGCGATCGCCTTCAGCGACTCCATGTCGCAGGGGTAGCCGCCGTAATGCACCGGCATCAGGCCGACGGTGCGGTCGGTGATTGCGGCCTCCGCGGCCTCAGGGGATATCTGATAGGTCGCAGGATCAATGTCTACCACGATCGGGATCGCGTTTACGAGGATGCAGGCGGTGGCCGTTGCCACGAAAGTCGCCGCAGGCACGATGACCTCATCGCCGGGACGTATGCCGATCGCCTTCAGCGCGCACTCCAGCGCCTGCGTGCCGTTGGTGATCGCCACCCCATGCTTCGCGTCCTGAAACTGCGCGAAGGCCTGCTCGAATCGCCCGACCATGGAAGTCTCGGCATCGCCGCCGCGCCACCAGCGACCGGATTCGAGCACCTCCAGCAGGTTGTTGCGCTCGGTATCGCCGAAGATGGGCCAGTCGCTGCCGATCTGCCTGTCGATGACCTTGGGGCCGCCGTTGATCGCGAGTTGGGGCACGGTGCCGCCTCCTGTACATGGTGTTGCTGACGTTGGGCGCGGTCATTCGCGCGAGTAGAAGTTCCCCGTCGAGCAGAGACAACCTGCCGCGCAGGTCATGTGACCCCGGCGGAGAATGACCTCGGCGTTGGTGTAACAGGTTCAGCGGTAGTTCGAGAGGAGAATTGCGGTGCAGCGATCGGCAGCCGAGGAGCAGCTAAGTCCGGCCCGCGCAGTCACACGCGGCCCCAAATATCACTGGTTCGGCTACTATGACAAATGCCCGTGGAGCGCCGACGGGAAGTACATGCTGGCCATGGAGGTTGACTTCATGGACCGCATCCCGACCGGCGAGGACTCCATCCGGGTGGGCCTGGTGGACCTTGAGGCGGGGGATGGGGAGTTCCACCCGTTGGATGAGACCCGCGCGTGGTGCTGGCAGCAGGGCACGATGCTTCAGTGGCTGGGCACTGATCCCAACCGGCTGATCATCTACAACTCGATTGAGGACGGGCAGTACGTCTCGATCATCCGCGACATCCACTCCGGCGAGACGCGCACCATCCCGCGGCCGGTCTACGCCGTCAGCCCCGATGGCACGCAGGCGGTCAGTCTGAACTTCACCCGCACCGGGCGATGTCGCCCCGGCTACGGCTATCGCGGGCTCGTTGACCCGACCGAGGGCGTAATGCACCCCGATGACGATGGCATCTGGCACGTGGACCTGCAGACCGGCGAGACTAAGCTGATCGTCACCATCGACCAGGTGACGAAGATCGCTTACCGCAAGAGCATGGAGCACGAGAACTGGTTCAATCACATGCAGTTTTGCACCGACGGCAGCCGCTTTCTGTGGCTGCACCGCTGGTATCGCCACGGCTCCGGCCCGCACTTCACCCAGCTTTTCACCGCCAACCCGGATGGATCGGAGATATACCTCGTGGCCGATGATGATATGACCTCGCACTTCGACTGGAAGGACGAGCGGCATATCATCGCCTTCGCCACGCATCGGCAGATCGGCAACCGCTACTTCCTCTACCGCGACCAGAGCCCGTGGCTCTCGGTAGTCGGCGGCGATGTCTTCACCACCGACGGGCACATGTCATACTCGCCTGATCCCGAGCGGCGCTACCTGCTCACCGACACCTATCCTGATGCCCGGATGAAGCGCACGCTGATCCTTTACGACACGCAGACCGGCCAGCGCGCCGACATCGGCCGCTTCCTCTCGCCCCGCCGCTACTCGGGCGAGATCCGCTGCGACCTGCACCCCCGCTGGAACCGTGACGGCACGCAGGTCTGCTTCGATTCGATCCACGAGGGCGAGCGACAGCTCTACGTCATAGATATCGCGCAGTACCTGGAGGGTTGATGCCGATGATCGCGTACATCGTGACTGAAACGCGCGAGAAGTATAACGACATGGACTGCCACGCGATCAAGCACGATCTGGAGAAGCTCTCGGGCGACCTGTGTCTGGTGATGCACTTCAGCCAGGTCACGCGGGAGTTGATCGAGGAGATCGCCCCCTGGGCGATCTGCCACTCCGGCGGCGGCACACCACACACCGACTACGATGTCTTGCAGCGCGATGAATACACGTGGCTGATCACGCAGTCGGGCGTCCCGCAGATCGGCTTCTGCGGCGGCCATCAGATTATCGCGGAGATGTTTGGCTGCGACGTGGGCATCATGCGCGAGCTTGGGCCGGATGAGGCGGACTACAACCCCGGCTACTATCCGGGCACCTTCAAGGAATCGGGCGTCTGGCCGGTGGAGATCGTGGCTGAGGATCCGCTCTTCGAAGGCCTCTCCAGTCCGGTGCGTGTGCGCGAGGCTCATCGGAGCGAGATCAAGCAGCTTCCGGAGGGCTTCAGGCTGCTGGCATCGAGCAGAGACTGCCGCATCCAGGCGATGTTGCATGAGGAGATGCCGCTCTACGGCACGCAGTTTCATCCCGAGAGCCGCATGGAGCACTACCCGGATGGCCACCGGATCGTGGCGAACTTCTTCAGCATCGCTCGACAGCGCGGAAGGTGGTCTCAGGCGACCATCGCTTGAGGCCCTCGGCGGAGGGGCCTCTGCTGAGCTACAAAGCGACGGGCGGCCCGGTGTGGGCCGCCCGTCGAGTTGTTTCTGGTCACGGATGCGACGGGATTACATCATCCCGCCCATGTCGCCGCCGGGAGGCATTGGCGGCTCGGGCTCGGGGATCTCGGCCACCAGCGCTTCGGTGGTGAGAAGCAGCGAGCCGATGGACGCGGCGTTCTCGATCTCCGCGCGGACGACCTTGGCCGGGTCAATGACGCCGGCTGCGAGCATGTCGCCATACTCCTCGGTCATCGCATTGAAGCCGAAGCTGAAGCTGTCCTCACTGAGGACCTTGTCGAGCACAACGCTGCCCTCGTAGCCTGCGTTGGCCGCGATCTGGCGCAGCGGTTCGGTGATCGCGCGCTGCACGATCTCCACGCCGACCTTGGCCTCGCCGCGGACGCGGTCGCGGGCCTTGTCGAGCATCTTGCTGGCGCGGGCGAGCATCACGCCGCCACCGGGGACGACGCCCTCTTCGATCGCCGAGCGGGCGGAGGAGAGTGCATCTTCGAAGCGGTGCTGAAGCTCCTTAAGCTCGGTCTCGGTGGCCGCGCCGACCTTGATGACGGCGACGCCGCCGGCGAGCTTGGCAAGGCGCTCCTCGAGCTTCTCGCGGTCGTAGTCCGAATCGGTCGTGGCGATCTCGCGCCGGATCTCCGTCACGCGGGCGTCGATCTCCTGCTGGGTCCCGGCGCCGCTGATGATCGTGGTGTCGTCCTTGGTGATCACGACGCGCTCGGCCTGGCCCATGTCATCGGGCTGCACGTTGTCGAGCTTGATGCCGAGGTCCTCGGAGATGAAGCGGCCGCCGGTGAGGATCGCGAGGTCCTCAAGGTTGCGCTTGCGGCGGTCGCCGAAGCCGGGGGCCTTGACGGCACAGCAGCGGACGGTGCCGCGCATGTTGTTGACTACGAGCGTGGCCAGTGCCTCGGCCTCGACGTTCTCGGCGATGACCAGCAGCGGCCGGTTGGCCGTCGCGGCCTTCTCCATCACCGGGACGATGTCGGCGGCAGCGGAGATCTTCTCCTCGTAGAGAAGGATGTAGGGGTTCTCCAGCACAGCCTCCGCGCCCTCGCCGGCGAAGTAGGGGGAGATGTAGCCCTTGTCGAACTGCATACCCTCGACGACCTCGACCTCGGTCTTGCCGACCTTGGACTCCTCGACGGTGATGACGCCGTCCTTGCCGACCTTGTCCATGGCGTCGGCGATAGTCTCACCGATCTCGGGATCGTTTCCGGCGATGCCCGCCACGTGGGCGATCTCATCGCGACCCTCGACGGCAATCGCGTTCGCGCGAATGGCCGACACGACTTCCCTGACGGCCTCGTCAATGCCGCGCTTGAGCAGCATCGGGTTCGCGCCGGCAGCGACGTTCTTCATCCCGGCCTTGACGATCGCCTGCGCGAGCACGGTCGCGGTGGTGGTGCCGTCGCCGGTATCATCGTTGGTCTTGGACGCCACTTCTTTGCAGAGCTGCGCGCCCATGTTCTCGTATTCGTCCGCGAGCTCTACCTCTTTGGTGACGGTCACGCCGTCCTTTGTGATCGTCGGCGCGCCCCACTTCTTCTCAAGCACGACATTGCGGCCCTTGGGGCCAAGCGTGACCTTGACCGCATTGGCCACCTGGTCCACGCCGCGCTCCAGCGCCCGTCGCGCCTCCTCGTTGAAGGCAAGCTTCTTCGCCACTTGTATCCCTCCTCAGGGTAAAATGTTTAGGTGGACCTACTCGCGTACCGCCAGCAGATCGTCCTCGTTGATCAGGAGATACTCCTCGCCATCGATCTTGATCTCGGTACCGCCGTAGGAGGCGTAGATGACGACGTCGCCCTCCTTGACGCTCATGCCCATCGGCTCGCCGTTGTCGTCCACCTCACCGGGGCCAACCGCGACGACTGTGCCCTCGCGGGGCTTCTCCTGTGCGGCTTCCGGCAGGATGATTCCGCCGGAACTCTTGTCCTCTGCCTCGAGGCGCTTCACCAGCACCCGCGCTCCAAGAGGCTGCAGCATGGTACGCACCTACCTTCTGACTTGATCGTGTACGCAGCGTGTGTTATGACACCGAGAAGGCCTCTGGAAGGCCACTCAGCGGGATCCTGTCCCGTGTTAGCACTCCAGCAGCAGGAGTGCTAACGGGCACAATTATACATGAAGTGGACCGGGAGTCAAGGGCCAGAAGTCACGGGGAAGTGCCCGGGGGGCTGCTGAGTGGGAGCAGCCTGACAAGACTGCAGGAGCGGTGCAGCTAGCCGACTGCGAAGATGAACTCCAGAAACGACGGGGCTGTCAGTTTGTCGCCATGCCCGCACCGGTGCGTTCGGTGGCGTTGTGGATAGATAGATCCAGCCCCTGCCATGCCGCGACGCCGGCGACAACGGCAACCGCCAGCAACAGGGCGTATTCTACCGCCGTCATTCCATCCTCATCGCCGATCAAGCGACAAATCTTCGCTATCATCATATTCGCCTCCTGCAGAGTGCAAACGACCTCGGGGCGTTCCGCGCACACCCATGGCACCCTCTCAAGCGCGCGGCAGCAACATGATACCGCGCAATGCCCCCCGTGTAAACATAATTTCGCAAAATATTTGCGCAAAACGCGAGCCGACGCTGCCGCAGTCATCCACTTCACCGGGGGAGGAGGGCTGACGAACTGCAGGGAATGCTCCCGCCGTTGGCGCGTACCGTCAGTCCAGAGGATGAGGGATCATGACTGAATGCGAACCCCAGCCATGTGGAGCCGAGCAGCGCCTGCCCCGCCCCGGCGACCCTGTTGAGGCCTCCGGCAGGATCGTCTACCGCGGCGAGTCACTACGCGCCGTCGCCATGCCGATGGGCGGCATCGGCACCGGCAACTTCGCTATCGCCGGGGATGGCACTCTCCGGCAGTGGCAGATCTTCAATCAGGTCAATCACACCGCTTATCTGCCCGGCACTTTCTTCGGCATTCGCTTGCAGTCGGCCCATGGCGGTTCACAGCCGGCCATGCGTCTGCTGCAGACGGACTGCTTCTATGACACCGATCTTGAGCCAGCCTTGAGCACCAGCGATCACGTGATCCCAGGTGAAGCCAGACGCCTCGCGGGCAGCGCTCGATGCTTCGACGACATCGAATTCCGCGGTGAATACCCCATCGCCGAACTGCAGTACGTGGACGAATCGCTCCCGGTGGAGGTATCGGCAGAAGTCTTCTCGCCCCTTATCCCGCTCAACTCGAAAGACTCCGGGCTTCCATGCGCGCTCTTCGTCTTCACCGTGACGAACACTTCCGAGACACGCGTTACCATCGGGCTGATGGGCGCGCTGCAGAATGCCGTTGGCTATGACGCCGGGAGCGGCGTCAGCGGTGTCCGCTGTCCCTGCTACGGTGGCAATGTGAACCAGGCGCTGCGTGAGCCGATGCTGTCGGGTGTGATGATGACCAACCCGCGGCTGTCCGAGGATCATCCGAGGCTGGGTTCGATGCTGCTGGCCGCAATGGCCGATGATGCGGAGATCCTTGAGCGCTGGACGGACTTCGATGCGCTCTGGCAGGGACTTGCCGACAACGGGGCCCTGCTGCCATCTGCGCCTGCAGGTGAGAGCGCCGACGGCGAGACGTGGAACGGTGCTGTCGGCGTCTCGATGACGCTCGAACCGGGGGAGACGCGGCGGGAGGTCTTCGTAATCGCCTGGCATTTCCCGAACCACTACGTCAACTGGGATCAGCGCGGCTTTGGTATCGCGGACACGAAGAGCCGTTTCTGGCTGGGGAACATGTACAGCAACTGGTTCGGCGATGCAGCCGACGTGGCGCGTTATGTTCGCGATCACTACGATCGCCTCGCCCGAGATACGCGGTTGTATCGCGACACGATCTACGACAGCACCCTGCCCTACTGGCTCATTGATCGAGTGACGGCGCAGGCGGCGACGCTGCGGACACAGACCTGCATCTGGAACGAGGACGGCAATCTGCACGGTTTCGAGGGAGTGCGGGGGGCCGTCCATGGAACGTGGGGTCTCGCCAGCGGGTGCTGCCCGCTCAACTGTACGCACGTGTGGAACTACGAGATGATGCTCTCGCGCCTCTTCCCGGAGCTTGAGCGCACCATGCGCTACACGGACCTCGGGCCGCAGATGCGCGATGACGGGGGCGTGATCTTCCGCACGGTGCTGCCGCTCTACCTGCCGCGCTGGAAGGTCGAAGGGCAGCCCTTCGAGCGCACCAACGTCGCCTGCGATGGCCACTGGGGGACGATCCTGAAGGTCTGCCGCGAATGGCAGCAATCCGGTAACGAGGACTTCCTCGAAGAACTCTGGCCGCAGGTTGTGCGCGCCGCCCGCTTCGGCTTCGCTGAATGGGACGAGGACGCCGATGGTGTCCTCGATGGCCCGCAGTGGAACACCTACGACCTGTACTTCTACGGACACAACACCTACTGCTCGCTGCTGTATCTGGCTGCGCTGAGGGCGCTGGAGGAGATGGCCGAGCACCTCGGCGAAAGCGACCTCGCCGCTGAATGTCGCGCGCGCTTCGAAAGCGGCTCGCAGAAGATGGACGCAACGCTCTTCAATGGCGAGTACTACGAGCAGCACTTCGATGAGGGCGCCGAGGGCGCCGACAGCCGCCAGTACGGTCGCGGCTGCCTCTCCGACCAGCTCTTCGGCCAGTGGTGGGCGCACACTCTCGACCTCGGGTACCTGCTCGATGTCGGCAACGTGCGCAGCGCGCTGCACTCGATCCATCGTTACAACTTCCGCGAGAACTTCGTGGGACATCTGCAGCGGCCTCGTGTCTACGCGTCCGATGATGACAGCGGCCTGATCACCACCACCTGGCCCCACGGTGGCCGGCAGGACGCCCCAATGCTCTACGCCGACGAGGTCTGGACGGGGCTGGAATTCCAGGTAGGGGGCCACATGCTGCGCGAGGGGATGGTGGATGAGGCGATGCAGATCGTGCGCGCGGCGTACGATCGCCATGACGGCACGCGGCGGAGCCCATGGAATGAGATTGAGTGCGGCGATCATTATGTGCGCCCGATGGCGGCGTGGTACATGCTCGAAGCCGCGGGTGGGCGCGTCTACCACGCACCGAAGGGGCTGCTCG
>JAAYJW010000515.1 GCA_012522765.1 candidate division WS1 bacterium | reverse complement strand
GTTCATGTGGCACGGGCGCCCCGCCCGTGCGCCGTTGCGTACGGGATCACACTGCGTCTGTCCAACGACTCCACGGGCGAGGGCGCCCGTGGCACATGGATGCCCGACGCTGTCGTAAGCCGTTCATGTGGCACGGGCGCCCCGCCCGTGCGCCGTTCCGGACACGGTCAATCTGGTCGAACGCCCCACGGGTCCATCAATCTTATGCTTTTCGCTCCCACCACCAGTCCCATTCCTCTGGAAGCTCAACAAATCCCGCCGCTATCGGATTGCAGCGGATGTAGTGATACGTCAGCCGATACTCCTCCGCGCAGCGGATAATCCTGGTATACCCCTCGGCCAGCCAGAACGAGCCGGTCCTACCGGTCAACTTGTTGATCCTGTGCGCGGTGGAACTCTTGATGCCCTGCATTATTTCGGAAAGCGGGACAAAACCGTCATCACGACGAAGCGCGTGCAGCACAGCATGGAAATGGTCGGGCATCAGCACATAGCAGTGAAGCAGATAGCGTATCCCATCATCGTGATGAAGAGAAGCTGTCACGATCCGCGCGATGTCGGGCTGCACCAGGCGCTCCGGTCGTCCGCGGCAAATACTCGCGCGTACATGATAGGTGGCTTCCGGACACTCCCAGCGCGGGAGCGTGCGCTTCCGCGCCTGGAACTCGCGGATGACGCGTTGCGGCTTGTCGCGATCGTTCTCACTGCTGGACATATCTGTCCCCCCTGCTGGACATCACTGCGGCATTGCACTTCTGTAAGCTGTTCATGTGTCACGTGCGTGCGTTGCCGCACAGCCAACGACCCACGGGCGAGGGCGCCCGTGGCACATGTGATGCTGGATGTTTTCGCTTAGAGCGAAAGGCTGCGATTGCCCAACGACCCGCGGGCGTGCGCTGTCGTAAGCCGTTCATGTGGCACGGGCGCCCCGCCCGTGCGCCGTTTCGCCCATAGTCAATCTAGTCGAACGACTCCACGGGTCCCGCCCACGGGCGGGATGGCACATGTGATGCTGGACGCCGTTGCTTGATGCGCAAGGCTGTGGCCGCCGTGCCGCCCCTCACTCCACCAGCGTCTGCTCCCACGCCACCATCGTCTTCAGCGGGCGTTCGGGGGAGCGGTAGGTCTCCTGATAGAAGCCCATTGGATCGCGCTGCAGGTCCTCCAGCAGCCGCTCACCCACCAGTTCGTCCAGCGGCGTCCGGCAGAGCAGCTCAATCGCCGCCTCCATGTGGTCCCGCCGAAAGTTGATCGCGCCGAAGATAAGCTGGTTGCGGAAGCCGAAGGGCATGGTGTCGTAGCTCAGGCGCGGGCCGAGACTGAAGCTCGCGTAGATACCGTTGTTGTCGAGCAGCCCGCAGTCAAACGCGATCTCCGCCTCGATGGCATTGCCCGACGCGCCAATGAAGACTCGCGGGCGCCCTTCCAGCGCCTCTGCAATCGCCCGCGCGGTCTGCTCGGCGCTCATGCGCGTCTGCACGTATTCGATCCCGCGCCAGTGCCTCTGCAGGAATGCCGCCTTGTCATTGCCGGGATGGCTGCGCCCGACGGTCACGATACGAGCGTTCGGGTAGGCCTCGCGTACCGCGATCGCGCCCAGTATCCCCGTGCCGCCGAGGCCGTAGATGACCACACGAGCGAAGCCGTCGGTCACCGCCGAGTCCATCGCCGCCGCGCGGTTCATCCCGCGCGCCGCGTACAGCCGCCAGTTGTGGCCCATCAGCAGGTCCTCAATGCGCTCGCGCTGGAAGAGCATGCAGGCCATCGGGTCGGCGAAGATCAGGCGCGCTGCGAGTTTGCGGCTGAGCATCTCGCCGGGCGGCAGATGCTCCGGCGGTATCTGCAGCAGCATCTCCGGGTGGAAGAACCCCTCGCGGCACATCAGCCCGTCGGCGCCATCGCAGCCGTACTCGAAGTAGCTCTCGTCGGCCTCAAAGCGGCTGGGGTCCCACGAATCGCCGCCGCGGATCAGGACGATCGCGTAGCGCTCTTCATCAGGCACCCAGACTACACCTTCATGGCCGTTGATAAGCCGCTGCTGGCCTGCCGGGAACTTGGGGCCAAGCTCCCCGCGCGAGCCCATCTGCATAAGCTCCCAGTCCGTGCCGCAGAAGCCCGTGCAGACGGTGGTGCAGGGGATGCCCTCGCTGAGCGGCAGCCCTCTTCGCTCGCGTCTCGGCGGGTTGATCAGGTTCACCTCGCCGAAGCGGAGCGGCCGCTCGGCGTGGTTCACAAGGTAAGTGCCCTCGGTCTTCGGCACGGTCGCTCACTCTCCGAAGAGCATCTGCGCGTAGAGCAGGTCGTCCACGGCTGCACTGTCGAGCACGCTATGATCGGAATACTCGGCGGTGAAGCAGACCGGGCCCTGCCAGTTGCGGGCCTTCAGCGCCGCTACCACGCGCGGCCATGGCGCGATGCCATGCCGGCCGGTGGTCCACATCAGCTTCCAGTCGGCCTGCGCGGCCTCCAGGCTGTTGGCGCGCATCCACCACGGGCTCTTGAGGTTCACCATTCGCAGGTGCGACCACGAGATGTCGATCGCCTGCTCGGGTATCTCACCCGCCAGGACGTTGTGCGCCGGGTCCCAGACGATGCAGAACTGGTCGGGCGAGAAGTCGCCGATGATGTTGCGCACGCCAAGGCAGCTTCCGACCTGGTTGTTGCAGTGGTTCTGAATGCCGACGGCCACGCCATACTGCTCCAGCGTGGGTGCGAGCTCCTCGAACTCGCGCTTGTAGCGCGCCTCGCTGGCGAGGTAGCCGTCATCGCCGATTGGCAGGCAGATGCGGATGATGGGCACCCCGGCCTCAGCGCAGGCGGCGATGGCGGCCTCGTCGGTCGGGCCTGCGATGCTCTCGATGCTGACGCCATGGTCGCCGAAGATGCGGGCGGCCTCGGGCAGCCCCTCTGTCACGCGCTCCGGCTCGACCTGAAACTCCGGGCGCACCGGCAGCTCCACGCCGGTAAAGCCCAGTCCGCTGATGTGACGGGCGAGGTCGGGCAGAGGCAGGGTCTTCCACGGCTTGCTGAACACTGCATAGCGGATGCCATCGCTCATGGCGGGGTGCTCCTTCCGGGCGGCTGGTAGTATCGCGCGACCTTTCCTCGCAGTGTGAGGAGAATCCTCGCGCCCGGCGCAATCGGGGGGAGAATCGGCGGCGGCGCTCCGAATGGAGCGCCGCCGTGAAGTCCGTGGACTGTCGCAGTTACTCGCGCATCAGCATGGCAGCGGCCTCGAGCGTGACCTGCCCGTTCTCGTCCGCCCCGAGTACTGAACCGGTCAGGCCGGGTATCATCAGCGTATGCCCGCAGCTTAGCCTGATGCGAATCTGATCGCCCTGCCGCGCGTTGTTCTTGATGCCGTCCGTGCCGAGGACCTGCCAGTTGCCCCAGGCGCCGGTATCAGTGTCCCAGTGGCGAAAATCGTAGGTGGTCTGGACGTCAGCGATGTTGATCGAGGGCAGGTTCTCCCCGATGCGCTCGGTGAGGGTGGCAGGCACCGCCCCGACGATTGCGGCTCGTGATGCCTCCCGAGCGGCCTGGCCGAGTTCCATCCGGTTCTTGACCAGGTATCCGACCTCGATGATCGAGAACAACATGAAGAGCAGCAACGGCAGCACCATGGCCAGCTCTACCGTCGCCGCGCCTTTGCGGACGCCGTCATTAGTTGTCGCGATCCGGGTGCGCATCTTGTTCCTCCAGTTACCCCCGCTCGAGCACGAGCTTGTGAGGCCCCCGAATCGTCCAGCCACAGTAGATATACCCCTGATAGCTGGTGTTGAACCCTAATCTTGAGGAAAAACAGAGGTGTCGCAATGCGGGGATCGGGAATCGGCAACCGGGGACAGCAAACGGCCCCTGCCAGCGGGCTATCCTTTACCTACAAATGCGGGGCGGTATTGCCGTAGAAGGCGCGCCGGGCATTACGCAGCGGTGCGGACGATTGCCGCGCGGAATGAGTTGCTGGTAGCAGATTAGGCGTCACGGCGCCACCTCTCGCGGCACAAGCAACGTGTCTGCGCTCTGCGACAGCAGCGCCGGGACGCCGAGGAGTGTCAGGCTGCAGTCTTCGCATTTGTCCACGCCCAGCGTCCACACCGCACCGCGCTGCCCCTCCGGTACATCCACCACGAACGCCTCGCCCAGCACGTAGTTGCCCATCTCCTCCAGCACCATCTCGCCCGCCGGATCGAATACACTCAGCCGTCCGCGTTGATCGGGTGTGCGGATGCTCACGGCGAAGCGTTCCGTGCCCGCCGGCACAAAGAAGTGCAGATTCCCCTGCGTGCCGCCGATGAAGGTCAGCGGGCTCTCCTCAGTGGCGACGAAGGCGTGTGGCAGTTCGCCGAAGTTGAGCTTCACCGCAGACCCACGCGTAGGCGTCACTATCAGCCTCGTCAGCCCCGGGCGGCCGGTCTCGATCCGCGTCAACCGCTCCTCGCCCGCCATGCGGAGGTTGTCTGGCTGCTCGCCGCCCGTGTCCACCGGCATCTCCTGCGTAAGGCCCGGCTCCAGTTCGACTGTGACGAGATCGGCGCCATCGAGGCCCTCCGCGATCAATACGCACGGGTTCTGACGCACGAGGCCGGTGGTGGCTGCGATGCGGATGATGCCGTCCTCGGGCGCGAGGGCGTAAGCCCGGTTCTCCCCGCGCAGGCTCGTGGTCGCCGCAGGTCCCGTGGCCTCGTTATCCAACGGAACAAGGTCCTCGGAGTGTTCCACCAGCGTCACGTCGAGCGGCTGATAGTCGCCCAGGTCCTGCTCGAAGGCCGCCTCGACCACGGCGACTGCAGCCGGGTCGAAGGGATCAAGCGGCGATGTTGAGGTCCACTGTGCCAGCGTCTCCTCGGGGATGTCGAGCAGGCGGTTGTTCGGCTTACCGACGAGGCGGTAGAAGACGTTCGGAATGTGCACCATGTGGAACGGCCCGATGGCATAGCCCCAGCTCATGCAGCGGCCGAGCGCATCGGTTCTATCTGCGGCCTCCGCCTGCCCCCATTCGCGGAAGAGGCGCAGGTAGTGCAGGTAGGCCTTCGTCATCATGATACGCCGGCGGACCGCGTCGGTCTGCGCGAGTGCATCGGCCTCCTGTAGATCCCGCAGCGCCAGCGCAATGCGCTGACCGGTGGGGGGCTTGCCACCCTCCCAGCGCTCCCAGTAGCGGCGCATGGCAGGAGCGGCGCTGCCCCAGCAGCCCTCGTAGTAATCCTCCAGCAGCGCCTCCAGCGGCTGGTCGAGGTCGTACATCATCTGAGCGGAGAGCCAGTAGCCGGGGCCGAAGGCGCCGAAGTTGTCCTCGGATTCGGCGCTGATCCCGATGGCCTTGTTGGCGTGGTAGAAGCGAAGCTCCGCCTCCAGTGCCGCCGGGTCATACTCGGGCATCTGCCACGACCATGGCGTGATCGAGTAGTAGTCGCGGATGCCAATATGACTACACTTGGCCGACCACTGGCGGATAAGCTCCGGAAGCGGAGTGTTGCCCTGAATGAAGGCGGTGGCGATCCAGATGACCACGTTCTCCCGCGCCTGGATTGCCGGCGGCGGTGAGGTGGGGCCGTAGGCGTACATCGCCACGTGCTTCCCCGGCATCTCGCGGGCCAGCGCATCGGCGACGTGATTCGCCAGCGCGAGGGCGTTGTCGGAGGCCGAGCCTTCGGCCGCGCACCGGGCACACTGGCACCAGTTGTGCCCGTCGTTAGGGGAGAGCGAGACCATCAGGTGCTGCGGGTTCTGCCTGAAATGCTCCAGCGCATACTCCACCGCCCGCGCGCGCACCTCCGGGTTGGTGGTGCAGATTTGACTCTGGGCCACGCGCGCGCCGTTCAGGAGCGAGAAGTACTCCGGGTGCTCATTGAATGGCCCCCGCTCTCGAGGGTCGCAGATGTTGGCGTAGGCGTGCCCCATGGTGCCGTCGAAGTGGCCGGGCATCCTGCTCCGCCGCTGCCAGAGCGCATACTCCTCGCGCTGTTGAGGCGCCAGCCGATTCGCCGCCGACCAGATGCGCCGGTAACTCATGGACGGCTCGAATGTCTCGTCCGTATCGGGAAGAGTCACCGTGGCGGCGTGGGGGAGATGCTCGCCGGCCTCTCCGGGCATATACCAGCGGACGCCAAGCTTGTGCAGCAGATCGTACGCGGCGTTGAGAGTGCCGATCTCCGTGCTGCCGCTCACGACAATGCGGCCATCGCTGAGCGTCCTGATGAGGCGTCCCTCAGGACCGAGTGCCGACAGGTCCACCTCGGGCGCCTCTGCGCGAACCGCCTCAGGGCCAAGCACAATTGCGCCACCATCGCCTGTGGGCGCCTCAACAACGGCAACTTCTGCGCCACTCATCTTCTGCAGGTAGTAGCTCAATTCTTCAGCGGCAATCCCGATCTTCTCGGAGGGTGCCGGGCCGGTGACGATCTGTGTCATCGTGACGCCATCAGCGATGAGAGTGACATCTGCGGAAGAGCCGGAGGCGAGGGAGATGAGAGCCAGCAGCGGCAGGAGACGGGGGATCATG
>JAAYJW010000086.1 GCA_012522765.1 candidate division WS1 bacterium | reverse complement strand
CAGGTGCGGGTGCAGGTAGCGGCTCACGGCCCGGATGGCCGCTGGGCACGGTGGTGGATCGCCGATCCGCAGGGTTCGCTGCTCGATACGGGCGGCGTTCCATGCGGAGGCGTGGCTGAGGCAGCTTTCACCGCCGCCGGCACTGGCGTCTACCTGCTGCAGGCGCAGGCGGGGGCGCATGATGTCAGCTACTCGTCGGCTACCCACGGCATCTGCTATCCCGCAGATGCCTCGCAGCGCCTCGGCTTCACCGGCGCCACGCCCGATCTGCACTTCTTTGTGCCGCAGGGCGCCGAGGAGGTGCCGCTGATGCTGCAAACGCGCGACCGGGAGGGCGTCTTCGAGGTGCTGGACGCGGATGGCAATGTGCTGGCGAAGCGCGATGGCCTCGGGCAGGCGGAGGTGATGGACCCCGGCGGCGCGATGGTCTGGTCGGACAAAAGCTCCGGCTCCGTCTATCAGCGCGTGGCGGTGCCGGTGGCACAGGGGCAGGCGGGGCGCGTCTGGACGCTGCGCTTCACCGCCGGCAGCAACGCCAGCATACACCGGTCGAACCTCTACTTTGCCGATGACTTCCCGGGCTACGTAGCGACTGATCCGGCGGGACTGCTGCGAGCGAGGGAGTGAGTCGCCCACCGCCGTCGGCAACAGATCCACGAGGGCCGACCTCGTCCGCACCTGCGGCGCGTCTTCGTGCGGCCCCTCCCCTCGAACTCCGGTGGCCCCGCGGAGGGGCCGCACGAGGGCAGATGGCGAAGTAAGCTGCACGAGGTCCGCCCGCCTTCGGATGATGCCTCATCCAACGCCCACCGCCGAGCCGATCAGCATCAGCGAAGCGATGATCAGCACGGTGTAGAGCGCGCGGCGGAAGAGCAGTTCATCCACGCGATAGTGCGCGACGGTGCCGATCGCCATCCCTGCGAGGGTGAAGGGAACGCAGAGTGCGGCGAGCTTGAGTTGCGGTTCGGTGAAGGTGCCACGGATGAACCACTGCGTCAGCAGGATGGTGTTGAGGGTCAGCCACGTCGCGCTCATCGTGACGCGGAATGTGCTCTTCTCCGGCATCGCGCGCGTTCCGTAGACGACGATCAGCGGCCCTCCGGTCGCGAATGCTCCATGCACCACGCCGCCGAGCGCGAGCAGGCCGGTGAGCGCCCGTCGCTTCCAGCCGACCAGCCGCTCACGACTGTCCTCACGGGGCAGCGGGCGAATCATCCCGTAGCTCCCCAGGGCGAGGGTGAAGAGGCCGAGCGCGAGCTTGAGCGGCTCCTCGCGCACCACTCCAGCCACCCACAGGCCCACCGGCAGCCCGAGGACCACGAAGACCACGATCTTCGCCCAGTCGCGCCACGAGATGCTGCGGCGCGCTTCGGCGCAGATGAAGATCGCAAGCACCCACGCCTGCACCACCAGCACGGGCACCGCCATCTTCACGCCGATGATCATCGCCACGAAGGGGAGCGCCAGCACGGTTCCGCCGAAGCCGGTGAGACTGCTGGCGGTGTTCGCGACGAGTATGACCGCGAAGATGAGCGCGTAATCTGCCGGACCGTTCACCACGCCATCAGTCCAGCGTCTCCATCTCGCGCTCCTGCGCTTCATCGCCGCGCGACATGATCTCATCGCGCGCCTCGGCCCAGAAATCCAGCACCGGCTGCGGGATGCCCGGAACATCCTGGAACTTCCAGTTGATGAAAGCGGCCGCCATGCGTTTGCCGATCTCCGGCGTGACGAGGTTCTCCCCCATGCAGAGGCAGTTGGCGTCGTTGACGGTGCGGAGCATCTCCGCCGCCGCGGGACTCTCACAGGATGCCGCGCAGACGCCCCGGAACTTGTTTGCCGCAAGCGCCATGCCCGTCCCCGAGCCGCAGCAGAGTATCCCAAGCTCCGCCTCGCCCTGCTGCAGCACGCGAGCCGCGCGTTCGGCGATCGATGGGAACTTGATGAACGTGTCGAAGTCATACACGCCCACGTCAACTACCTCGTGGCCGTGCGCCTCCAGCCACTCGACGACCGCAGTCTTGAGCGTGAGGCCCTTCACAACCGATCCGACGACAATCTTCATGGCAGCTATGCTTCCTTTCGGCAGGCTTGCTTGATGTGCTCGACATTCATCTCGTGCTCGTTCAGCAGATACTCCTCCGTCGCCACCTCGCCGAAGCGGTCATGCACCCCGAGGCGCCTCACGCGCGTGGGTAGCTTCTCCGCCAGCACCTCGCAGACTGCTCCGCCGAGGCCGCCGATGATGCTCTGATTTTCCACCGTCACAACATGCCCCGTGCGCTCCGCCGACTCCAGCAGGCTCTCTTCGTCGAATGGCTTCACCGAGGCGTAGTGATAGTGATCGACGGCGATGCCCTCGGCCTCAAGCTCCGCCGCAGCCTGCTGAGCGAATTGCGTCATCCATCCGGTGCTGACAAGCGTTGCGGCGTCGCCCTGCCGCATGCGGACTGCGCGCGCGGGATCGAAAACGTAGCTTTCATCGAAGATCTGCGGCTGTGTCGGGCGGATCATCTGCATGTAGCAGGGATGCTCGTATGCCGCCATCCACCGCACGCAGGAGGCAAGCTCCCACGCATCGCAGGGCGAGAAGACGGTCATGTTCGGCATCGCGCGCATGATCGCGAGGTCTTGAAAGCACATGTGCGTACCACCGTTGGGGCCGGTGGTGATGCCCGGCGCGGTGCCGACGATCTTCACGTTCGCATCCGCGTATGCCACCGAGATGGTGACGGCATCATAGACGCGACGGCTTGCGAAGGGCGTGAAGCTCGCGCAGAAGGGGATCATGCCATCCACCGCCAGCCCTGCGCCGATACCGATCATGTTCGCCTCCGCCACGCCTACGTCGATGAAGCGATCCGGATGGGCGTCGGAGAAGGTCGGGATAGTGCCGGACGCCTTGCCGAGGTCGGCCTCGATCACCACGATCCGCGGGTCCACATTAGCGAGATCAACCAGCATCAGGGCGTAAACCTT
>JAAYJW010000085.1 GCA_012522765.1 candidate division WS1 bacterium | reverse complement strand
TCATGCTCGAGGCGGCGGAGGGACTCTCGCGCCTGCTCGGGGATGCTGGCGGCAGCAAGATCCCCAACCACCTGCCGGATCAGTTCCTCGACGCCACCGGGCACCGAGTCATCGCACCCGCGCCTTCGTTCGAGGCGCAGTGCGCGCAGGGTGCGGCGGATGATGGCGATTGTAGCGTCGTCCATGGTGGGCGCTTCCTCGAAGGGTCAGGCAGGGGCCTCTTAATCAGGTAGCTTGCTTTGCCTGCATATCAGGGGGCAATGAAAATGCGTCGCCCGCCCGGTGGAGGGGCCGCACGAGGGCAGGTTGCGAAGCAAGCTGCACAAGGTCGGCCCTCGGCGGTCATTCGGGTAGCAGAGAGACCAAGAGCACCGATGGGCCGACCTCGCCGCGAACGGCAATGGCGGCTCGTGCGGCCCCTCCCCGAGCTGGCGTCCGCCCTGCTTGCGGTGGTATCAGATCATCATGAGCAGCAGCCGCGGTCGCCGCCGTCTACAGCCCTTCCGTCTCGATCCATCCGGACTCGGCGAGGCCGGTGGCGCATTTGCGGCGGATCTCGTAGTTGTTGATAGACTCGCCCCAGACCACGTGTCGCGGGGTGATCTCGCGCCGCAGGTCCTGCAGGCGCGCCGCCGCGTCGGTGAAGTCGGCCTCAGTAGCACCCTCCGGCCGGAAGCGCGGGTCCGACAGCGCCACAACCTCGCGCACGAGCCGCATGTGCCGCAGGCCGTCGCGCAGGAATGCCACCCGCGCCTGCACCTCGGCTGTGTCGCCGGCGGCGTCAGCCTCGGCGCGCGCAAGGATTGCCTCGGCCCCGTCCAGCAGTTCGTCGCTGTAGAGCGCCGGAAGGATCGGCCAACTGCTGGCGATCGGGTGGATGTTCATGTCATACTTGCGCGCCGTCTGCTCGTAAAGCCCGTTCTCATCCACGGATACCACGCCGCCAGCGGGCACTGCGTAGCTCGCGCGGTTGGTGAAGTCCTCCCAGTACGCAATATACTCGCGCACCGCTCCTTCGGCGGCGCCGAAGGCCGAGCAGTACTCGGCGATCACGTCATCCACCGTCAGGTCATCACGGCTGCCGAGGCGAGCCATCAGGTAGTAGAGCGGCCCCTGCGTGCCCCAGAAGCCGATCAGGCTGTCCATGTCATAGCCGATCATCGAGTTCTCGCGGGCGAAGAGGAAGTACTCGCCCTGCGTGTGCAGCGGGATGTGCGGCGCCGGGCCGCCCATGTGCCACCAGTTCGGCCGCAGGAAAAGCTGCGCACCCGCGTCGCTCCACGCCTTCCACTCATCGTAGGCGTGGTAGGTATGCACCATCCCCAGCACGATCCCCGGGTTGAGCTTTACACCCGCGGGCGGCTCGCGGTAGGAGCTGTAGGCGTAGCTGGAGATGGTCACGTTCGGGTTGGTCTTGCGCATCTCGACGATGAGCCTGTTCCAGAAATCCACGTAGCGCCCGGTGAGGTTCGCCTGCCCTCGCCAGACGTCGGTCGGGTCCTGGTTCGGCGGGTCGTCCAGCGCGCGGCAGTTGTCGCAGGTGCAAAAGCCGGTGCCATCGTTGGGGCAGACGTTCCAGTTGTCGGGCGAACCTGCTTCCTTCCATTCGGCTATCACCTGTTCGGCGACGGCGGGGTTGGAGACACACAGCTTCGCCCGTTCTGTCCGCATTGGCCTCTGGCCCTTGGGCGGCACGGCGAAATAGTCGGGATGATCCTCGCCGTATAGCTCCCACCACTGGCCGAAGGCATGGCCGAACTTGAAGGTCGAGCGATGTCCCATCTGATGGCGGTGCTTCCATGCCGTCAGTTCCTCAGTCATCTGCGCCTTCTGCTCATCCGTCAGCAGCCGCGCGTTCTCCTGCGCCGGCTCTGCGTGGAGGCCTGTACGCAGCTTGCGCTGCTGGATCGTCGGCTGCTCGCGCACGTCGAGAGCCGGAGCGATGATAGTCGCCTGCGCCGACACGTATGTCCCCACTTCGCCCGGCCAGAGCCAGCGCGCGCCCAACTGCCGGTCGAGGAACCAGCCCACCGCCCAGACGGTAGCGGCCGACTCCTTCACTGCAGCGGCGGGATCATCCTCACCGTCACCTATGTCACTGCCGACGAAGACGATACGATTGCCGATCGTGCGGACCACGTACTCCTCCGGCTGCAGAGCCGCAGTATCCACGCCGGCGGCGCGGGCATGATGCGAGCCCACCACCAGGTGGATCCTGTCCGCGGGCAGGGCGTCGAGTTCGGCGGTCTCGATAATCTCAATATCCGCGCCTGAGGCGATCTTCAGGTGTGACTGCAGGTCAGCGGCGGCCTCGCGTTCGATCTCATTCGCGTCGGGATGTATCGCGATAACGGCCATCGGTGCGCCATCCTGCACGAGCGTCAGTTCCTGCGCGTGGCTGCACCCTCCCGCGCAGTACACTGCAAGCACCGCCACCATCAGCGTGACAGCATAAATCATCTTCATCCGTTCTCCCTTTGCGGCAAGGTGATGTGCGATGGGCGGCGTCAGATGCGCCATCGCGTTGTCATCAGCACGGTCTTCTCTTCAAGCGTCTCCTTCTGATAGTAGACAGTCACGATCGTGCCATCGTCGCACTCCACGGAGGCCGGGTAGCCGAGGTCGCCGCTCGGCGCGTCGTCACGCAGCACGATTTCGTTCGCGTAGTCCCACTTCCGGCCGCCATCACTTGAGAGGCAGGCGCGCTGGCCGAAGGGCTGGTGCCGGTAGCCGTAGGTCAGCAGGATCCGCCCGTCGCCGAGGGCTGTCAGGTGCGGTGGCTTGCCGAGGATGTCGGTACACCACGGATCGGTCCAGGTGCGGCCGCCGTCTTCGGATTCGAACTGCCACAGAAACGATGGCACGCGCTGCTCGGTGGTGGCGCCTCGATGCTCGAAGCGCGCCATGCCGAGGATGTGGCCCGGCGCGACCTCGATGGCATG
>JAAYJW010000514.1 GCA_012522765.1 candidate division WS1 bacterium | reverse complement strand
GCCTCATTTCCCCCCTTCCCTGCTCGACCAACCTCGACCCAACGGCCAAATCCTGGGGTAAACGACTTTCTACCCTCCCCCGCAGCCCAACTCCCACTTGCTCTCTCAGCTATCGCAAGAGGCTCGGCGCAGCCGGGATGAGATTCCGCGTGGCGTCAAGGCCCCTCCCGAGGTGGACCTGCGCTTGTTGCTGCTACAGCGTCTCCCATGCCGGCACGTTCTGCTGGATCAGCGAAAGCTGGCGCTGCTGGCTGCCCGCCGGCGGGGCGTGCTGCGAATTTGCGCTCTCGGCGAGCAGCCGTGCCGAGAAGTTCGGGCTGTCGGCCACCATCAGGCGCACGCGCCCGACCTGGTTTATCATTCCCCGCGCCTGCAGGTGCTTCCCCAGCACCTCGCGCGGCACATCCGCCTCGCCATTGAGTTGCGCAACTACTTCCGGCAGGTCAACATAGATCGCGATACCGCGCGTGCCTGTCGACAGCGCCTCATCCAGGACCATCATGACGGCTTCATACGCGGCTGCGAGCGGTGTTGTCTCCTCTAATGCGATGTTCAGCGCCTTGACTGTGCTGCGGTCGCTTGCCTTGAAGATTACCCCGATCCCTACAGCATCCAGCTCCCGGAAGGGCACCGCGCTGGCGAGCGCATAGGAGAACGCTTTCTTCGCCTGTGAAGCCATGGCGGCACCTCCTCATGATCCCCCCTCTTCAACTACAAGGAACGCACCTTCACTCGGATCATACCCGATACACCCTCAGCTTATGCAGCTTTGTACAGGTTTGACGGTGAAAACCTCAAAAAGTTTCACGTTATCACTGCTGCACTGGTGTCTCTTCAACCTGACGGACGTCTGCCGTACGGAGGAGGAATAAGTGATCGTTGCAGACAATATCCCTCCCGCGCAGGGACGCACGAGCCGCAGCACGTCACCGAGGTGGCTGCAAGATGAATGAAATCCGCTTTCGTGAGGAGATAGCGCCTCAGACCTGGCGCTATCTCGTCCATGCTCCCGAGATTGCGCGCCGCCGTCATGCGGGGCAGTTCGTGGTGCTCCGCGTGTATGAGAAGGGTGAGCGCTTCCCCCTCACCATCGTCGATTCAGACACCGAGGCCGGTACCATCGAACTTGTCTTCCAGGTAGTCGGCTCCTCGACCCGGCACCTCGCCGCCATGCAGGAGGGTGAGGAGATCCTTGACCTGGCGGGGCCGCTTGGCCGACCTACTGAGATCGAGCAGTTCGGGCGCTGCGTGGTCATCGGCGGCGGCTACGGCATCGCGCCCGTCATCCCGATCGCCCGCGCGCTCAAAGACGCCGGCAACGAACTCGTCGGCATTAACGGTGCGCGCACCGCCGAGCACGTCATCCTCCTCGACCGCCTGCGCGAGATCTGTGAGCGGGTGGAGGTCTGCACCGATGACGGCAGCCTCGGTCACAAGGGCTTCGTGACCGAAGTGCTGGCGGAGATGATCGAGGGCGGCGAACGTATTGACTATGTGCTGGCCGTCGGCCCGACGCCGATGATGCGCGCGATTGCCGAACTGACGCGCCCGCATGGCATCCGCACCGTGGTCAGCCTCAACCCGATCATGGTGGATGGCACCGGGATGTGCGGAGGCTGCAGGGTGGAGGTCGCGGGCGAGACAAAGTTCGCCTGCATTGACGGCCCGGAGTTCAACGCGCACGAAGTTGACTTCGAGATGCTGATGAAACGCCAGCGCATGTACCGCGACATGGAAAGCGATGCCACACGCATGTACAAGCCGCAGAGTACGCCGCTCAATGGCGGCTGCGGGTGCCACAGAGAGGGCGGGCAGGATGGCCACTAACCGCGGCGACGGGCGACAGCCGATGCCGGAGCGACCGGCCGAGGAGCGTGTGCAGGACTTCTACGAGGTGCCGCTTGGCTACACTCCCGAGCAGGCGATAGCCGAGGCGAAGCGCTGCCTGCAGTGTAAGCGACCGCTCTGCGTCGGCGGCTGCCCGGTTAAGGTGCAGATACCGGAATTCATCAAGCTCGTTTCGGAGGGGCGCTTCTCCGAGGCGGCGCGCAAGATCAAGGAGACCAACGCGCTCCCGGCCATCTGCGGCCGCGTCTGCCCGCAGGAGACGCAGTGCGAGCAGACCTGCGTGCTGGGCAAGCGCGGCGAGCCGGTCGCCATCGGACGGCTGGAGCGATTCGTGGCCGACTGGGAGCGCGAGCATGACGAGGTCGAGGTGCCCGAGCCTCCCCAGTCGACCGGCTATTCGGTCGCGGTGGTCGGATCAGGTCCCGGCGGGTTGGCATGCGCGGCAGACCTCGCGATGTGGGGGCATGATGTCACGATCTACGAACTCTTCCACGCCCCGGGTGGAGTGCTGCGCTACGGCATCCCGAGCTTCCGCCTCCCGCGCGAAGTGCTTGATGCCGAACTCAACTACCTCGAGCGGATCGGCGTGAAGATGCGATTGAACTTCGTCGTCGGGCGGACGGCTACGATAGACGAACTGCTTGAGGAGCATGACGCGGTCTTCATCGCCACGGGCGCGGGTCTGCCCCGCTTCCTCGAGATTCCCGGCGAGAACCTGCTCGGCGTCTACTCCGCGAACGAGTTCCTCACGCGCGTGAACCTCATGCGCGCCGACCGCTTCCCGGAGTACGACACGCCGGTACACTGCGGCAACAACGTGATCGTGGTCGGCGCCGGGAATGTCGCCATGGACGCGGCGCGCACCGCCCGGAGACTCGGCGCTGAGAACGTAACCGTCGTCTACCGCCGTACGCGCGCGGAGATGCCCGCGCGCGCCGAGGAGATCGAGCATGCGGAGCAGGAGGGCGTGCAGATGCGCTTCCTCGCCTCGCCGATCGAGTTCGTCGGCGATGAGGATGGCTGGGTGCGCTCGGCGATATGCCAGCAGATGGAGCTTGGCGAGCCTGATGAGAGCGGCCGCCGCAGCCCCGTGCCGGTTGAGGGCGAGACGTTCGAGATAGAATGCGACACCGTGGTCGTGGCGATTGGCTCGCGCGCCCATCCGCTGGTCCCCGAGACTACGCCTGACCTCGACATGAGCCGCCGGGGCTACGTCGCGATTGACGAGAGCGGCGCGACCTCCAAGGAGGGGGTCTTCGCTGGCGGTGACATCGTCACCGGGTCGGCGACGGTCATCCAGGCGATGGGCGCGGGCCGCCGCGCCGCCGAGTCGATCCACCGCTACCTCACCGGAGAAGAGCCACCCGGCGGCATCACCGCCGAGGAGTGAGGGGCCCCCTTCCATCGGCCAGCCAATGCGTTGCGCATATCTGTGATGCCGGGCCAAAGGCTGCCGTAGGAGGGGCCGCCCTCTCCAGTGGAGAGGGTCACGCGAAGCGGGAGGTTCCACCCCGGCCCATGCCGTTGGTCGTCCTCACGCCAGCACGGAGCGGTTTCGGCATGCGTGGGCCGGGGTGGAACCGCGGCCCCTCCTACGTCTACCGCAGCCGCCAGTGCTCTGACAAGGCGTGCTTAGGCCATGAATTGTCCCACGAAGGGCGTTCCCCCGCCGTGGCGAACATCTTCTCACTATGGATAACAGCGAGAAGATGGTCGTGACGCGCGAGGAGATCGAGGGAGCACTGCGCAAGGTCGGACTGCAGCCGGCCGACATCGCCTTCATGCACAGTTCGCTCTCCTCGATGGGCTGGGTGGAGGGCGGCGCCGAAGCGGTGATCGAGGCGTTCCTCAATGTGCTCGACCCCGAGCAGGGCACGCTCGTACTCCCCACTCTCTGTCAGAAGGACAAGGAGCGGCGTTTCGAGACGTGGGATATCAGCACGTCGTCCTCGGATGTCGGCAGGGTCACCGAGACGCTGCGCCTCTGGCCCGGCGCGCTCCGCAGCGATCACCCAACGCACTCGGTGGCCGCACTTGGCGCGCGGGCTGAGGAGATCACCGCGGGGCATGCGACCGCGCATGGCCGCCCGAGCCCGTGGGGACCGGCGGCCTTCGGCATCGGCAGCCCGTGGGAGAAGCTCTACGAACTGAACGCGCACTACCTCTTCCTCGGCACCAGCACCTCATGCGCCACCATCGGGCACTTCGCGCAGGCGGAGTT
>JAAYJW010000513.1 GCA_012522765.1 candidate division WS1 bacterium | reverse complement strand
GTTGTGGGTATGCTTAAGGCAGACGCAGTGAGGAGGTGAGCGCCGTGGCAGTCGACTCGCATGACGAAAGACCGGACGACGATGACTGGACATGGGAGGACGACGACCGCGCTTACGACCAGATGCTTCCCGAACTGATGGAGAAGTACGAGGGAAAGCACGTAGCTATGTATCACGGAGAGATCGTCGGCGTCGCCGACAGCGCCCGGGAGGCAGCACGTAAGGCATTGCAGGCGCTCGGGCGCCCCGAACTGCTTCTTGTGGCGAAGGTCGGTGAGCCGCTGCCTGAGCCTTTGAACACAGACATTTTCATCGACGAGCCGCGTGAGGTAGTGATCAAGTGACGACGATAGCGTACCGGGGGGGCTCCGAGTGGCCCGCGTTTCCGGCGGTGAGAATACAGCTTAGCGGCGTTATCAGGTTGCAGGCGGTCACCACGTGGGGGAAGATCGATACGGGGGCGTCGCGGACCATCGTTCCGCTTCACCTACTTGAGCAAATCGGGGCCTACCGGCACCCTCGTCAGGTCGCCGGATGCAGGGGCTATGATGGGACAATTCGTGTGCTTCCAGTGTACGAGGTTGATCTGTCCATCGACGACCCTCGCTGGCCTGACGAAGTGGAGACTGCGTTCGCCTCTACGGTGGTTGTCGGTGTCAGTTGTGAGGGTCGCGCCTCAAGGGATGACACTGAAGTCCTCCTCGGCCGCGATGTTCTCGCGGCCTGGCATCTGCACCTCGACGGGCGAAACGGCCACTACACGGTTACGTGAGATGATCGCATGACGGGCACACCTCCAGCTTCACCTCTCCGCATCGCCGTCATCGGCTGCGGGGGGATCGCCAACCGCGAACACTATGCCGCCCTCGCCAGCTTCCCCGAGGTCGAGATCGTGGGCGCATGCGATCTCGACCCGCGGTGCCTGCATGATACCGCCGATCGCTGGGGCATCGAAGGCCGCTACAGCAACTACCGCGCGATGATCGAGGCCGAGGCGCCCGATGCGGTGTATGTCGTGCTGCGGCCCCATCACCTCTACGACCCCGCCGCGTGGTGCCTCCAGCAGGGCCTGCATCTTTTCATGGAGAAGCCGCCCGGCATTACTGCGTATCAGACCCGCTCGCTGGCGCAGATCGCCGAGCGCAATGAATGCCTCACGATGGTCGCCCTCAACCGCCGCTACTCCCCCCTGCTCAATGCCGCACGCGACCTCGTGCTGAGCCGTGGGCCGATGACCTCCGTCGTCTGCGGTGGCTACGTCGCCCACGGCGACAAGCCCGGCTACTACGATGGCGCGGTGAATGTCCTGCACTGCCACGGCGTGCATTACCTTGACACGCTCCGCTGGCTGGCGGGCGATGTGAAGCAGATCGCCTCGCAGGTGCGCAGCAGCGAGCGTGACTTTGAGACCGGCTGGTTTGCGCTCACGCGGCACGAGGGCGGCTGCTCGGGGACGGTCATGCTCAACTGGCAGGCCGGTGGCGCGCGGCCGTATGACTTTGAAATGCACGGTCGCGGGATTTCGATCTTCGTCAGCCTCACCGGTCGCTGGCGGGTGCTGGTCGAGGGCGAGGAGGATCCGGAGGCGCTGGCGCAGTTCACTTCGGCACCTCAAGACAATCGCCTGAGCCACTACGGCTTCCGCGAGGAGAACCGGCACTTCATCGACTGCCTGCTGGAGGGCCGTCAGCCGCTCACGAACCTCGCCGACGCCACGAAGAGCATGGAGTTGGCGGACCTGCTACTGGCAGCAGCAAGACCGGCGCGCTCAGTGGGACGAATCGAAGGAGAGATCTGATGCATCGACTGGCGATCTTGCTGCTGGTATCGGCGATCACCGTAGTGGCGGTTCATGCGCAGGATGGCGACCGCATCGGCGCTGCTGACGAGTTCGGCACCATCGAGGGGTGGGCCGCGACCAACCCGAACACGCCCGCGACCCTGGAGGGCGATGGCGAGAGCCTGATCCTGACCGACCACGAGGGTGGCAACGCTACCTGGGGAGCGGCCGCGTTCAAGACCTTCAGAGGCGTCGATGTTGACGCGTACCCCTGGCTGGTGGTGAAGGTTGATCGCATGACCAGCGGCTTCGCGGGCAAACTCGCCCATGGCGGCAAGAAGGTCAGTGTCCTTGCAGGGCTGCCTGAGCCGGGCCTGATCGCGGAGAACATCGCCGAGACTACCGGCTGGTCGGGTGTTATTGACATTAATGTCGGTCTTTACAGCCAGGGGGATGGCTCGGAGATCGCGATTGACTACGTCCGCTTCGTGAGCGAACTCACAGAAGAGGAGCGAGCGGCAATGCCCGAACAGCGACCACTGAAATCGACATCGTCCCACTCTCCGGCCTTGATGAGCTTGCCGCGCGCCGGGGCATGGCGCCACTTGCCGAGGTCCCGCCCTACCCATCCGAGCGCTTCATCTACATGGATCCGGTGACCCATGCGTGGGTCTGGCGCATGACCGATCATCCGGCGATCGAGCGGCATGAGTACTATGACATCCCGGCATGGAACGCCGACGGCAGCCTGATGATGTTTATCTCCCGCCGGGGGCCCTACGGCTACTGGCTAATGGACGCGGACGGCTCGAATCTGCGCCCGGTACCGGAACCAACTGACGGCGGGGGACGCGGGAAGCCCTACTGGACCAGCACCGACCCGGATAGCGTCTTCACCTTCCGCAGCGACGAAGACAGCACCACGATCCTGAAGATGAACGTCCACGACGGCGCCTTCGAGGAAGTCGTGACGATCCCCGTCGGCGGTCTGCGGATGGAGCCGCCTCATCCGGATGACCGGCACTTCCTCTTCCACCGCGCGACTGAAGAACTCTGGATCGTGGACGGAGAGACCGGCGAGTACACGCACACGAAGCTCTGGCCCACCCATCGCCGGCGCTTCACCAAGGCCGCCGACCTGTCGCTCTTCATCAACCGCGACAACGACCCGGAGACGCCCGAAGTCCGCCGCCGCACCTCATGGACCTGCACCCGCGAGGGGAGAGACCTCGTGATGCTCACCGACGGCGAGGGCGGCCATCCGGACTGGACGCCCGATGGCAGCATGCTGGGCTACTACGGCTCGGGCGGCATCTGGGTCATCAACCGCGATGGGACCGGCAAGCGGCTCCTGGTGGAGACCTCCGGCGGGCACGGCGGCTTCAGCTTCGACGGGCAGTGGCACGTCTCCGACGCCCCGCATACGGGGCCGTTCCGCGAGCAACTCTTCGTAACGCACCTTGAGACCGGGCGCGTCCATCCCATCGCATTCCACCACTCCTCGTATTCCGGCTGGGGGAGCGGAGTGCCCGATCCTGAAGCGACACATCCGGCGCCGATCGCAAGCCCCGACTCGACGAAGATCGTGTATGACTCGGACATGATGGGCCAGCCTGACATGTGGGTGGCGGTCTGGCAGTATCCCCAGCGGCCTGCCGAGCTTTCCGTTGAGCGCGATGGGGGCAACAGCACGCTCCGTTGGCAGCGTCCGGAGCGGAGCAAGGAGCTTGCCGGCTACAACGTCTACCGACGCGAGGCCGGTGAGGGCGAGTGGCAGCAGATCGCCAGCCTCCTCACTGAGCCGACATACGCCGATGCAGACGCGGGCGACGGCGTGTGGGATTATGCAGTCACCGCGCAGGAGCACTCCGGCCTGCAGAGCCGCATGGCAATCGCCTGGGGCGGCGATCGATCGGTGGTTGACCTCGTGCCCGAGGCGCTGGCGTTGCCCGAGGGCGCGAAGATCGTGCTGGATCACCGCTGCGGCGATGGCTGGTATGTCTCCGCCACTGAAGACGTCGCCGTCGGTCTGGGCGAGCACCCGATTGATGGCGCGCTTGTGTGGGCGCGTATGCGCGATCCGCAGCAGATAGGCGGCGGCTGGTCAGCCAGCCGTGGCAATGCAACCAGCCCTGGCGCGCTACCGGGCGCTGAATGGCAGTGGCTCCGCACGGAGTCCGCGCTCGAAGGCGATGCGGCGCTGCAACTTAAGCTGTCGGGAGGCACGGAGGTCGACCAGGTCATCATCACCGACGATGCGGAGTTTGTTCCGGCCGGCGTCATCGGCGCGATCAACACCGCTCCGGCCGCTCCACGCTCCCTATCGGTGACCGAAACTTCGGCGATCGAGGTCTCGCTCTCGTGGGAGCCGGTTGAGAGCGCCGCATACTACCGCATCTATGCAACCCGCGAGCCGGAGATGGAACTGAGCAATCGCACGCTCGTCGGCACTTCGGACGATCCGAGCTTCAGGGATGGCGGCCTGACTCCGGCGACCGACTACCGCTACCAGGTCACTGCGATGGACGCGTGGGGCAACGAATCAGAGCCGACCTCCCTCGTCGAGACACGGACGCCGGAGGCCACGTGGACGCATGAGGTGTTGGACGCGGAAAGTGCGGTGCTCGATGCGCCCATGGTCTTCGTGGCCGATGAGACGGCGCTGAGCGGCGGCTACTTCCACGTCCCCGATGATCACTCCGATGACACCTATGTGCTCGAGGGCTGGGGCGAGTTCACTTTCGATGTGCCCGAGGCGGGGGTATACAATGTCTGGGCCCGCACGATGGGGCTTGACGGCAAGAGCGACTCGTTCTTCGTCAAGCTCGATGACCGCGAGCAGCAGGAGTGGCCCGTCGGCCGGAGGCGGGAGGAACCGGAGTGGCGCTGGGTCGGCGTGGCGACTCTCGGGCCGGTGCGCCTTGACGCGGGCAGGCACACCCTGCGAATCAGTTGCCGCGAGGACGGCACGCGGCTGGACAGAATCATCATCACGAACGATCCGTTCTTCACCCCCGAACAGCAGTAACAGCCACACCCGGCAGAGGTGGCCGATCATGTTGAGTCGCCGAAGCATGATGATTGCCGCAGCTTTTTGCCTGACGGCCGCCGCAGCGGGGGCAGTTGAGCTTGTGCGCGCTCACCAGCCGGTGGCGACGATCGTGCTGCCCGATGAGCCGCTGCCGGTAGAGAGCCTCGCCGCCGAGGAGCTTGCGTATCACCTGCAGCTTGTGACCGGTGCCGAGCTTGCGGTGGTCGCGGAGGCGGATGCGCCCGCCGGACAGCCGCTTGTCTTGATCGGCGCCACGCGCGCGGCTGAGCAGGCGCGACTGAGTACCGCCGAACTCCCGCCCAACGGCTACATCATCCGCGCGGAAGCGGAGCGGATGTATCTCCTCGGCGATGACACTGAGGGTGAGCCGGGGTGGATCCAGCACGGGAATCGCACGCGCGTCGGCACCCTCTTCGCCGTCTACCACCTGCTGGACCGCGATCTCGGAGTGCGCTGGCTCTGGCCGGGGCCGCTGGGAGAGGTGGCCCCCGAGCGCGCGGACATAGTCTTTGATGCCATCGACCTGACAGCCGAGCCCGCCTTCGTGCATGCCCGCTGGCGGGAGGGTGGAAACACTGTCTCAGGCACCGCGGGCTGGGCCGACCCGGCTAACCGCAGCCGCTTCATCTCCGGGCAGGGCCTCTGGCTGCGCAGGCATCGTTTCGCGCTGGGCCGCAACATGGACATGGCCCACGCCTTCACCGACTGGTGGATGCGCTACTCCGTGCAGCACCCGGAGTTCTTCAATCTGCTGCCGGATGGCAGCCGCCGCTCCGACCCGACTTATCACGGCGGCGCCGATCGGTTGATTGCGATGTGCGTCTCTGAGCCAGCCTTTCACCGTGAGATCGTCGAGCGCTGGCTGCAGACTCGCACCGAGGATGACCCGTTCATTGACGCGAGCGAGAACGACACGCCGGGGCGTTGCACCTGCGAGCGCTGCATGTCGTGGGATGTGCGCGACCCGGAGCTTGAGGTGCCATGGGATGAGCGCCTCGAGCATGCCCGCGCGGCCTTTGAGGCGGGCGATCGCGGTTGGGTCAATCATCTCGGCAGCCTCTCCGATCGCTACGCCCGCTTCTTCCTCGCCGTGCAGGCCGAGGCGCGCAAGCACGATCCGGAGGCGGTCGTCACCGGCTACGCCTACGCGAATTACAACCGCCCTCCGCGTGAGGCCATGCTGAACGATCACATCTACATCGGCATTGTCCCGGGCGGCTGGATGTTCGCCGACGCGGGCGCGGTGGGCGAGATGCTGGCGCAGTGGGATGGCTGGGCGGCCACCGGCGCGAGGATGATGCTGCGGCCCAACTACATGCTCGACGGACACAACATGCCGATGTACGCCGCGGACATCATCGGCGAGCACTTCCGCCACTGCGCGCAGAACGGGATGATCGCCACCGACTTCGACTCGCTCACCGGGCAGTACGCCACGCAGGCGCCGAACCTCTACACGCTCGCGAGGCTGACCGCGCGGCCCGATCTGACGGTGGATGAGGTGCTGGACGAGTTCTACGATGCGTTCGGAGCGGCGGGCGACGCCGTGCGGCAGTACTTCGCCCACTGGGACGTTATATGCGATGCGGTTGCGGAGCGGCCGGAAGGGATGCACTGGTCGTTTTTCTACCGCGAGGCCCATCAGATCTTCACCCCCGAGGCGATGGCGCAGGGCGATGAACTGCTTGCCGCCGCCGAACAGGCGGCCGGCGATGATGCGACCGCCCTGGCGCGCGTGAAGTGGCTCCGCAAGGGCCTGCAGAACGCGCGCATGACGCTCAACGTGCAGCGCACCTACCTCGCCTACCGGCAGACCGGCGCCATCACGCCCTACCGGGAGGCCCTGACCGCGCTTGATGACCTCCGCGCGGAGATCGAGGGCGACTTCGTCTGCAACGTGGGCTACCTGGCGTGGGCCGAGCAGCGCACGTGGGACCGCGACCTGCTCAAGCTGATGGCGCAACCCGGCGAGATGCTGCCGGGGCCGTGGAAGTTCGCTTTTGATACGCAGGCGGCCGGCGAGGCCGAAGGCTGGTTCGCCGAGGGCTTCGATGATGGCGAGTGGCCGGAGACGGAGGTCAGCGGGCCGTGGGAGGAACTTCCGGTCGGGAGGCAGTGGCGTGAGGAACACGGGGAGGACTTCAACGGACTGGCGTGGTACCGGACGAGCTTCACGGTGCCCGAGGATGCCGGGCGGGTGCTGGTGATCTTCGGCGCCGTGGATGAGGCCTGCACCGTCTGGGTCAACGGGACGAAGGTGCTGGAGCGTCCGTATCCCTTCGAGGGCGATGGCGACTCGTGGAAGAAGGCGTTCGAGATTGACGTGACGGAGATCGCCAGGCTCGGCCAAACGAATCTGCTGGCGGTGCGCGTGGAGGATCGCTCGGGAGTGGGCGGCATCTGGCGCCCGGTCTGGCTGGCGACATCGGAGGCGCAGGCTGAGGCGGAGGCCAATCTGATCCCCGATGGCGGCTTCGAGGGCGGAGCGGGAGAGTGGAAGTCTCACCGCCAGACGGGCGAGTTCACCTTCGAGGTAGTGACGGAGGGCGCGCGGACTGGCGACTCATGCGCGGTGATCCGCTGCACCGCGCAGGGGCCGGAGGAGGACGAGGAGCGGATGCGCACGCGCGTCTGGGGACGCTGGCACAGAGAGGTCGGCGCGGTGGACCCGGGCAAAACATACCGCCTGCGATTGTGGGCGCGGACGACGGACGACTTCGCCGGCCGCCTCGCGATCTGGGTCACGGGCGCGGGCGAGAAGACGATGACAGTGGAGGCGCTGAACACCGAGGGCCTCTGGCGCGAGTTCACCATCGAAGACATCCACCCGACCGCCGACAAGCTCCACGTCTACCTCAACCTGATGCACGGCACCGGCACCGCGTGGTTCGATGACGTGGAGCTTGTGCCGGTCGAATAGCTTCGGGCCCTACGGCGTCATCGCAGGCCGGAAGCCGATATGGCAGTGGCGCTCGCCGGGCGCGCAGCAGCCGCGCTGCGATGTCCTGAGCATGTAGTCGAACTCACATGTGTACCAGTCGCCGCCGCGCGTTACATGTAGATCGGGATTCGGCGGCCGCAGCGAGAGGTTGCCTGCTTTGTAAAGATCGTAGTCCTGACCGCCGTTGTAGCCATCCTGACACCACTCGGCGACATTGCCCGCCATGTTGTAGATCCCCCAGGGGCTGCGGCCGGTTTCGAAGTCGTACACCGCAGCGGTCCCGGTCCATTCGATCGTCGCATTCCGGCAGCGGCCCGGGTCCCACTCATCGCCCCAGGGGAAGGCGCGGCCATCGGTTCCGCGCGCGGCCGACTCCCACTCCGGCTCGGTCGGCAGGCGCAGTCCCGCCCACTCGCAGTAAGCGACCGCGTCCCGCCAAGTCACGCCGCTCACAGGATGATTGGCGAACTCAGCGGGGAAGCTGTTGCCCTGCCAGATCGGCTCGGGCTCGCCATCAGTGTCATGCTCCACCGGAGGCCGATGGCCGGTCGCGTCCACAAAGCGTTTGTACTGGGCGTTCGTGATCTCATGGGCGGCGATGTAGTAGTCGTGATCGAGCACCGCCGCGAAGGCTTCGCCGCCCTCCTCCGGCCAGCGGTCGCTGCCGAGAATGAACTGCCCCGCTGGTATACGCACCAGCAGGGTGCCCTCCTTCACGTTGACGACAGGGTCGCAGCCAAGGGGGAAACCGTCAAGCCCGTTGGGCAGTGCTACCGCCGCCTTCGACAGGTCGCGCGTCAGGGTCGAAGGGAGCGGCGCGTCGGGTCGAACCTGCGCCAGAGCCGGAAGTGCGGCGGAGACGAGCAACAACAACACCAGTCGCATACGTGGTATCATCGATGCTTCCTCCCATGCAGCAGGGATGCATGACACGGGCCTCTGCATTCGAATCTACCACGCCCACGGAGGCTGTCAACGGAAATCTCATCCAGGCTGCCGCCCCGAAGCCGATTGCGATGGAGTGGTAGCCGCTATGTTGCGTAAAACCCTATGTTGCGCATATGCGCAACATGGGGTGTTTACGCAACAACCAAGGACGCGACTTAATCGGCCTTCGCCCACGCGAGATACGTCGCCGCAGTCCAGCCGTAGTCGCGGATCACCGAAATGCCGCCCACGCCGCACTGCCCACCCTTGCGGTGCAGCCAGAACGGATGCGTCTCGCGCACGG
>JAAYJW010000512.1 GCA_012522765.1 candidate division WS1 bacterium | reverse complement strand
GTGTAGATGTCGCTGACCCACTCCCAGACATTGCCCGCCATGTCCAGCGCACCGTAGGGGCTGGCGCCGCACGGATAGCTGCCGACCCGCACCTTCACCCGCGGCCCCCGTACGCCGCACTCGATCCCGCGCGCCTCAAGCTGCGCCCGCGCGTCGGCGTCCAGCCGGCCGATGTTCGCACACTCCGGGCGGAACTCGTTCCCCCACGGCCACTGCCGGCCGTCGGTCGCGCGCGCTGCTTTCTCCCACTCCGCCGCGGAGGGCAGGTAGCCGCCGCGCCTCGCGCAATACTCCAGCGCCTCCGGCCGCAGCACCGCCGTCACCGGCATCTCTTCCTCGCCCTCCGGGAACTCATGGCCGGGGAAGACCTCCCGGAACTCCGCGTTCGCAACCTCGTGCTGGCCGATGTAGAACGCGGGGAGGAAGACACGCTGCAGGCGCGGCACATCGGCGTCGGCATCAGGGCTGTCGCTGCCCATCAGGAAGTAACCGGCGGGCACCAGCACCATGCCCTCAGGCGCCGGCGCCCAGACGGCATCAATCTGCGCCTGCCGGTGCCGCTCGATCGCCAGCCAGCGCAGGAGGATGACCGCGCAGATGGCGATGACGAGCATCGCCAGTGCAAACCACGTCTGACGCCACCTCGTTGAGAAGAACCATCTCGCGTTCATAGTCGTCTCTTCTGACGCCGGGCGGCGCGACTGGTTCGCTACCCGTATGGTATACTGCGGATGGAGCCCCTGTGATGGCAACGAAACCACTGGAGACAAGGCGGTCGTTTCTGCGCAAACTCGGCTGGGCCGCGGCGGGAGTCGTCGCCGGCGGCACGGCCGTGGATGTTGCGTATGAGCGACACTGGGTCGAGGTGACGAAGCCGCGTATAGCCGTGCCCGGCCTGCCGCCCGCGTTCGAGGGACTGCGCATCTGCCAGGTCACGGACGTGCACCACGGTCCCTACATGGCGCTTGCACAGGTGCGGGAGATAGTGGAACTCGCGGTGCGGCAGGTGCCGGACATCTTCGTCATCACCGGCGACCTCTCACACCGCCGGGAGGAGTACGTAACGCCTGTGTGGCGAGCGATGAAGCCGCTGCGCGCGCCTGAGGGCGTCTTCGGAGTGATGGGCAACCACGACTGGTGGCATGGCATCGAGGCGAGCCGCGTGGGAGCGCGCGAGGCGGGGATAGGGATGCTGGACAACCGCGCAGTGCCGATCGTGCGCGGCGGCAGTCGCATCTGGCTGGCGGGCGTGGGCGACCTGTGGGAGGATGAGCAGGACCTCGCCGGCGCGCTGCGGGATGTGCCGGGCGACGAGGCGGTCATTCTGCTCACGCACAACCCCGACTACGCCGACGAGATGCTTGACCCGCGCGTGAAGCTGATGCTGGCGGGTCACAGCCATGGCGGACAGGTGGCGCCGCCGCTGCTTGGGCCGGTCGCGGTGCCGAACAAGCGCAAATACACAAGCGGGCTGGTGAAGACGCCGAACTCGCAGATATACATCAGCCGCGGGCTGGGCATGTCCACAGTCCCGTTTCGCATCAACTGCCGCCCTGAGCTACCGGTATTTGAGTTGGTGAGGGCCTGATCGGCCTGCTCATCTTGAACCGTTTACGCTCGCCCCTTGACGCTCAGGTATTCCGCCCCCGTGCCGCGATGCGCCAGACGTCCTCCACCAC
>JAAYJW010000511.1 GCA_012522765.1 candidate division WS1 bacterium | reverse complement strand
GCGCATGCTGGTACTGCGGAGGCGCGTAGAGATAGCCGTCGCTGTCGAGGAAGAACTCATCGTCATCGAGCGGCCGTCCCTGAGTGATCCAGTCCTGCTGGCTCATCGGGACGCGCTCGAGGCGCTCCAGGCGGTAGACCTGGAAGGTCGCGCCGACGTCGGCCGGATCGGGTACGTAGGCCGGGCCGATGTTGAGCGGATAGACCGCTACAGTCGCGCCGCCCTGAAGGCCCGGGACCCTGAAGCGTTCCCCCACCACACGGGTGAGGTCATCGCGGGGATTGCCCGGAATCGGCTCCATGTCGGCATCGGGGTAGGCGTCGGGCGAGATGAGAGCGCCGTCGGCGGGATCGTAGCCGTAGATCGCGGCCGGAATCTGCTGCGGCGAGGACTTGAGACGATCCATCCTCGCCTCGACCGCCCGCGCCATTGTGGTGCGGATCTCCTCGGCCTCAAGCGTGCCGAACAGCGCGGGGAATCCGCGTGCAACCGCGTAGATCCCGATGAGCAGAATCGACATGGCCACTAGCAGCTCGGTCAGCGTGAGGCCGCCGCGCCGGCTTCGTGACATTATCCCTCGCTCTGCAGCGCTGCCCATGGTGACGCCTTTCACTTTCCGTTCGCCCCTGTGCCGTTGCCGTTGTTGCACCAGTGCTGTGCCACCCCGTCCGTCAGTTGGTCTGCCTCTCGAAGAGGCTGCCATCGGCGCCCTGCGCCTGCCAGAGCGAGACGTTGATCTGATCCACGTCGCTGCTTACGCGCACGATCGTGTCGATCTGAGCTTCCCCATCGCTGTAGAAGTCGCGATGGCTTGTGCAGTGCGTGATGAGCGTGTACTCGGGCGCGTAGACTCCCTGCAGACGCGGGTAGTAGCGCCAGCCGCGCGTGAGCCACGTCGGCCGGGCATCCCCCGGCGGTGTCAGCGCGGTGTCGCGGTCCCAGCCCATGTAGTCGTAACCGTTCCAGTTATAGGTGATCTTCTGGTTGCCGGTGTCGTCATCCACGGCGAAGTCCCACGGGGTAGCCGACGACGCGTCCTCGGCCATCATGATGATGCCGTTGTAGCTGGAGTAGACTCGCGCCCGTGCTTCCTCGCCGCGTCCGAAGGTCGCACGATCGTCGGGGCAGATGAGGTCGTTGTAGTCGCTGATGAACTTGGGGAACAGCGCAGAGATACCGCCCACGTACATCTCTTCCGTCGCGTCGTAGATCGGACGCGGCGGGAAGTGGTGGTACTGGCGTTTGTACTCAGTCATTGCCTGCGCTATTCGCTGAAGCTGGCTCTGGCACTGTGTCATCCGGGCCTTGTGCCGCGCGCTCTGGATGACCGGCACCAGGATGGCGACAAGCAGCACAATGATGCCGATGACTACCAGCATCTCGACCAGCGTGAAACCGCGCTTTTTGTTGCGTTGCGTCATTATCGCGTGCCTCCCGCGTTGTGCCGGTCGGGCCCGCCTCGCTAGCGCCTCCCACCGGTTACCAATTCGGCGCGGTCGTCAAAAGTGACGCCCGCGCCATCCAGTCCTGTACTACCCGGCGGCGCAGAGCCCTAAACCTGACGGTACAGCCTCAGCCGGCACCATCTGTATCGCTCTCGATCATTGAATCACAAATCGCGACATCACAACAGGCGTCACGGCGCTTCCGAAGTACAGCACAAGCACCGCCGCGACCGCCAGCATCGGCCCGAACGGGATGTAGTCGCGCCGCCCGCACCGGCCGAAGGCCATGCAGATCACCCCGACGACAGCACCTACAATAACCGAAATGATGAAGAACGTGAAGAACTGATAGCCCGGCCCGAGTATCGCCCCCATCGCTCCGGCCAGCTTCACGTCTCCCCAACCCATCCCCGGACGTTTGAACACCCGCTCGGACACGAAGGCGATCACCACAAACAGCCCCGCGCCCATCGCCATCCCGACAAGCGATTTCGGCAGCAGCACTTCATAGCCGGTGCCCACCGACAGCCGCTCATTGAACACCAGCGCGCTGCCCGTCCCGCCGCTGAGCAGCGTCGCCAGATCGAGCACGATCCCGACCGCGGCGATGATCGCCACGGTCTCGTCGGGAATGATGTAGTGGTCAAGGTCGATAAAGAACACTACCACCAGGCAGCAGAAAACGATAAAGAGCAGGGGAGCTTTGAGCGTCGGGCCGAAGAGCTGCAGCGCCCCCACAGCCGCGAGACCGGTGAATGCCTCGACAAGCATGTACCTTGGACTGTAGCTGCGCCTGCAGTGACGGCACCGGCCGCGCAATCCGAGATAGCTCAGGACCGGGACGAGGTCAATGACACCGAGTTCCTCGCCGCAACTAAGACAGCGCGAGCGCGGGTAGACAAGGGATTCGCGCCGGGGCAACCGGAAGATGACGACATTGAGGAAGCTGCCAATCGCGGCGCCCATCAGGAAGATCACCGCGAAGAGCGCCACCTCGGCAGCACCTGTCGGCCCCAGCAGACTCACCTCTCACAACGGCAGCGAAAGCATCAATCACAGGCGACAAGCGTCGGACCGCCGACCGGGAACCGTCAAACCACGGCGGCCGGCTTGCACCGGCCGCCGCTGGAGTCACGACTACGGCCCTGGGCAGCGGGCCCCGTTAGCCGCTACTGGCTCAGGTTCTGAATGACGCTAATCAGCGGCAGGAACATCGCGATGACGATGAAACCGACGATGAAACCCAGCACGACGATCATCACAGGTTCAAGCGCGGCCGTAAGGCTTTCGACCGCCGCGTCCACTTCGTTCTCGTAGAAGATAGCGACCTTCTCGAGCATGCTGTCAAGCTGACCGGTTTCCTCACCGATTGTGATCATCTGCACGACCATCGGCGGGAACATCTTGCTCTCGGCCAGCGGGTCGGCGATCGTGTCACCCTCGCGGATGCTTGCGCGAGAGAGCAAGATCGCGTCGGAGAGAATGTCGTTGGCAACTG
>JAAYJW010000510.1 GCA_012522765.1 candidate division WS1 bacterium | reverse complement strand
TCTGTCACTCGGGTTCTCACGCACGTCGCAGATGGGGAGTACGCAGATGACCTCACAGACCCTTCGACTGGTGACCGCTATTGCATTCGTGGCCTTGCTCACTGTTCCCACTGGGGCCGCTCAGCAGTGCCCCCTCGTCATTGACGATCTCTCCGGTGTCACAGGTCCATGGCCGCTGGTCGGGGGTGTACCGATCCCTGAGGGGGCCGTGACCAACCCGGCGCAGGTCCGCGTGTTGAACAACGAAGCACCGGTTCCCGCGCAGGTTGACATCGCCACCACCTACCGCGACGGCTCCGCCCGCTGGGTGCTTGTCAGCATGATGGCCCCTGTGGACGGCAGCTACGTCGTGGAGATCATGGACAGTCCGCAGGGCGCCCCAGCCGAGCAGATGGCCTCCGCCGCGGATGGCGGCTACCGCGTGGACACCGGCGCCGCGGTCTTCACTGTCACTTCCCGGAGCCTTCTGCCGCTCACGGCGCAGATAGGCGGCCGCGACCTGTATTCGCCGGGGGCCGCCGAAGCCTTCGCCGTGGACAATCAGGGCCGCCGCGCGGTCGCTGCCGGAGATGCCGCCCGCATCGAGGTCTCCGTGCTCAAGAACGGTCCCGTTCGCAGTGCCCTGCGCACCGAGGGCGACTATGTGCTCGAAGATGGCACCCCCATCGCGCGCGGCGTCTGCATCATGGAGTTCTTCGCGGGCAGCCCGATGGTCAAGCTGACGCATTCTTTCGTGCTGACGCAGAGCACCAACGAAATCTGGTTCCGCGATTACGGCATAACGGTCCCGGTGGATGGAGATGGCGACGCGGCGGCCACCTTCGACACCGATCGCGCCTTCGACACGACCGTCGAGCGCATGCCACTGGCCGCGGGTGATCTCGCCAGCATGACCCAGGTGGAGTTCCCGCACTTCGCCGAACGCGACTCGCTCTTTGAGCTACTGCTCATCGGCGGGAACCGCTCCACCATGGTGACCTCCGGTGAGGCCTGTGGCGAATGGACCGATCTCACCGCCGGCGGTATCGGCTGCACTATCGCGGTGCGGGATTTCGCCGAGCAGTTCCCCAAGAGCTTCTCCGCTACGTCCGATGCCATCACCGTTCACCTGTGGCCGGAACGCTCGGGCAAGGAGATGGACTTCCGCTCCGAGACGCTGGTGCGCGATTACTGGAAGTCGTGGGCGAACATGGCTCCCGGAGGCGGGGAGGCACTGGCGGCGCTTCCGAGCGATGCACAGGCCGCACAGAAGACGCACCGGCTCTGGCTGATGCCACACGCCGGTGCGCTTGATGTTGCCGACACCGCCCGCCGGGCCCATGCCGTCACCGCGCCGGTGCTCGTGCAGGCCGACCCGGAGTTCCTCGCGACCAGCGGCGCGCTGCCGTGGCCGCTTCAGCCGAAGGACGAGGAGCGTTTCCCGGAACAGGAGGAGTTCATCGCGGACTTCTGGGACCGCACGACCATCGGCTTCCGAGTCTTCCCCATGGCGGGCTTCATCGCCCACGGTATGAACCCTTATCTGAGCTTCAGCCGCGACAGCGAGGGGCGCTGGCAGGCGGGATTCTACCGCCTCTCGCAGATGGTGGACTACGGTATCCGGCGCCATGTCTGGAACCTCTACGCGAGGTCCGGTGAGCGCCATTACTTCGACTACGGCTCCCGCTTCAACAAATTCGCGGGAGACTGGGAGATGCAGCACGTGGACGTCGAGGGCGAGGGCGAGGGTGGCCTGCGCCGGATGAAAGGCTCCTTCAGCTACGGCGACATCCACAAGCCGTTCTACTGGGGCGGCAGTGGCCGCAACCAGCATTTCCTCCTCCGCAGCGATATCTCCGGGCATGACTGCATCAACTGGCTGATGGAGCACTACATGACCGGCGATGAGCATGCGCTTGCTCTGGCTCAGGAGTATGCAGGCGCCTTCAAGCGACACTGGGACACGCAGGCTGCGATAGATGGCTGGGCGCCCTTCATGCTCATGCGCGTTATCACCGCGCTGTATACCCATGACTGGGACGAGCAGCTCGGGCAGATGGCGCATGATATCGCACACGGGCTGATGGACCCGGAAAGCCCCAACGGTTTTTACCAGGAAATGCCCTACGGGCCGCTCTACAAGGTGGACCGCAATGCTTCGGCGACCTACGACTACTGGTGGGCCACCGGCGATCCTCTGGCAAAGGACACGTTCCTCAAGGCGCTCGACTACGAGTATCGCTTCAACCGCATCCCTGCGCCGATCGAATACCAGAACGGAAAGGCCTACCTCTACACGCTGGCGTACAACATGACCGGGCGCGAGGTGTACCGGCAGATCGCGGCTCAGCTTGTGCGATCGGCGCTGGAAGTGGAGAGTGTGCGGCTCGAGGATGAGATCGGCGACACCGATCCCTACGAACTTGAGCGCCTGCCATTCAGGGGCCCGCACCTGAACATGCACCCGCTGCTCGGAGTGCCCACCGCTCTGCGGCTGATGGCACAGACGGACGAGGAGATTGCCGCATACCCGCTGCTGGTGAAGCCATTCACCGTGGAGCAGGCTCAGGCCATTTTTGAGAAGCCAGCCGGACAGCCGGTGCGCCTCGTGCTTTACCTGCAGACGATGCGCACGGGCGACGTTGTGCCCGAGGTAATCGGTCCGGACGGGCAGCCCGCCGCCGTCGAGATTGAGGGTGAGGAGCGGATCCCCTACCACACCCCGTCGCAGTTCCGTCACCTCAACTACGTGGTCACCATCCCGGCCACGGCGCCAGAAGGCGTCTATCAGATCGGCGTCGGGGGACCGGACGAGTTCATCGTGCAGGAGGCCAACATCGAGCGTATCGGCCTCGCCTGCCCGAATGGCTTCTGGGTGGGCGGCGGTGGCGCATCGGTGGGCGAGCGAATGTGGTTTAACGTGCCCGAGGGCACGGAGACGGTGGAACTCTTCGTCGGTCGGCCGCTAACGGTCTACGCCGCCGACGGTAGTGTTGCCCTCGAGCCGTCACCCGACACGATCGGCGACGTCTCGCTGCCGGTCAACGGCCGGTTCGGCGCATGGTCGGCGGTTGCCGGCGCACCCGGCCACATCAAGCTTCGCAACCTCACCCCCGTCGTCGCCTACGGCGCACCCGATCGCCTCCCGACGGAGGCAGTGACTGTCGAGGCTCCCGCCCCGCCTGCTCTCCCCACAGCGGGAGAGCGTTTCGTCGAAGGCATCGCCGGCCAGGCGCTGCAGTTGACCGCAAGAGAGACGCTACAGTTCCCGCGCGGCGCAGCGCTCGACGGCGGCGGTTATGAGCACTTCCCGGCCCGCGAGGGCACCATTGAGCTGTGGTTCCGGCCGAACTGGTCGAGCAGCGCCCTGCCATTCCGCGATGTGCAGCTTCAGAACTTCCACTTCATCGCCGACCGTTCGATCAGCTTCTACTACCGCTACGGTCAGGGCCCGGTGCGCGACAACTTGTATTCCTACGTGGACTTGCTCACGAAGGGGCCGCTGGGCAGAAACCAGGCCGAGGGCAACATCGGCGGACATGCGCGGCACTTCATGAACGCGGGCGAGTGGGTGCACCTGGCCGCCTCGTGGAAGATCGAAGATGGGGCGCGCGGAACTGAGGGGACCTTTGATGTGTTCATCAATGGCCAGCGGCTTGAATCGACGTGGAACTACCCGCGCAGCCTCACCGGCCGCGACGCGTACGAACTCCACGAGGCAAACGAACAGATACGCATCGGACCTTTCGACGGCACGGTTGACGAAATGCGGATCTCGAACATCAGGCGCTACGAGGGCGACTTCCAGCCGCCACGCGGCTCCTTGAGCGCCGACGATCACACCCTCGCGCTCTTCAACTTCGACGGCAATAGCGAGGGCGTATCCGGAGTGGCCGGAAGCAGCTTCGTTGCTGAGTGAGACGCGCTCACGTACAGGGAGGACCGAAATGCTGAGACTGACGGTCGCGTTCCTTTTCGCAGCGGCAGTCGCGCTGATTGTCGCTACGCCGCAACAGTGTGAGGCTCAGGCGCGCATGACAACCGAGGAGATCATCACAAAGCTCATCGAGAACGTTCCGCCGCTGCAGAACCCGCTCGGTGGGGCGCTGCCGATCCGCGGTTCGCGGCTCGAGGGCTGGCTGCCCGAGGACGACGATCAGGCACGCGAGGTCCTTCGAGCGCTCGACGCCCGAGGGCTTGCAATGTGCGCGCGGATCACGCCGGGCAATGAGGACGTGATGGCCGAAGCCCTGCGCATGGGGCATCTGCAGGAAGAACTCGGGCTGCAGGTCGGCGTCCACGCCTCGCGCGCCATGTACGGCTTCTTCAACGGCGACGAGAGCACCGCGCATCTCGCCGATGATGGCACCCCGTTCTTCGACGACACCTTCAGCTCGCGGAAGATGGGCTGCCCGTTCCGTCTCGAGCACCGCAAGGACGACATCAAGGCGCAGTTCCGCAGCTTCCTCGACCTCTACCGGGAGGCCGGCATAGACATCGACTTCCTCTATCTTGACTGGGAGATAGACGGGCCGATCGAGTGGAACGGGGCGTGGGAGCACTCGAAGCGCTGCACCGTATGCCGGGAGAACGTGCCCGACATCGAGAACTTCAACGTCTTCCAGGACACCCTGCGAGAGATCCGCTCCGACCTGCAGCGCGAGTGCTGCGTGGAGGTCGTGCAGGAGTATGCCCCCGATGCCCTGATCGGCAACTACGCGACGAACCCGCATGGCGGCACCCGCTACTGGTATGACTACTTCGAAGTGCTGCCCGAGGGTGCGCCCTTCGTCGCCGACCAGCAGGCGAAGTACCGCCGCTGGTATCACGAGTTCGAGCCGTCAGGCTACACATTCGCGAACCCCGTCGTCTACACATGGTACGCCACCTGGAGCTGGTATCCGGCGTGGGACAACGACGACTACCGCTGGTTCTACAACCTGCTCAAAGTCGGCACCAACGCGGGCCGGCATACACCGCAGGATGTCCCGCTGATCACGTGGCTGCACTGGCACACTACCGCGCCGCCGAAGGATGCCCCTCCGGTCCCGCAGATGTCCGAATGGGCCTACCAGGAGCTGATCTGGCACCTGTATCTGCGTGGAAGCGACGGGCTGATGATGTGGTGCACCGCCGAGGAGACCGTGAAGGAGATCACGCTGATGACGGAGGTGCTTGACGAGGTGCTCGCGTACCGCGAGTTCGTCAGCGCCGGCGAGCCGGTCATCTTCCACGTTCCAAATGGCCCCGGCACAGTCGTCTCGGCGCTGCGCCTCGGCGATCGGCTTCTGGTCCGCCGCACGGACTTCACCGACAGTCAGGCGCCGGTGCGGCGCCGCGTGGGCGATCGGATGGTCGAGATCCCGCGCATGGACGGCGAGGCCATGCTGATCGATCTGAAGAGCTGTCCCATCGCCGATTAGTCGCCACGTGAACGGGACGGCCGATCGAGCCGTCAATGATTGGGAGGGCAAACATGAAGGTCTACATCATGACGGACCTCGAGGGTCCGGCGCTGATCAGCCGATTCACCCAGACGCGGGATGTGACACCGGAGCAGAAGCCGCGCTGGATGCGCCTGCTCACCGGGGAGGTCAATGCCTGCGTTAATGGCATCCTGGATTTCGACCCCGAGGCGGAGGTCATCGTCTGGGACGGGCATGGCTCCGGCGGCATCATCGAGGAGGAGATCCATCGCGACGCGAAGCTGATCGCGAACGGCCCGATCCAGGCGCCCTATGCCCTCGACGGCAGCTTCGACGCGATGATGTTCGTCGGACAGCATGCACGTGCCGGAACAGACGGCGTGCTCTGCCACACCTACTCGTCGAAGAGCATCGAGTATTACAGGATCAACGGGGTTGAACTGGGCGAGTTCGGCTGCAGGGCGCTGATGGCCGGGACGATGGGCGTGCCGACTGTCTTCTGTGCCGGCGACGATGTCGCAGTCGAGGAGGCCCGGGAGCTTGTGCCGAATATTGTGGGGGCGGCGGTGAAGCAGGCGCTGGGACGGCAGTTAGCGATACATCTCTCACACGAGGCCGCCTGCGCGCTGATCCGCGCGAGAGCGTACGAGGCCTGCGAGCAGACCGGCGAAATCGAACCTTACTACTTCGACGGCCCGTACACGCAGGAGATACGCTACCTCGAGGGTGTCAGCATTCAGTCCTCGATTGAGGCGGGGTGGGAAGTTGTGGATGCGCGTACGGTACGGAAGACCGCCGAGGATATATGTGAGCTGAGAGTATAGGTGGGAGCGACACAAACAGCAGATCGCAAACGGCGCGGCGGGTGCCGAGGGTGCGTAATCACGATACTGGGCATCGCCGCGCCGATGCTTGTCGTTGCCGTGTGGGTGCTACAGCGCCATCCGGGCGAGGACTGGTGGGCGACCTCGCTCCTCACCTACGGCCCGCAGGTGCAGTGGATCGCGCCGCCGGCACTCGCGCTGATCGTGACGCTTGCCGCCAGACGGGGTTTCCTGTCGTTGCTGAACCTCGCGGCGCTGGCGATGGCGCTCTTCTTCATCGCGGGCTTCCAGCTAAACGCCCCGATATCCGCTCCCGAGGACGCTCAGACGCTGCGGGTTGCCACGTGGAATGTCTACGGCCGCACGCGCGATGTGGAGATGGTCGAGAGCCGGCTGCGTTCGTGGGAGCCGGATGTAGTCTGCCTGCAGGAGAGCGCGCTGCGCACCTTCGACGGCCTGCTGCCCGAGTATGAGAGCGCGCATGTGGCCGATCTGCGCACGTACGTTCGCGGCACGATCACCAACGTTGAAACGCCCACCATCGGCCTTCACGCGCCTCGGCGCATGCTGGTCGTTGAGGCCGAGACCGCGGCGGGGCCCGTCACCATCATCAACGTCCACATCCCGCGCGCACTGGAGTTCGACGGGACGCCACGAGAGCTTGAGCTGCTGGCTCAGTACATGCAGGAGGGCGTTGCGATCCGCGACAACAAGTTCGATCACATCCTCGATCTGCTGCCTGAGGCGGGGCCGGCAATTCTCGCAGGCGACATGAACACGCCTCCGGCGTCGCGCTTCTGGCGCCGCACCAGCGAGCACCTCACGGATGCGTTTGATGCGGCGGGGCGCGGCTTCGGGCACACCTTCATCTGGCGCCGCCACCTGTCGCTGCTGCGGATTGACTACATCTGGACCGGGGGCGGCATACGACCGCTGCACTGCTGGATCGAGCCTGCGCGTCCCTCGGACCACCGCCCGGTCATCGCGGATCTACAGATGCCCTGATGCGGTGAGGGCCATCCGAGTGCAGTTGACACTGCCGGTGCGTTGGCGTACAATTCTCGCACTTGAATGCCCGCCTCAAACGCCCGTCTCACCACAGGGCGGTCCGCGGGGGTAATCGCAGCCATGATACGCAGCAATCGCCGGGGATTGACGCCGACCGAGACGCTCCTTGTCGCCGCACTTGTCGCAGCCTTTGCGCTGATCGTCGCGTCGCGCTTTGTCGCGGATCCCACCCATGAAGCGCGCGAACTGACGATCGTGCGCGTGCAGACGGTGATGGACGCGCTGGAGCGCTACGCCATCGACAACGCCGGCGTGTTCCCGACCACCGATCAGGGGCTCAATGCCCTTGTCGTAAAGCCGCAGCAGCCGCCGCTGCCCATCCGCTGGCCGGGGCCCTACATTGATGACCCGAAGATGCTTGAGGATGCATGGGGCATGCCCCTGCAGTACGTTTCGCCGGGAGCGGGAAACCGGCCGTACGTCCTCTGGTCCAACGGCGCCGACCGCGCCGAGAAAGGCGAGGGCGAAGACGCCGATATCCAGTCATGGGACCGCTCCACACAGATCCCCTGATGCGCGCAATCTCCATCCTCACGATCGCGGCAGCACTGTCCGCCGTGGCACCTGCATTCTGTCAGACAGATGCAGACCCCCGCGCGATTGTGCTCTCCGCATGTGAGGACGCGGCCGATTTCAGCGCCGCACGGACGGCCGACGACCCGCGCTTTGATTTCTCCGCCTGGGAGGCTACCGTCTTCGATGGCGCGCGCGTCAGCGGCAGGAGTCTTCGCTGGCATCTGCGCCCTTCCAGCGCCGCCCAACACACCGCCCGCCTCGCCTGGACCGGCTCGCTGGCCGAGGCTGTCTCCGAAGTGTCCGTGTGGGTCAAGAACCCCAACGCTCATCAGCTTCAGTTGCGGCTTGAGGCACTGGACGCGGACGGGGCGGCCTACCTGAGCCGACCGGTTGATCTTGCCGCGGAGACGGCATGGCGTGAGCTGAAGTTCAGCATCGGTGATCTGACAACCGAGGATGCCGACCCTTTCGTCGGCCTGGACTTTCCCCTGGTGCGACTGGCACTGGTGGTCTCATCACTCGGGCCGGATCGCCCGCACACGATCTACCTCGATGAACTCACCGCCACGCTCCCTCAGGCGCGATCGCTCGCGGTGGCCGAGATAGTCTGCCCGGCCAGCGCTACGCCGGCCGATACGCTGGCGGTTCGGGTGAGCTTCGCGCCCCCCCTCAGCGCCGACGGGGACAGCGAGGCCACTATCCGCGAGGATATGCCGGGTGACAGCAACGGCACGGCAGGCACAACTGCAACGGCCGACGGCGACGACAACGATGGCACGGCAACGGCGCGGCGGGGTACAAGCCCCCGCCCTACAACGGCAACGACAACTGCAGGCGGCGCACTGGGGCCGCCGGTCGTGGCCCAGCTTGTCTCCGCCGAAGGTGCAGTAGTCAACCAGGCGCGCATGTCGCCTGAGGGCACCGCGTCTCTTGGCGTCCCCTCATGGCTGACGCCGGGGCAGTACAGCGTTCGGATCACATCCAGTGGCATGCAGATCACCGGGGCCAGCAGCCGTGAGATCGCCATCGGCGGCTCAGGACCCCGGCAGACGGCCGTAGCCATCGATCCCGGACTGAGCCCGCCCGCGCTGCTGATCGGCGCCGATCGCTTCGCTCCCATCGTCGAGGAGATGCAGGGCGGCCTGCCCGCGGACCTCGATGGCAGGGCGCGAGTAGTGGGCGTTCCGGCCACTACCGACCGCCACCCGTTTGCCTGGACGCCAGATGCGGAGGCTGCAGACGGCACACCTGATCTTTCCGGCCTCGATCGCCGCATTGCCGGTTTGCTCAACAGACACCCCGACGCCCTGATCGTGCTGCAGGTCTGGATGGACTCCACAGCGGCGTGGGATGCTCAACATCCGGAGGATCTCCAGCAGTTTGGCGGTTCATCGCTGGCCCCACCCGCGGTGTTCTCGCTCAAGCGAACCTGTCCCGACATCGTCTCGCCGCGCTGGCAGGACGACGCACGGGAGCGCCTGCGAGGGCTGATCGAACATGTCGAGGCGGCCCCGTGGGGGCAGAAGATAATTGGCTATGAACTGCAGGCGGGCGACCTCGGCGCCTGGCGGCCGTGGGGAGCGTCGCTCGGGATTGGCGACGAGGCGACGACCGTCCGTAAAGACGCATTCCGCGAGTGGCTCTACGATCATTACGACAGCGTTGAGGCGTTGCGCGATCACTGGCTCGGACGCAGGCGGGGCTTCGGCTCTCCCACCGCGGGCTTCGAGTCCGTGGAGTTCCCGGAGCCACTGAAGGATCGACCTGAGCCGTCGCTCTACGATCCGGCAGCCGACCAGCCGATGATTGACCTGCAGCATTTCCGCGCGGAGGCCATCGCCGGGATCATCTCTACGATGGCGCAGGTTGTGCGCGAGCAGGCGCGCCCCGGTACTCTGGTCGGAGCCTGCTACGGGCACCTGCTCTCACAGGCGCGGGCGAATGACTGGACGTGGCCGCACCTGGCCCTCACGCAACTGCTCGAGTCGGGCGAGATGGACTTCCTGACCGGGCCCCAGTACCGGTACGACACCCCGTGGCTGGCCTCATCACTGGCCTCCTCGGCGCGGCGTGCGGGGGTGCTCTACCTCGAGCGTATCGAGGACGACGTGCCTGCCCCCGAGGATTGCGGAATCATCGCCTCTCCCGCCGCGCTCACCGGACTACAGCGTCTGCCGGCCCCGGTGGCACCGGCGGATGATGCGCCCGTCATCGAGGTCTTTGACGACTTCAGCGCGCGCTTTCTCTCCGGTTCGGGAGCGCTCCCGAGGGACCTGCTGGGGCGACCGATGGCGGGTGATCTCCCCCATCGAAGCTACCTGCTACGCGATCTTTTGAATACCGGCGCCCCACGGGCTTCGATCTACCTCTTCCGCGATCTTTTCGTCGCCGAGCCCGAGCAGGGGCGCGCACTCGCGCAGAACACGGCACGGGACGGTTCGCTGCTCGTGTGGGTGTACGCGCCCGGCGCGATCTCCGGTCACTACATCACCGGCCGCACAATGGAGTATCTCACCGGCATCAAGCTCTCCCCGCTCACGAAACGGGGGAAGCTGATCGTCACGCCGGTCGGGGGTAGCTTCCCTGCGTACGGCTTCAGCGGTGTGCTTGACCCGTGGTTCATAAGCGTGGACGAACGCGCGGAGTGGCTGGGCACAGTCCCCGGCGGCGACGAAGGCTTCTGCGGCCTGGCCCTGAGGAAGTTCCCTCACTGCACGTCGGTCTTCTCCGCTGCCCCGCCATCTGAGCAGTTGCTGCAGTACCTCGCCCGAAGAAGTGGCATCGATCTGACCGCACAGGCTCACTGACCTGCGGATCGACGCGCTACGATCACATGTTGCACAAGGGGGTCTCGTGCGAAGATGAATCTGGTCCACCATCTTGTCGTAGCCGAGTCGCTGCGTGAGAAGCTGCAGTGGCCGCGTACGCTGCGCGGGGCGATCCTGCTCGGGGCCATTGCGCCCGACGCGCATGCGCAGCGCCCTGGGCTGGGACGTGGCCGCTTCCACCCGCCGCACGGAACCGACCCGGTCCCGTTCATCCTCAAGCTCATCAAGCTCGAATGCCTGCACTCGGCGCAAGGACGGGCGTTCGCGGCTTCATGCATCGCGCACGTGGTGGCAGATGAGATCACGCGCCCGCTCAACTACCACCTGCCGCCCCACGCCCCCGGCGGCTTCCTCCCTGTTCCGGAGGGAGATCGCCAGTCCGCCGACATCATCAACATCGAGGGCATCATGAGATCACTCATGCGCGCCAAGGTGCCGTGCATGCTCGGGCCAATCGGTTCCCGCGAAATCGGCGCTCACAAGTGGCTCGTGCTTGGGCGCTTTCCGTTCACCGAGTCGTGGCGCCACGCGCTTGTCGTGGAGCCGCTGGCAAGTCTCGCCCGCCACTGTGCCGATGAGGCGCTCATGCGGATGTACAGCTCAGACGCCGGTGCGCGATTGCTCGGAGCGTGGCGTGCGTGAGCCGAAGGATGCCGGCCGCCGGTGGCGAATGTGGCATGCTGTGGCAATCAAAGAAACTGACCGACGGGGAAAGTGCAGCCGATGATTAGACTGGGAATGGTTGACCTGTGTACCTCGCACCCGGGGGCGTGGGTCCCACTCATCAAGCAGATGGACGACGTGGAGGTCGTGGCGGTACATGACTCAGGTGGTGTGCGGCCTGCTGGCTACGCACAGGAATTCGCTGCCGAGCATGAGATAGGGATGGTCACCGACAGCATCGAGCAGATGGTGGGCGAGGTGGATGCCGCAATCATTCACAGCGCCAACTGGGACCTGCATCTGCCCCACGCGCTGCCGTTCATCGAGGCCGGCACGCCCGTGCTGCTTGACAAGCCCATGGTGGGCAACCTGAGCGACCTGCATGAGCTGCTGCGCCTGCAGGCAAAGCACGGCACGTTGATCACCGGCGGCTCAAGCGTACGCTATGCAGCCGAGGTGCAGGAACTCAACTCGCTGCGCGAGGAGATGGGCGAGATCGGCGTCTGCTGGTGCCAGGGTCGCGGTGACTTCTTCAACTACGGCATCCACACCGTCGAGATGTTCCAGGGCTTCTTCGGAGCAGGCGTGCTGTCGGTGGAGCATGTCGGCTCACGGGGAGCGATGGACGTCTTCCGCGCCGACTATGAGGATGGCGTGCCGGTCTTCTACGCGCTGGGCGCTATCTCCAGCCCCTGGCACATCAACGTCAGCGGCTCGAAGGGCGTCTTTGCGCGCACACTCACCACCGGCGACAACTACCGGCGGCTGATTGAGGCATTCGTTACGGCTGTGCGCGCCGGAGAGCCGCCGCTGTCGCTCATTGACAACCTGGAGGCGATCAAGGTCGCGCTGGCGGCGAAGGTCTCCCGCCGTGAGGGAACGATCTGCTACCTGCAGGACCTCGACAACAGCGAAGCATTCGACGGCTATGCCTTCGCCGAGGAGTATGCGCGACTGCGACAGTGATGCCTCGGCTCGCGCTCACTGCAGCGGCTTCACATAGCTCTGCCAGGCGCAGAGCGTGCGGAAGCCGAGCGATTCGTAGAGCGTGACCGCCGGGACCCTGAACGGCTGCGTGAGAAGGATCACCGGCAGCGAGTCGCGCCCGTATGCCCAGTTGAGGCATTCCGTCACAAGCAGTCGGCCGAGCTTGCGACCGCGATGCTCGTCCAGCACACCCACGTACTCGATCTGCGCACCGTGGAGACGCTCCGGATCGCGATCGAGGCGGATGGCGAGCACGCCGGAGATGCCGACGATGCTGCCTTCGTGTCGCACAACAAGCCAGCCGCTCGGATCGTAGTCGGGCCGCGACATGAAGCGGTTCAGGAACCACTCCGGTTCGCTCTGCCAGCCGAAGATGCGACTCTTGACCTCGCTCCACTCAGGGACGTCGTCCTCTCTGAGCGTGGCGAGTTCGTAGCCGTCGGGGAATGCCACGTCACGCGGCACCCACTCGTCGAGCCGCATGGTGATATTGCGCTTCTCCGGCTCGTCAGGAGAATAGCCGCGGCTGCTGAGGAGTGCTCCGGCGGCGGTCCAGCGGCTGTCAACAACCGCACCTGTTGCGATGATCTGCTGTCCGGCATCGCGCATCGCACTCTCCCCTGCCTCCATGCAACTTGAGGCGAGGCCGGAGCGCCGGCAGGCGGGATCAGTCGTTATGCGCCACCACTGAGCACCACCCTCGCCGGAGGTGGCGATTGCCGCCGACACTGCCCGGCCGCCCTCTGTCGCGACGAAGCTTGCCTCGGGGCAGACGGTATCGCCGCCGAGCACGACCGCAAGCTCCTCTACCGGCGTCCACTCATCCGGCGGCGAGAGCAGCATGCGCGGTGAGCTGGAGCGGTGCTCCACGAATGCGTCGTGCATGAGCCCGGCCACATCGTCGGCCATCTCGCGCTTGAAGGGTAGTATTGCGGGCATCGGCACCACCTGCTGTCTCGATGATTGAGCCCGGGTGTTCATCATCTGAGGTGCCCTGACCTCCCGGGAGGCATCTTTCCGCTGCGCGGCGAAATCTCGACGACGCAGGCGCCGGCATCCATCACAACTCGTGCTGACGATCGAGACCCGGAGACGTCCATTCATACCGGGACACGTGAGCCGCTGTTGACCGTGCGCCACCTGAGGTGGTAACCTGCTCGCACGCGCAATCACCGAGCCCGACGGGGCTCACGCTGGAGGTCGTAGATCTTGCCCACCCTGAAGACCAGCTTCGTCGGCCTGACGCTGCCCAGCCCTCTCATTGCCGGCTCCGCCGCGATTACCAAGGACCTCGACCAGATGCGCCGAGCCGAGGATGCCGGCGCGGGCGCGGTCATCATGAAGGGCTTTTCCGACATCGAGGCGATGCGCAAGTCGCCCGCACCACGCTACCGGGTCATCGAGCACGAGATGGCCGACCGCGATGCTTTCACCTTCTACTCATACGAACAGGCCAGCCACTTCGACATACACGACTACGCCGCCGAGGTCGCCCGCACTGTCGAGGCCCTCTCGATCCCGGTCATCCCCAACATCGACTGCCAGTGCGTCGAGAGCTGGCTGGAGGCCACGCGCATCGTCGCTCAGGCCGGTCCGGCGGCGATCGAGGCGAATGTCTCCTGCCCGCACGGCTCAATCGCCTTCAGCGGCCAGGATGTCGAGCGCCGAATCCTCGAGGTGGTCGAGGAACTGCGCAGGGCGATCGATCTGCCGCTCATCATCAAGCTCACGCCGCAGCTCACCTCCCCGATGAGCTTCGTAAAGGCCATCGAGGAGATTGGCGCCGAGGGCGTCACGATGTTCAACCGCTTCACCGGCCTTGAGGTGGACGTGGAGACGGGCCGGCCCGTGATGCACGGCGGCTATGCGGGCCACGGGGGCCCGTGGGCGCGCAACTTCGTACTTCGCTGGGTCAACACCGTCTCCCCCGGCACCGATCTGCAGATCAGCGCCAGCGGCGGCGTCTCTGAGGCGGAACACGCCCTCGCGTACATCATGGCCGGCGCGCAGACAGTGCAGGTCTGCACCGGCATCTACCTTGAGGGCTTTGAGATCCTCACGCGCCTCAACGCGCAACTGCTGGAGTTCATGGAAGCGCGCGGACTCGAGACGCTCGATGAGATTCGCGGAGAGCTGACTGAGCGCATCACCCCGCTCGACCAGGTTGACCGGCGCCATCTTGTGGTCGCGGATATCCAGCCACGCGGAACCGCTCCGTGCCGCTGGGAGTGCCCTATCAACGAGGACGCGCAGGGCTATCTCAACCTGATCGCGGAGGGCAAGTATGACCACGCGCTGCGGCTGATCAAACAGAATCACCCGTTCCCCGGCGTCCTGGGGCGCTGCTGCCATCACCCCTGCGAGACGGCCTGCACACGTGGCGAGGTGGATGACCCGATCTCCATCGCGGCCATGAAGCGATTCGCCGCCGATCACGGCGGCCGCTACCTGCCTGAGACGCCCGAGCCGCCGCCATGGCGTGACGAGCGCGTGGCGATCGTCGGCGCGGGTCCCGGTGGCCTCACCGCCGCCTACCGCCTCGCGCTGATGGGCTACCGCTCCACCGTCTTCGAGCGCCTTCCGGTGGCGGGCGGCATGCTCGCCGTCGGTATCCCGGAGTACCGCCTGCCGCGCGACGTCGTCAGACATGAGATCGGCGAGATCGAGGGCCTCGGCGTGGAGATCCGCACGGGCGTGTCGGTCGGGCGCGACGTGAGCCTCGATGACCTGCGCGAGCAGGGCTACTCCGCGATCCTGCTCGCCGTCGGCGGTCACCGCCAGCGCAAGCTGGGCATCCCCGGCGAGCAGCTTGAGGGCGTCATTGACGGCGTGCGCCTCCTGCGCGAGCATGCGCTGGGTGAGCCGGTCGCGCTCGGCGAGCACGTGGTCGTCATCGGCGGCGGCGATGTCGCCGTGGATAGCGCGCGTGTCTCCATCCGCCTCATAGATCGGGTCACGCTGGCCTACCGCCGGCGCTTCGAGGACATGCCCGCCCGCCGCGAGGAGATCGAGGAGGCGCTGGAGGAGGGCGTCGAGCTCGTGGACCAGCTTCAGCCCGTGGAGATCATCAACGAGGGCGGCCGCGTTGCGGGAGTGCGCTTCGCCCGAACGCGCATGACACAGCCCGGTCCCGATGGCCGCGTGGGCTTCGAGGAGATCGAGGGCTCCAGCGAGATCATCGAGTGCGACACCGTGGTCGTCTCCGTCGGGCAGATCCCCGACATCGGGTGGCTCAAGAGCGTGGGGCTCGACCGTCTCTGCGAGGGCGACAGGGTGCTTGCAGATGCCGACAGCGGCGCGACCTGCGAGCTGGACATCTTCGCCTGCGGCGACTGCGTCACGGGCTCAGGCCCGCTCGTTGAGGCCATGGCCGCCGGCAAGCGCGCGGCTTTCACGATCGCCGGCTTCCTGCAGGGCGAGGAGGTCCCGCGACCCGAGCCTGCGATGGAGCGCGTGGAGCCTGAGCAGGTCATCCGCGAGAGCCAGCCGATCGTGCTCACGCGGCGTCAGCGGATGCCGGTGCGTCCGGCGGAGGAACGCGTCACGGACTTCGGTGAGGTTGCGCTGGGGCTGCCGGAGGAGCTTGGCCGCGCGGAGGCTGTGCGCTGCATGGACTGCGGCCGCTGCAGCAACTGCGGCGACTGCGTCCGCGTCTGCCCGTGGCGGGCGATTGAGCGCGTGGACGACGTTACGCGCGTCGATCCCGAGGTCTGCGACAGTTGCGGTCTCTGCTACCTCATCTGCCCGCAGTGCGCGATCGAACTCGTCGAGCGCGAGGAGCCGGCGTAGGCGGTCATATCCCGGAGAGTGAGGAAGACGCCGCGCGTTCCTCTCGCCCCCGACTGCGTAGTGCGGGCGAGGGCACCCGCACTACATGATGATGGCGCGGCCGCCTTGCGTGAAGCGTCTGCGCTACAGAAACTCAGCCATGGCCGATCCGCCGCGTTGTGAGCGCTCCCAGCGGCGGATCGCCTGTTCCTGCTCTTCCGTCTGAATCGACCCCGGCCGGGCGCGCCGGACCATCGCGATCGCCTCGTCAGCACCGTGTCCCTCGCTCACGAGGTAGCACGCGATCATCGTGCCGGTGCGACCGAGACCCGCGAGGCAATGCACTCCCACTGCGCAGCCCTCATCCACCAGCGTCTCCACGAAGCTCACGAAGCGCGCGATCTGATCGCTGTCGGGGGGCGTCATGTCAGTCACCGGGATGTGCAGAAGCCGAAAGCGCGTCCCCTCACCGACCAGCTCAATCGGCGAGTCCTCGGTCAGCGAGACGATTCCGCAGATGCCCATCTCCGCGAGCGCATCGAGGTCTCTCAGCACGAAAGCCGAGAACGCGGCGATCTCGCCCTCGATGATCCAGCTCACGCGGTTGAGCCACCCGCTGTCACCGGCCATTGCGCCCATGCCTCTCCTTCGACTTCTTCGCGGCCTCGCCCGCCAGTTCGTCAGCGCGCGCGTTCTGCTCACGTGGCACGTGCCGGCAGTCAAAGTGCTCGAACTTGCTGATGAGCTTGCTCGCCCACTGGTAGAGCGGCCGCAGGATCGCGGCCTTAACACGATACTCGCCGGATAGCTGCCTCACGATAAGCTGGCTGTCCAGCAGCGCGTGCACCGTGCGTATCTTCAGCCGCTGCGCCTCACTGAGGCCCGCGATGAGTGCGCGATACTCCGCCACGTTCACGGTGGTCGGCTCGAGTGGCACCGACCCCTCAGAGATCAGCCGCCCGTCGGGCGTCTCGAGAACGAAGCCCGCTCCAGCCGGTCCGGGGTTGCCAAGCGAGGCGCCGTCCGCGTGCAGCACCGCCTCGGTGATCTCGCCCGCACAGGCTTCGCGGCCGATGCAGACCTCGCGCGCGCCCTCGAAGCGAATCGCCCGCCCGGCCTCGCGGATGGCCCCCATCCCGTCGGTGATCTTCGCGACCACCACGCCGGGCTGCCAGCCACTGGGGGTGAAGGGGCGCCCCTGCTCACCGTAGAAGATGGCGAGCGTCACGCCTCCGTCAGGACCTGGCTCGCCCCAGATGTCTTCAGCACTATCCTCCGCCGCGGGCAGCAACATGATGTCGCCCGGCTCGGGCCGCTCCGTCTCGTTCTCCACCGGTATCTGCCCGCCGCGCGGCTCGCCGTGGCGCTCAGGGATGGCCAGCAGCACCGCGGGGCCGGCGTAGATCGCATGCACCGCCCGCCCCACGAACGGCGTCTCAAGCATATTCCACAGCAGCTCTGCAGCCTGCGGCGCGTCCTGCGTCAGAAGCACTGCGGCGGCCGAGGCCGCAGGTTCAGAGGTGCTGATCTGTATCCTCTGGTTCATCGTCTGCTTCACTCTCCGGGGGTGGTGGAGGCGCCTGCGCCGCCGCCGGTCCGTAGAGCGCCGGCAGCGCCTCGCCTGATGTCGCGCGCACCGCAAGTTCGGGCTCGCCGATGGCCTCCGCCATCATGACGAGATCAAAGCCCTCCTTGCGCATGCGCAGGTCGTAGTACAGCAGCACTGTGCCAATGATCTGAATCGGCTGGACAAAAAGTTGGGCGAACGCAGAGAGGCCGTTGAGTACCGCCTGCGCCGCGCTGAAGGAGACCTCCTGCAGGAAGTACGTGCCGATCTGCGCGGGCCAGACCACGACGCCTGTGAGGACGGTCACCATTAGCCACAGAATCCCGATGGCGATGAGGATGCGCCAGAAGTGCCCGCCCGTCAGTTCCCAACTGCGGTGGAGCGCGGCGACAGCCCCCTCCTCCTCCAGCACGACCACAAGTGGCCCGAAGAAGAGCCTGATGGTGATCGCGACGGCCGCATTGAGCGCCGCGAGGAAGGCGATCAGTCCCACCACCGCAAGGACGATACCGACGGTCATTGCCGTCTCGTCACCGAACGCACCCACCGCTACGGCTATGCCCACCAGCGGCGCCAGGGCGATGGCCGTCACCACAAAGCCGATCAGCCCGGTGATGATCGCGACGGCTACCAGCGGCCACCACCTGCGGAACGCGAAGCGGTACACCGAGCCGATGGTCGGGGCGCCGCCGAGGTAGATCTCCGCGACCGCCTTCGCAATCGCCGCCTGCATCAGCGGGATGGAGAGCAGAAAGAGCAGCAGGAAGAAGCCGTAGCCGATACCCCCGGCGAGTGTGACGGCGGGAAAGGTCGGTTCGGGGGATTGCGCGTCGAAGCCCTGAAACATCAGAGCCGACGAAATGACCTGCAGCACGCCCAGCGGGACGTAGACCACCGCGCCGATCCGGATCAGCTCGCCGAAATGCTGCCGATAGAGCCGGATCACCGCATCGAGCAGGTCCGCGATGCCCATCGGCTTCAGCTCAAAGACGGCCTCCCGCGCGCTGGCGGCCATTCACTCACCCCGGACTACTCGTGCCTCGGCCTCCGAGCCTGCAAGCCGCGCGTCGGCGGCAACCTGCTCGCCCTCCTCGACAAAGACCCAGTCGAGTTGTGCGCCGTCCCCAGCCGCCGCATTCGGCATCAGGCAGGCGTTGGACAGTCGCGCGGCGCTGCCGACGGACGCGCCGCTCATCACTGTTACGTTCGGTCCGATGACCGCGCTGCCGATCGTCGCACCAGGGCCGATCAGCGCCGGCGGCTTGATCTCAGCCCCGGGCGCCAGGTGAGCCTCAGGATGTATGATCGTCCCCGAGTGGGACATCCATGCGATGACCTCGCCGGAGATCGCCAGAGCGCTCGCAGGTCGCGCCACGTCTGACCAGTAGCCGTCTATCTCCAGCGCCCGTATCCTCAGGCCGCCCTCCAGCAGTGTGCCGATAGCCGACGGAACCTCAAGCTCCCCGCGCGACGATACCCTCGTCTGCTTGAGGGTGCCGATCAGCTCGGGGCCGAAGACAAAGAGCCCCGCGTTGTTGTAGTTGGTGCTCGAAGTCCCCCGGTCCGGTTTCTCAATGATCCGCTCAACGTGGCCGTCGCGGACGTAGACCGCGGCGCCCTCCCACGGGTCATCCACCACGTTCACCGCAAGCATCGCTTCAGGCTGCTCGGCGCGAAACGTCTGCATCAGCCGCCGGTAGTTGCACGGCGGCACGAGAATGTCGCCCCAGCCCAGCACGAAGCGATCCTCGCCGACGAAATCCTCCGCGAGCAATACCGCCGCACCGGTGCCGCCATACTCCGACTGCCAGACGTAGGAGATGTGAGCGCCAAGTCGCCTGCCGTCGCCGAAATGCGCCTCGATCTGCTCGCCATGCCAACCGACGACCAGACACACCTCGTCGATACCGGCGCTTGCAAGGCCTCCGACGATGTGTTCGAGGATCGGCCGCCCCGCCACCGGCACCAGTGGCTTGGGCCGATGCTCGGTGAGCGGCAGCATACGCGTCCCACGACCTGCCGCGAGGATGACAGCTTTCATCTCACTCACCACCAGCCTCAAGCGTCTCTTGCGCGGCAAGGATGACCGGACGAACCGTAGAGCGCCAGACGGAGAAGAGCAGTCCGCCGAAAATGATGAAGATGACCGTCGTCAGCAGGTAGGGAGCGGCTATGCCCGCCCACCCTGCCACCGCGCCACCAAAGAGCGGGCCGAGGAACACGCCGCTGCCCAGCACCGCCTCATGAATGCCCGCCTGTGCTCCGCGTGATCCGGTTACGTCGCGGAGGCTGTAGAAGAGGCTGGACGCGTACGTCACTCCGGCGCCCATGCCCGCCAGGATGAACGCCGCCGCAAAAGCGTAGATGCTCTGCGCCTGCCACGCGATGAGCCACCCTGCGGCCCCCGCGGCAAGCGACGCCAGCAGCGGCCAGAGCCGGAACTGCCATCCCGACCGGTTGCGCAGGTAGAGGAACATCAGAAGCTGCCCGGCGAGGTAGGCACCCACGAGGAGCCCGATCGTCCCCTCGGACATGCCCAGATCCGCCCCCTGCTTCGGGAAGACCACAAGCTGCATCCCCCGGCCGAACCAGCTTGCGAAGTTCGCGATCCACGCCAGGTGCAGGTAGCGGCGCGCCACGTCGCCATCGGTCTGCACACCCGCGAAATCCTCAGCAACGTTCTCTCCCCCACCGTCCACACTCGCCGGCATCCTCACCGTCATGATCAGCACGCCCAGCAGCGAGAGTGCCGCGAGAATGAAGGGCGCCGGGGCACCGAGGGCCCACGCCACACCCGCGATCGGCGGACCGATCATCAGGCCCGCGGTCCACGCGATGTTGAAGTTGCCAATGTTGCGCACCAGCCGGCGCCGTCCGCCGACGGTGATCTCCGACAGCCATGCCTGCATCGGCGGCCAGAACATTGATGCTGCAGCGCCGGAGATCGGCAGGATCGCCAAAAGCTGGTAGTAACCCGTCACGTAGGGCATCGCCAGCCATGCGCCGGCGCAGATGAGGCAACTGCCAACCACCAGCGTCTTGCGGCCGAATCGGTCTGAGAGCCGCCCGCTGAAGAGGCAACTGATCGCGTAAGCCGCCGCGGAGGACATGCCCAGCAGGCCGAGGATCAGCGGTGGCGCCTCAAGTTTGTGCCCGAGGAACTGCACCGACAGCCCGATCATGGCCGCGGCGAGGTCCATGACGAAAGCTGCGACGAAGACGCGGCGCACCGGACTTAGAATCGCACTCGCGTGCGACTGGCTGCTCACTACGCCTCGCCTCGATCGCAGGGGAGTGACAATCCCGCCCGGATGCCCCGGTATGCCAACTGCGCCAACTGCTCAAGATTCTCTATGTCCGCGGCATTGTACCGAACCAGCGTGTCCAGCGATTCCTGCCGGCCCGCGCAGTATTCGCGCCACAACCTTACTGCGTCCCAGCCACTGAGCCCGGCGAGGTCATCATCACGCCCGATGCCGACCTGCCGCTCGATGGACTTGAGGCCGCCGCTGTAGCCGAGCCGGCGTAGCGCGTGCATCAGGTCGAGGTGCAGGTGATCGAACTCCAGGTCCGGGAAGCGGCGCATGAGGAAGGGCAGGTCGAAGCTGGCGCCGTTGAAGGTCACGATCATGGCGTACTGCTCGAGCGCCTCGGGGAGTTCGTCGAGATTGTCCCCGGCGATGAAACTCATCGTGCGCGCGCCGTCGTACAGCCCCGCGACCGTCACCCGATCCATACCGTGACAGCCTGTCGTCTCGATGTCGAGGTAGACCGTGCGCCGCTGGAAGTCCGGCCATGCGCGCCACTGTTCGCAGCTCGGGAGCGCCCGCGCGAAGTGCCGGTAGTCGCCGCGCTCAAGACTGCGCAGCGACTCTTCCAGCAACCGGCAACTGCTGTCCCAGCGACCGGCGCCAAAACCCGTCGGACATGCGCTCAGATCGAGCGCGTCCGCCCATGTCAACACGCCCTGCTGCCACAGCGAGCACTCGGTGCTCGCTCCGACGCCCGGCAGATGGATGAACGTGTGTCTGAGCATCGCCTCAGCCGAGCACCTCTCTCAGCACCCGGCAGACGCGCTCGGTGTCCTCATCCGTTACCTGTTTGTGCGTGACGAGCCTGATCCGCGCCTCGTCGCGCGGGATCGCCTTGATGTCGCAGGTCCCCAGCGCCCGGCACAGTGACGGCGCGCTGACATCCTCACGGCGCAGCTCAAGGTTCACTATGTTCGTCTGCACCGTCGCGAGATCAACGAAGACTCCAGGAAGCTCCGCCAGCGTCTCCGCGATCATCCGTGCATGCGCGTGGTCCTCGTGCAGGCGAGGGGGGCCCGTCTCCAGCGCCACGATAGCGGCGGCAGCGATCACGCCCGCCTGCCGCAGCGCGCCACCCACGACATTCCGCACCCGCCGCGCCTCCTCGATGAAGTCGCGATCGCCGCAGATCATCGATCCGATTGGCGCCCCGAGGCTCTTGGAGAAGCAGAACTGCACGCTGTCCACCGGAGCGGCGAGATCCGCCGCCTCTACACCGAGGGCGACCGCGGCGTTGAAGATGCGCGCGCCATCAAGATGTACCCGCAGTCCATGCCGATGAGCGACATCGCAGATATCCTGCGTCTGCCGCACCGACATCGCGGTGCCGCCGGCCATGTTGTGCGTGTTCTCAAGCTCTACGATGCTCGTCGGCCCCTTGTGCACGTTCGTGCCATCGGAGATAGCGGCCTCAACATCGGCCGGTTTCATGATACCATTGACACCGGGCACGAGCCGCGGCAGCAGGCCGCACAGCGCCGCAATGCCGCCGCCCTCCCACAGGTACACATGCGACTCGCGCTCGAGGATGATCTCCTCCTGCGGGCGCGTCCAGGTCTTGATCGCCACCAGATTACCCATAGTGCCAGACACGACGAAGAGCCCCGCCTCCTTGCCGAGGCGTTCGGCGGACATCTCCTCGAGCCGCCGCATCGTCGGGTCCTCACCCGACTTGTCGTCCCCCACCTCGGCCTCACTCATCGCGAGCCGCATCTCAGCGTCGGGGAGCGTCTTTGTATCGCTGCGCAGGTCCACTACGTCAGTTCCAGGGACAGGCACTGTAATGCCCCCTCGGACTGGAGTCGAAGCGGCCGCGGAATGCTCCCCGCGGCCGCCGCGTGTGCGCTTGGTTTCAGATCTTACGCGGCCTGAGGCGCGCTCTGCGAATGAGGAGCGCTGCCACCCTGTAGGCGAGATAGCCCACAATGTAGACCAGCAGGACGATGATGTCCCACCGCACCGAGGTCGCCGTCGCCCCGATAGTGTACTCCTCCTGATCGGCGGTCAGCTTGAAGATCGCCGTCCGGCCGTCAACTTGAGCGGGTGGATTCGTCGTCGCGATCTTTCCGGGCATGTTCAGACGGTACTCAAACTCCGTGACCGGAGCGGCCGCCTGCTCCCGCTCGTTCCCGAGGAACGCTACGTGAACCGTTTCCTGCCATCTGTACTCCGTGACAAGCGACAGGGGGCGCTGAACGACGTCGTACGCGACCGCCATGACATCATCGCTCCGCAGGCTTTGCTTCTGCGTGCTGCGAGAGATGCGAACGTTCCCGGAGCTTGAGCGCGTCCCATCGGAGTTCCATCCCGGCGTCATCTCGCGCGCCCAGCGCGAAATCTCGCGACTGAGCGAGCTGTCGCCAGTCGCCTGCACCTGTCGTACCCCGGAAAGGTCGCCGTACATCGTGGTGACGACTACCACCCGGTCGGAGTTGAGGAGCAGGACGAACGGGATCGTGATCAGAAATGACGTGCGCAATCGTGTCTTCACGTTCGATCCTCCTCCCCGTTCAGTAGACCGACGTTGTGTCGTCGTCTTCCTCGGAACGCGCGACATCAGGATCGTCTTCCCAGTCCTCCGTGTCGAAGCTGTCCTCGTCACTACCCGTCTCTTCAATCGGCGCGAAGTCGGTCGGGGCAGGCTCAAACTCGCTCGGAGGGACCTCCAGCGGAGCATCCTCCTCAGCAGGCTCCTCTGCCCCATCAAAACCGGTCTCCACGTCTTCCATCAGCGGCTCATCAAGCTCCGCGGCGATCTCAAGCTCCTCTTCGGCCCGCGCGTCCGTGACACCGTGAGCCGCGCGCTTGCCCCGCACCTCAAGCAGCCACGCGGTCACCATACCCAGCAGGAAGAAGATGACGAGGATCACCGCGCGCGGTGCGTCGAGGTACCATCCGAAGAAGTTGAGGCGCATCGGCGCCCAGTTCCGGATGACGAAGATCGCGGCTATGAGCAGCAACAGCCCCCACGCGAAGGTACGCCAGTCCGCGCGTGGCAACCTGATGCCCTCTACCGTCGTCCGGCCGCGGTCAACTACCTTTTCCACCAGTCCCGGCCGATGTGAGCCAACTGCACGGGCCCGATCTCGCTGTTCCTCGGCACCCGCATCAGACCCGGCGGCCGACCTTCTGCGCCCCGCATCATCTGTGGCCACGACGACACTCCTCCCTTGGCGGCCTTACAAACCCGGCGCGGCCATTATATTGCCCACCCTTCGGCAGAGTCAAGCCGAGGCGTGTCCGCACCACCTCCGCCACACGACCCAGACCATCCCCGCGCGAGGGAGGCGACGAGCGCTCCTACAAGGAATACCCCTCCGCGAGGCAACCCGCCGCAGGAGGCCGAGAATGACGCATCACGAGCGTATGATGGCCGCATTTCGCATAGAAGACGTAGATCGTTTCCCGATTCATGTGCGTGGAGTGCGCGCGTGGGACGAACAGTGGTGCGCCACTCGCCACGAGAGCTACCGGCCGATAATTGAGGCTGTGGCCAAACATGGCTCCTATGAGGCCGGCTTCAGCCTCGGTGGCGGGCCGCTGCTCACCGGGCACCCCCTTGATGTTGAAACGTCCTCCGAGGACGACGGCGACTGGACCATCAGCCGCGTCTCCCTGCATACGCGCGAGGGCACCCTCACCTCCGCGCGCAAGAACAGCACCCGCGGGCTACCGGGGCTGCAGGTCGAGTACTTCGTGAAGACACTCGACGACCTCGACGCGGCGCTTTCCGTGCCATGGGAACCGGTGCGGCGCGACCCGGCGCCGTTCTTCGCGCTGCAGGAGGAGATCGGGGACCGCGGCATCGTCATGTGCGCCATCCCGACACCGATCTATCAGCTTGCGCTGCTGACCGGATCAGATAACCTCGCTGTCTGGACGATCACCGACCGCGAGCGCATCAACGAGGTCGTAGATATCCTGCTTGAGCGGACGCTTGCAATGCTCGACTACGCCATCGAGGCGGGCATCGGGCCGGTCTTCGCCAGTTCCGGGGAGGAGTTCATGACGCCGCCACTCGCCGGTCCGCGAGATTTCCGTGAGTTCGTGGTCAAGCCGGGGCTGCAAATCCGAGATCGGCTGCAGGCGGCCGGGAAGCTGCGGCATATCCACTGCCATGGGCCGCTGAACAATATCCTCGAGGACTTCGCGGAGCTTGGCGCCAACTGCCTCCACCCGATCGAAGGGCCGCCGCTTGGAGATGTGCCCTTCGAGGACGCAAAGCGCCGCATCGGCGACCGCGTCTGTCTCGAGGGCAACATCCAGATCGGCGACCTCTACCATGACCCGACGGACGTGGTCATCGAGAAGGTCAAGCGGACGATAGAGGTGGGCGTACCGGGAGGCGGCTTCATCCTCTGCCCCACCGCCTCCCCGCACACCGCCGAACTCACGCCGCTGACCGTGCGCAACTACCTCGCCATGATCGAAACCGCCGTCGAGATGGGCGGCGGATAGACCTCACTCACTGCTGCGGAGGCGGAGGTGGCGCCTCCGCTGGGGGTTGCACGACTGGCCCCATGCGCATCTGCACGCGTGGGCGGTTCTTCTCCGCCTCCGTGCGCAGGTCGAACTCGGCCAGCAGGTCGAGATCCACCGAGAACTGCAACAGATAGCCGCCCCGCAGCACCAATAGCGTGTTCGACTTGGGGGCAAACTCCGCCTTCACCGGCACCATGGCCGGGTCAGGCCAGATCATCTGCCCCTGCGCCTGCTCCATCCGCTGCGCCTCATCCTCAGTGCGCATGTCCACCTCGGCCACCAGCGCAAGCTCCGGGTTCGCGTCGTAGCGGTAGATCATGAAGCCACGCACGATGTAAACGACGTCCTCGGTGGCGCCCGTCAGGATGATCTGCTCGGGTATCTGCTCCGCGCCCGGTCCGAAGCGAGTGAAGCCGCCCCGGCCGTCGCCGGTGATGGCAATGACCTGCCCCATCGGGCCTTGCTGCGCCAGATTGCGCAATTGCTCAGCCCGCTCCCGCTGCAGCCGCTCCTGGTCGTTCTCAGGCTGCGCCTCAGGTTGCGCGACCGCCTCGATGGCGACGAATGCCAACAGGGCCACCAATACGAGCGCTACTGCCGCCCCCTTCATCTCGCTCGCCTCTTTTCTCTCAATCAACCACATCGCGCAGGTATGCCAGATTGTAATTCCCCGCCTCCAGCGGATCATCCGTCGGCGGCGTCTCGAGGATCAGCCAGCCGTCGTAGCTGATCTCCCGCAGCGCATCCACGCAACCGGGAATGTTGACGATGCCCTCACCGAGCAGATCGGCCTCGCGGTCCTTGATATGCACCACACCGATGGCCTCCGCAAGCGTCCGAATCTCTTCCACGGCGTCGTGGCCGAAGGCGCAGGCATTGCCGATGTCGTAGTAGGTCATCACGCGCGGGCTCGCGATGGCCGTCACGAGTGTCAGCAGATCCTCTGCTGATTTACCGCAGCCGCGGCCCACGTTCTCCAGGCAGAGCGTGATCTCGGCCGCCTCGGCGAGCGGCGCCACGGTCTCCATCTCATGGATCCAGCGCGCCTGACACTCCTCATGGCTGATCTCCTCGTCGGAGGGCGTCACCGGCAGCAGGATCCACTGTGCTCCCAGATCCACGGCCGCTTCGATGCTCATCGCCAGCAAATCGCGGGCCGTCGCAAGCGTCTCCGAATCACTCGCGGCGGGACTGAAGCGCCACAGAGCGCCGATACAAAGCGATGGGACCTCCACTCCACTCTCCGCTGAGAGACGCTTGATCTCCTCACGTTCCTCCGGCGAGAGCACCGGCTCATCCTGCCACTGCTCGCGGATATCAAGCTCCACACCGTCGAAGCCGATCTCCGCTGCCTGCTCGAAAAGCTGCTTCATCGCGGGGAAGCCCATCGATCCGTTCCGGATGCCGATCTTCATGTCCATTCTCCAGTCGTTGAGTTTGCGCTACTGCGTGATTGTCACGGGATTGTGCTGGCGCTGCGCGAGGTCGCGGAGGTGCTCGGCGGAGGTCTCCGCCGTAGCGATGCCGCTCTCACTCCAGAGGCCCACCAGTCGCGTCCGGTAGAAGCTCCGATCCTCCTGCCCCTCGGGCGTCAGGTAGACTACATAGCTGTCCCCGCCATCCGAGAGTACGCCCCACCTCAGGAACCTGTCCGGCTCAAAGATCACGGCGAGGCCTGTCAGGCCGATGATGCCCTCCTGCTGGCCCATCGTCGCGAGTATGCCCTCGCGGTCTGAACTGAGGAACATCTCCGGGTGCTGGATGCGTCGGATGCCGACGCCGAAATTGTCCCCGGCGCCTGCGGGCGGCATGAGGGTCCACCCGGCGTCAATGAAGTCGTGGCCTGCATAGACAAAGTACTGCATCCCGGCGTGGTGGCTACCGCCTGAGGGCGTGCTCCAACCCGTTACGACCACTTCGAGCCCCGCTCGCACCGGCCCGTCACATATCTCGCGGTAGACGTAGCTGCCGTTCTCGCCGTGGCAGGGCCTGCCTTTGCCGAGGATCGGGCCACCCAGCCCCAGGCTCTGCCCGACCAGCAGGTAGTCAACCGCAACCGGATTGTCCTCGTGGTAGTTAACAGGCTCGAGCGCGTCGAGTGAGAGACCTCGCGCCTCCGGCCGCTTGCCGTAGAGATCCCACTGCAGCGATGGCGGGAAGTCCAGTGGCGCGTAGATGCCGTACAGGCCGAAGGCCTGCAACTCCGTCTCCAGCGCCGCGTATCCCTCCCAGCGCCAGGAGGTGCGCACGTCCACCCGCGATGATCCCTCCCACGGGCGCCCCAGGTCCACCCAGATGGTCCTTGAGGCGCCGGCGTCAAGGTCGAGCACCATCACGAACTCGTCAGGGGTGCCCGTGCCGTCAATGTCGTCCACCTGCACCGCGACCGTTTCCCCCGTCTCCGTCACGCCCGTGTAAGCTCCCGGCCGCGCGTGCTCCCCCAGCAGAGACGCCGGGCCGATGCAGATCGCATCCGGCCGCGCGCGGTCGAGCGGGTTGGTCACAGTCAGCGTGGCCTTCTGCGCCCGCGCAGTGCCTGCTGCCACCGCCAGGCACAGCACCATTCCAATGAGTCGTCGCATCAAATCATCCTTCCGCGGTGATGGCCTGTCGCGTCAGGCCTCCCCGCCCTCCTGCAACGGGCGCTTGCCCTCCTCGAAGGCGTCCGCCATCGCGGCCACACCTGCCAGCACACCACTGGCTTCGATCGGCAGGAATATCTTGGTGGCCTTGCCGTTCGCCATGCGCTGGAGCGTCTCCAGATACTTGATCGCCAGCAGATCGTGGGTCGGATCGCCCTCGTGGATGGCGCTGTAGACATTCACGATCGCCTTCGCCTGACCCTCCGCTATCGCGATCTCGCGGAACTTCTCCGCATCCGCAACATTCCGGATGGCCTGCGCCTGACCCTCTGCTTCGAGAATCGCCGACTGCCGCTGCCCCTCAGCCTCAAGGATCGCCGACTCCCGCACGCCCTCCGCTTCCAGGATAGCCGCGCGCTTGTTGCGCTCGGCCTTCATCTGCCGGCTCATCGCCTCGGTGATGTCACGCGGAGGATCGATCCGCTGAAGCTCCACACGCGTCACTCGCACGCCCCACTTGTCCGTGGCGTCATCGAGGATCGTGCGAAGCTGCGCGTTGATCGTCTCGCGCGAAGTGAGCGTCTCATCAAGCTCCAGGTCGCCGATGACGTTGCGCAGGTTCGTCTGCGCAAGCTTCATCGCGGCCAGTCGGAAGTCGGTCACGTTGTACACGCGCCGGAACGGGTCGGTCACCTCGAAGTAGATCACGGCATCCACGGTGACCACCACGTTGTCCTCCGTGATGACTTCCTGAGGCGCGACGTCGAGCACCGTCTCGCGCATATCAACCCGCTCAAGGCTCTGCAGGAACGGGAAGATGAACGTAAGACCCGGGTCGGCTGTGTAGGAGTATCTGCCGAGCGTGGCGACCACACCGCGCTCGTACTGCCGAACCACGAAGATCGCCTGGCTGAGCAGGATCACCGCCAGCAGGCCCAGTACGATCCAGACAAAGGTCATCGAACAGTCCCTCCTTAGCGTCTGGCTCCGGTCATGTCACTCGATCAGCCTTCGACCTGTGCGGCCTGCGGCGTCCACTCGGCCACCTCGATGGTCGTGCCCGAGACCCCCAGCACGCAGACCTTCGCACCCGGCTCTATCCGGGTAGCGGCACGCGCCCGCCACTCCTCAGACCCCATCCGCACTCGCCCGGTGTTCTGAAGCGGGTCAACCGTCTCGATGACGATGCCCACGTTTCCGATCAGCGCGTCAACGTTCGAAGGTACCAGCGCCTGCTCCTGGAAGCGACGGGCAAGGGGGCGTCCAAGGTACAAGAGCACGGCCGTAGACACCGCGAATGCCGCCCATGGCGCCCACGGCACGCCAGGCAGCAGCGCCGCCACTACAGCAGCGATGAAGCAACCGCCCGCTACCCAGAGCATGAACATGGTGGCCGAAAGCAGGTCAATGATCAGCGCTATCACGCCGACGATGATCCAGAGTCCATATACCTCCATCAATCTCTCCTCCTGACCGGCGGATGCGTCAGAACGTGCGTAGCGCAGGATCGAGTTTGCCGATGAAGCTGAGCGAATACGCCTGGAAGAACACCGTCATCGGCAGCAGCAGCACCTGCAGCAGGTAGCCGTAGGTAGCGCCGCCAAGAATCAGCGTGATCAGCGCCGGCAGCCCGAACGCGAGCACCGACGCCTGCCACCCCACATTCGCCAGTGCGATCAACCCCACGATCAGAGCCAGGCTCAATGCGGGAAGCACCAGCAGCACCAGCGACAGTATGACCGCGAAGGCCATGACTATGCCCACGCCAAGCCCCAGACCAAGCTTGACTATGTAGAAGACCACCACATTCGCAAGCTCCCCCTGCCATGCCCGAGCGACACTGCGCCAGCCTTCGATCACCCCGCTGCGTTTCGCATACATCGCGGGCACGAGGAAGTCCTCGGTCAACGCGCGGAACATTATCAGCAGCAGCACCGCAAAGACGATCAGCCCCACGAGCGCCAAGATGCCCCCGGCGCCGAGGACGGTCCCGAGCGGCCGGCCGCTGGAGATCAGGCCGGCGCTGGCGAGAATCGGGATCAGGGCCAGCAGTATCAGGATCAGCGGCACCATGCCTATGACGATGTACCACAGAAGCAGAGCCAGTCCGCGGCCGGAATGACGCAAGAACGCCCTCCTGATGGACGGCTCGGTCGGCGCGGCAACGGCCTCGACGAATATGAAGCGAAACACGCTCTTGAGGTAGGCAGCAACGAGCACCACGGCGATCCAGATCAGCGTCAGGCCCACGGCAAGCGCCACCAGCGCCCCGAGGCTCTCACCGAGCCATCGCGCGGCGCTTGCCATCATCCGGAGCGCCTCGGGCCCCATCTCGCCGGGGCCGGTCCAATCACCGCTTTCGCCGCCAGAAGGCCCACCCGGCAGGGAGAAGTTGAAGCTACTACCGCTCATCGTCCCGACACCGAGCATGGCAATGAAGGCGTACTTCAGCCACCGACCGGGGTCAGGTCGGGTCAGCAGTACCGCCCTGGTCCGTGCCCAGGCTTCGGTGACGCTCTCGATGACTATTGATCTGCTCATGATGGTGGCCGGCATTCGTCGCGGTCAAGTTAGCCGTACCGGCAGGCGAATCCTGCCTCCTCCTCAGGAGATCATCCACGGCTTGACAAGGGCAAGGGGGGTGGGTATGCTTCGGGCGCAATCGCAATCTGCCGCGGGAGGCGCATGCGATCATGCTCCATGCCGACGATCTCAGAGGTATTGTCCCCCCGATCACCACGCCGCTGACCGACAGCGACACCATCGATCGCGATGCCGTCGGTCGCCTCGTTGACTGGTTCATAGACGCCGGCGTGGTCGGCATCTTCGCCATCGGCTCATCCGGTGAAGGGCCATCGCTCACGCGCGAGATGCGCTACGAGATGGTTGACGCCTGTGCCGACGCCCTGGGTGGTCGCCTGCCGCTGCTGGCAGGTGTGTCCTCACCATCGTTCCAGGAAAGCGTTGCTCAGGCTGAGCGCGCGGGCGAACTCGGCGCTGACGCCATCGTCGCCACCTGCCCCTACTACTTCCTCTACGGGCAGAACGAACTGCGCGCGTACTTCGAGGCGCTTGTTGACGCCAGCCCGCTCCCGCTGGTCCTCTACGACATCCCCTCACGAAGCGACAATGAGCTATCCCTTCATACCGTCCTGCAGCTTGCGGACAACGAGCGCATCATCGGCATCAAGGACAGCACCGGCAACATCGAGCGCGGCATCGACCTCGTCAACCTCACTGCCGGCCGCGATGACTTCACGATACTGCAGGGCTCGGAGATGCTGATGGGCGCAGCAGCATTGATGGGCTATGACGGCGCCGTCGCCGGCATGGCCAACGCCTGTCCCAAGCTCTTCGTCGCCCTGCATCAGGCCGGCGGCGATGGCGATGTTGCACGCACACGGGAATTGCAGGAGACCATCAACGCGTCCTTCCCTTACTTCTTCGCCGCCGAGCCAGGAACGCGTCACGTCGGCAGCATCGTAGGCGCCATGAAGACCGCCCAGGAGCTGCAGGGCCTGTGCAGCCGCCGCCTGCTCTTCCCGGCGCGACAGATCACCGATGACGATGTCGCCAGCATCAAGGATCTGCTCGATCCGCTCGCCGAGGCGGGATGGATCAGCTACGCGTGAGCGGCCCGCCTACTCGGCACTCCTCGCCTGCGCCAGCGGGGGGTAGAACGTGTGGTAGATGCGCTCCAGCACTGCCGGGATGTCCACGCCGAAGCCGCATGAGGCGCGGCACTCTTCCCGCGTCTCGCAGGTGAAGCACTGCTCGATGGCCGCGAGGTCGCGATCCCAGCCGCGTTCCAGCGCTTCCTCGATGCCGTGGCGCTGGTAGAGCACGTCCATGATCATCAGCCGGCTGATCTCCACGCCCTTCGGGCAGGTGTGATGGCGGTAGCAGAGGCGGCAGCACTGCGGCAGCTTCGTCGCCCGCATCTCATCGAGGACCCGGTGCTCCGCCTCAGTCAGCGGCTCAAAGCTCTCCCCCACCATCGCGTTCGCCTCGACCTCGAAGGGCCGCCACATACCGGGGATCGTCGTATGCACACCCTCCTGTGACAGCACCCACCGCAGCGCCAGATCGGCATGTGAGGCGAGCAGACAGCCCCCGAGGGGTTTCATGACCGCCACGCCGACATTGTCCGCCTTAGCCCGCGGCAGCACATCCTCAACCATGCGCCGGTTGACGTAGTTGAGCATGATGAGGATTGAGTCCATCAGGCCCGTCTCCAGGCCGGCCATGATGACGTCGGGGTTGTGACTGGTCATGCCGATGAAGCGGATCTTGCCGGCATCGCGCGCCTCATCGAGTGCCTCAAAGGCGCCACCGGGCGCGAGACACTCGTCGAGGTCCGTCATCTGATGCAGCTCGTGGCACTGGTAGATGTCAACGTAGTCGGTGCCGAGGGTCTGCAGACTCGTCTCGATGGCGGCGGCCATCTCCTCCTTCGTGTGAGAGAGATCGCGCGAGGCGAGCACCACCTCATCACGCCGGCCCTCGATCGCCTCCCCCAGACGCTCTTCATTGCGCACGTAGGCCCGGGCGGCATCGAAATAGGTCATGCCGAGGTCCATCGCGCGGCGGTAGAGGGCGACAGCTTCATCATGTGCCGGTCGGCGGATCGGTATGCCCCCGAAGCCGATGACCGATACCGCAAGTCCAGTGCGCCCGAGAATGCGTGTCTGCATGGCCGATACCTCGCTCAGATGTTGATGGCCCAGGCCCGACACCTCCGGAGAGGGTTTGTTCGCGAACTTCGGTGGCCCTTCCTTCCGCGCGCGCGGAATAGAGGAATCGCGCTGAAGCCGTCGAATTGCATTATCCGGTACTTGAGCGGCGACATTAACTCCGCAGTCAACCGCTGCCGGAAGTGCCGGGGAGAGGGCAGTGCCAATGACGGAGCGGAAGCAGATCCCAGATCCGACGCTCCTGCGGATGTGCAGATACCTGCGCATCCTCGAGCGTTACAGCGAACCCACGATCTCATCGGCGGCCATCGCGGAGGCGGCAGGCGTCAACGCAGCGCAAGTGCGCAAGGACCTCTCGTTCTTCGGCGAGTTCGGCCAGCCCGGTGTCGGCTATCATACAAAGGAACTCCTCGCCTCGCTCAAGCGCATGATGGGGCTCGACGAGGAGCTCAAGGTCATTGTCGTCGGTGCGGGCGCGCTTGGTTCGGCCCTGATCAACTACCCTGGCTTTGAGAACCGCGGATTCCGCATCGTCGCCGTTTTCGACAACAACCCCGCAAAGATCGGCCATCGTCTGCGCGGCTACGAGATCATGCCCTTCGACCGCCTCAAGGAGACCGTTGCCGACCTGAACGTGGACATCGGCATCATAGCGGTTCCACGTGTATCGGCGCAGGAGGTGGCCGACGCAATGATCGCCGCCGGCATCACCGGTATCGTGAACTTCGCCCCGGTCACGCTGAAGGTGCCTGATGACGTCGTAGTTCGCGGCGTTGACCTGACCCTTCAGCTTGAGACGCTGGCCTACTACCTGCAGGACTGACGGGGGAGAATCCACGGTCGAAACGCATCCCCTGTGGCCCCTCGTTCGACCGCAATAGCGCCACAACAACCATCCCTGACAGGTGAATCACATGATGACGCTGCGCTGCAAGCCCCTCTTGTTACTTCCGCTCATGCTGCTATGCAACGCCTGCGCTGCGGACGAAGCGATTCTGCCCAATCCCGGCTTCGAGCAACTCGATACCGACGGTCGTCCCGAGGGCTGGCAGGTGGATGAGGGGCTGCAGGTGCTCAGCGGCGATGACGCCTACGCGGGAGAGCGCGCGGTGCGGGTGCGCTATCGCAGCGGCCTTCGGCAGGACCTGCAGACGCAGCCGGGTGAGATGTATCTGCTGCGCGGCTACACGAGGCGGCCTCCGGGTGAAGCGCCTCTCTCCGGGCGAGTGCTTGTCAGGTGGCTCGATGACACCGGCAGCAAGGTCAGCGGCAATACCGACTTCCGTCACACGGCCGGATCTACGTGGACGCAGTTCTCGCACCTCATCGCGATCCCCGAAGGCTGCACGCGCATCCAGCTTGTCGTGGATGGCCCCTACGA
>JAAYJW010000084.1 GCA_012522765.1 candidate division WS1 bacterium | reverse complement strand
TCTGTGCGCGTTGTGGTGGTCCGCTTCGTCCAACTGAATCCCCCCTTCATCATTCATTCTGGCGCAGACAGGAGTGTCCGTGCCACGGTCAACCTGTCTTCCCGCACGGACAGGAGTGTCCGTGCCAAGGTCTACCCGCTCCCCCCTACCCCTTCAGCGCCTCGTGGCTCTCCTTAAGCTGCTCGATGATCGGGATGTTCTGCGGGCACAGCGTCTCGCACGAGCCGCACTCCACGCACGCGTCCGCCTGCAAGAGGCCAGAGCGGCTCTCCGGACCGAGGCGCGCGTAACGCTGCTTCGCCGCCTCCGTCATCCCCCACACCCGGTGCATGTTCATCGCCGCGAAGATCCGCGAAATGCCGACGTTCTGCGGGCAGGGCATGCAGTAGTCGCAGCCGGTGCAGTAAAGCTCCGCAAGCGCCTCGTTCTTCTTCAGCGTCTCCTCAATCGCCGCCATCTCGTCATCCGAGAGCGCAGAGTCCAGCGACGCGGTCGCGATGTTCTCGTCTATCATCTCGATCGTGTTCATCCCCGACAGCGCAGTGGTCACCCCGGGGTTGTTCAGCACAAAGCGCAGCGCAAGCTCCGGTGTGCTGCGGACGCCGGACACGATGCTCTCAAGTTGCTCGGAGCGCATCCCCAGCCGCCCGCCGCCGACCGGGCCCATCACGAGGATCGAAATGCCATTCTCCCGCGCGTAGTCAATCACCGGCTCATTTGCGCGGTCGAGGAGGTTGTACTGAATGATGCAGCTCTCGAAGATGCCCTCCTCAAGCAGCTTGATGATGTTCTCAGGGCTATCATGCGAGGAGAAGCTGAAGTGCCGGATCAGCCCCTCATCGCGCGCCTTCAGCGCTTCCTCCCAGGCATTCGGGCGGAAGGCCTCCGTGTAGCTCTCCCAGCGCATCCCATGCACAAGCTGATAGAAGTCTATGTAGTCGGTGTCAAGGTTGCGCAGCGAGTTCTCCAGCCCCTCGCGCCACTCCGACGCGCTCGGGCAGCCGGTCGCGTTCTTCGTCGAGACATACACCTGATCGCGCGGGACCGCCTTGATCGCACGCCCGACGAGCTTCTCACTGGAGCCCGGCTCGCGTTCTGAGCCACCGCGGTACCCGGGCGCGCTGTCAATGAAGTTCAGGCCGCCATCGAGCGCGTGCTGCATGCACTCGACCGCGAAATCATCGTCGTCCGGCAGACGCATCGCCCCGAAGCCGAGTGCGGAAAGCTTGATATCGGTACCAGCATATTTGCGGTATTGCATGCCACCACTCCTCTGTCTGCTTATTCCAGGCTCTCACACCACTGCACCAGCGCGTGCGCCAGTTCGTGATTCTGCTGGTGGCCGCTGTAGAAGCCGAAGAAGCGTCCCTCCAGCGGCCGGCCGATCAGATACAGGTCGCCTATCATGTCCACGAGCTTGTGACGCGCGAAAGCGTTCTCCAACGTCGGCTCTTCGGAGAGATGGTCGGGGTAGACGACGATGGCATTCTCCTCGCTGCCGGCGGCAAGAAGCCCGGCCGCCTGCGCCTCCTCGGCCTCCTCGGAGGTGATGAAGGTCCGTGCCGGTGCGAGCGTGGTGTCGAAGTCATCGCGCGTCGGCTGGAAGTTCGCGAACTGACGCCCGATCAGCCGGTGACGGTAGCGCAGCGCGTAAGCGTATGAGAGCGGCGATCCCGGCAGGGCACATGCAGCGCGACCGTCGTCTGAGACCGTGATCGCCTCGCCGCAGACCAGCGGATCTATCGGCGTGTCCGTCTCTACCACGCCCGCCGCGTCGATCATCTCCAGCAGCGGCACTACGCTGCCGTCAAAGAGCGGCACCTCGCGGCCGTCAACACGCACGAGACAGTCCGTGACGCCGCGCGCCCACAGCGCCGCCATCAGGTGCTCGACGTAATGCACCGCCGCATCGCCCCCACCGGAGATGCTGCAACCAGGCCCCGGTGACGAGTGCCACAGGTCCAGCGGCCAGCGCTCCCCCATGTCGGCGCGCTCGAGCAGGATGCCCTCGCCGATCTCCGAGGGCCCTATCTCAAGCATCACATCTGCGCCGAAGCGCACGCCTATCGCAGTGGCGCGGGCGGTATCAGCAAGCGTTACGCGAGTCTCCCCTACCAAGGCGTCACTTCTCCGTTCAGCATGCGGTTACTAAGTCCCCCGGTTCTACGAGCCACCACTGCTGTAGCTCGCCTCCATCAACTTGATGAGATCATCGCGGGTGAGGTCCCCCGGCGTCTTGGCGACTGCGCCGCCCATGTAGGAGAGCGCGTCGTCCACCATGCGCTCGATCTCCGACCGCTGCACGCCCAGGTCCTCAAGGCTGACTTCAAGCCCGATGCGGCTGAGAAGCCCGCTGATCGCATCCGCCGCGAACTCCGCTGATTGCTCGACCGAGGCGCCGGGGATGCCGCGCCCGAGCAAATGCGCGATGCGCCCGAACTTATACGGATCGTGCTCCCAGTACAGTTCGGCCCACTTCGCCATCATCGTCGCAAGGCCCGCGCCGTGTGCGACCTCCGGATAGTGCGCGCTGATCGGGTGCTCGAGAGCGTGGATGACGCTCGCGCCACAGTTCGACAACACGTAGCCGGCGCAGAGGTTCGCGAAGGACATCTGCTCGCGCTCCTGCAGATCGCCGCAGGCCTCCACCGCGCGCGGCAGATGCCGGCCGACGAGGTAGATCGCGCGCTCGGCGAAGAGGTCCGTCAGCGGACTGGCGGCGGTGGAGAAATAGCCCTCCATCGCGTGCGCCAGCACGTCGGCGCCTGTGTTGGCGGTCACCGAAGCAGGACAGGTGATAGTCAGCTCAGGGTCAATGATCGCGACGCGCGGATAGATGAAGTCGTTCGCGATCGCGCTCTTCATCGTCTCGCTGACGGTGCTGATGACCGCGAAGGGAGTGACCTCCGACGCCGTGCCGGAGGTGGTGGTGGCGCAGATGATCGGCAGCGTCGCCTCGGTGGGCGTACGCTTATCCTGCACACGCAGGAACTCGCTGATCGGTGCCTCATGGGTGGCCGCGATGGCGATGCCCTTTGCGGCGTCCATCGAGGAGCCGCCACCGAGGGCGACGATCACGTCAACGCCCTCGCGACGGGCCATCTCCCCGCCCTCGTCAACGATCTCGTCGGTCGGGTTGGGCATGATCCGGTCGAAGACGGTGACATCCACGCCAGCGGCCTCAAGCAGCCCCGTGGCGCGATCGAGCAGGCCGGACTTGCGCGCGGCGGAGCGTCCGGTTACGAGCATCGCGTGCTTGCCGATCCCGGCGACGCGCTCGCCGATCTGATCGAAGCTACCCGAACCGAACAACACGCGCACCGGGTTGAAGAAGGTAAAGTCATTCATCGAATCACATCTCTCCCTGCGAGTTCTGGTCTCTGCGGTCCGGGCCGTTGTGGACCGGACCAAGAGCTGTAGCCGTTACTCCCCCCTCGTCCCGCCCCAGATCGCGCAGCGATCTGCAGGGAGAGGGGGGCCGGGGGGGTGAGGCCCGCCGTTGCCGCCGTGGAGTCCTCCCCTACCCACTCTCCTCCCGCGTCAGCGGGATCTTGACGGTCATGACAGTCCCCTCGCCGATCTCGCTCTCTACGTCAATCATGCCGCCATGTGCACGAACCACGTTCCCGATGATCCGCGTGCCCAGCCCGGTCCCTCCGGGCTTGGTGCTGATGGCATCATCGGTGAACAGCTTCGCCCGCACATGGTCCGGAATGCCCGAGCCGGTATCCGCCACCGCCAGCCATGCGCACTCGCCCTCCGGCCACCGCTTGTCCACCCGCACTCCGCTGCTGATGGTCACGCAATCGCCCTCCTCGCAGGCCTGGATGGCATTGTTCACGAGATTGTAGATCGCGTTGTAAAGCTGCTTCTCATCAACCGTCACCGGTGGCAGGCCCTCCGCAAGCTCCTCGTCGAGCGTCACGCCGCTATCCTCAGCCACGAGGCTGAGCGGCTTGATCACACGCCTTATCAGCGCGTTGATGTCCACCGGCGCGAAGACCGGCTTGCTGATCATACCCTTGATGCAGTCGGAGATCTCCTTCGTCCGCTCCTGCACGTTCGTCGAGCCATCCACGATGATCGAGATCATCTCCGGGTAGAAGTCACGCACCTCGCAGGTGGCGCCCTGAAGCTGGTCGCGCCACTCGCTATCCCCGTTACCCGAGAGCGCGTCAAGCTGCAGGAACATGTCTTCGAGCATGAACTGCAGCGTCTCGGCACCGGTCTGCACCGGGGTGACCATGTTCTTGACATCATGGCTGATGTGCCCGATGAACTGAATCACCTCAGCGAGGCGTGCCTGCTCATGCAGGCGACTGGTCTCAACCGCCGAGGCGATCTGCGCGCCGAGGATCGAGAGGATGTTCACGTCCGACTCCTCAAAGATCCCGTCTGCCTTGTTGAGCACCTGCATCACGCCAATCGATTCGCCCTCCACGCTCTTGAGAGGGACCGTCACCATGTTCTTCGTCAGGTAGTGGACCTTCTCTCCCACCTGGGCGTCGTGATCCTTCTCCGTGCTCACATCCTCGCTAATGCGCAACTCACCCGAGCGGAAGACGGCGCCAGCGATGCCCTGGTCAGGGTCAAGCTCCATCCCCACCAGTTGGTCGGCCCTGGGCCCGACCACGTGCGTGAAGACGAGTTTGCCGGTATCTTCGTCGAAGAGGATGATCGAGCCCGCGCCCGCGTCCACCAGTTCCATCGAAACCTCCAGCGCCTCGCGGATCAGGTCCTGCTGTTTCACGATGCTGCCGAGGGCGCCGGTGATCCGCTGGATCGCCCGGATCTGATCGTCACGCTCCCTGACGAGCCGCTGCAGATCCTCAAGCTGTGTTGCCTGCGTGCGGGACATCGTATTACCTCCAGGCTCGATGAATGGCCGTATCTTTCAGGGGCAGGGCGCGCTGCGCCGCCGCCACTACTGCGGCACCGACGCCTCGTCCTCCCAGTCAATCCCGAGCGGTCCGGGATCTTCCCGGTCACGGACTGCCCGCCGGGGAGCGAATCTGTAGGCCATGGTGGCGGCCTGTGCCGCTGCCTCCTCATCGCCAAGGTCGCCATACGCCGACGAGAGCATCAGCCACAGGCGGATGTTGCGCGGATACGCCGTCGCGGCGGTATGCAACCGGCGTACGGCCTCCTCGTTGCGATCGAGCCTGCGCAGCGCAATCGCCGCCAGCACCTCCGGGTTCCCGTCGCCGGGGTCAAGCTGCGACGACTTGTCCGCGAGTTCCACCGCCTCTTCGAGCTTGCGGCCATCGCGCACAAAAAGCTCAGCGAGCCGCAGCGGCGCCTCGGCGTTGCTCGGCTCAAGCTCCATCGCCTTGCGCAACAGCCGCTCCGCCTCCGCGGACTGGTTCTGCGCCACCTTCACCAGCGCGAGGTTCATCTGCGCTTCGGCGGACTGGGGCAGCGACTCGGCCGCCCGCTTCGCCGCGGCGTTCGCGGCCTCGATGCGCTCATCCCGCAGATAGGCGATGCTAAGCTGCTTGAGCGCCTCTTCATTGGTCGGCTCGAACTTGAGCGCCCGCTCGAGGATCGCCGCCGCGCGCCCCGGCTCATCCGCCAGCAGCAGCCTCGCCTGCAGGTTCAGCGCCTCCACGCCCTCGGGGTTGAGCTCAACCGCCTCAGTCGCGCGCTCCAGCGCGGCGTCGCTATCCCCCAGCGCCTCCTGGGCCCGCGCGAGGCCGTACAGCACCGGGTAGGAATCCGGGGCGATCGAATGAGCGGTTGAGAACTGGATGAACGAGTCGTGGAGGTCACCGGCCTCGTAGTAGGCATCCCCCAGCGCCACTCGCGCCTCCACCGAGCCGGGATCGCTGCGTACCGCTGACTGCAGTTGCCGCAGCGATGACGCGTCATTGCGGCAGCCGAAGAGACCGGCGGTGAATAGTGCTGCCAGCAGAGCGATATGCCAGCGCATCGGGCACCTCTCGATTGCGGTCATGCAGGCGTACTGTCGCCCCGCGGACGCAGTGGTCCGCCGGGGTATCTGCAACATGGTTAGCATTCTACCTTCAGCGGCAGGCATAGGCAAGGGGGCAATGCTGCACATCACAGCCATCCCGCGGCTCGAACTCCCCGGCCTGCAACCCCGCCACGGTCTCCTCCAGCACCCTCAGCGCCTCGCCCGCCGCCTCGATGGGCGAGACCCGGCACAGCCGCCGATCATCCAGCAGCACCAGCGCCGCGTCTGCCGGAAGCGCACCCGTCCGACCCTCCACCGCCGCGCAGTACAGCCCGACCTGCCCGCGGTAGCCCGCGATCTGTTCCTCGGACGTCGCACGTGCACTCGTCTTGTAGTCGAGGATGCGCCACGCGCCGTCGTGGTCCTCCGCGAGCGCGTCAATGGTCCCCTCGACCGTGATCCCCGCCAGCGGCACCGCGAAACGCACCTCGGCGCGCAGACGTCCCGCGCCCGCGATCCACTGCTCGTACAGCCCCTCCTCAGTCAGGAACCACTCGATGGCCTCAAAGAGCCCCTTCCGGTGCTGCGGCGGGAGGAGAGCGAGACCGCTTTCACGCGCTGCGATCTCCAGCGTCTGCAGGATGCTGTCGCGGTCGGCGATCATTCCCTCGCGGCCGATCATCTCCAGCGCACGGTGGGCGATGTTGCCCCGCTGGCTCGCCTCAACTCCCTGCAGCCAATCGCCTCCACCGGGCGCCTCAGCGAGCCCGAGCATGTGCCGCAGGTAGAACAGCCGCGGGCATTTGCGGTAGTCCTGCAGCGCCGTCACCGACAGGCTGCGCGCCGGCAGATCCGCCGGGCTGATCTCGCGCACCCGCCTCGGCAGCGGCTCAACATCGCCCGCCTCCGCGGCATCGAGCGCATCATCTATCAGCGACAGCGGCGCGCGCGGCAATCGCTCGCTGCCGCCGAGCGCCGGCCCCTCCACCAGTCGGCGGACCTTCAGCCGCCACCGCTCGCTGCCCAGCACGCTGCCGTCCTCCACCTCGGCACAGTCAATCCCCAGCCCCTCCGTCACCCACTGCAGCCACAGGCCGCCTCTCTTCAGCCCTCCGTCCTTGTTGAGCGACACGCCGCTGGACATGATCAGCATGTCCCGCGCCCGTGTCGCGGCTACGTAGAGCAGCCGCCGGCGCTCAGCCTCCTCCCTCTCGCCGCTGCGGGCCCGGATGATCTCGCCGATTGCGCCCCGGCTCTGATTCCCCTCGCGGTCCTCCATCTTCGGCACTACCCCCAGCCGCGCATCCACCAGCACCGACTCGCCTCCGCCCCTCGGCGTCCTCCCGAGGTCCGGCACTATCACGATCGGCCACTCCAGCCCCTTCGCCTTATGCACCGTCATTAGCTTGACGACGTTCGCGGCCTCCTCGAAGACGTCCGCCAGCCCCTCGCGATGCTCCTGCAGCACAAGGTCCGACAGATAAGTGATGAACTCCCGCAGGCTGAAGGCCCCGCCCTCCTCGAAGGACCGCGCAAGCTCCACCAGCTTGCCAAGGTTCGCAGCCGCCTGCCGCCCGGCGAACTGCGTGAGGTGCAGCGCCGCCAGTCCGGTCTCCGCGAGCATCCGCTCAACCAGCTCCGACAGCCCCAGGTGATGCCGCACCGCCCGCAGGCGCTCGATCACCTCGCGCGCGCGCCTGATGCGGGCAGGCTGCTCCCCGCGCAGGTGCTCCTGCCACGAGTGCTGGCCATCCGCCGCGAGCCGCAGCGCGTCTACGAGCGGGCCCATCTCGCGCGTGAGGAAGAAGATCGTGTCATCCGACAGCCCGAACAGCGGCGAGCGCAGCGCACCCACCAGCGCCACCTCATCGGCCGTGCTCTCCAGCACGCGCAGCAGGCTCAGGCAATCGCGCACCTCCTGCCGGTTAAAGAACCCGCGACCCGCCACCGTGTAGAACGGCACCCCCGCCCGCCGCAGCGCATACTCGTAGATCCCCACGTCCGACATCGCCTGGAAGAGCATGCCGAAGTCGCGGTATTCCGCCCGCCGGCATTCGCCGCTGTCGCGATCGAGCACCCGCACCGACGGGTCATCAACAAGCTCCCGGATGCGCGCGGCCAGCACCTCCGCCTCGCGTATCCGCATATCACGCGTGTTGGCGCCGTCCTCCTCGTCACCACCGCCAAGTTCATCCTGCGGGATGAGGATCAGCTCCGCATCCGCGGGCATCGCGTGCTGCGCCCGGTGCGCCCTCACCGCTTCGTAATGCGCCTCGAACAGCTCCTTGCGCTCGCAGCCCATCACCTCCGGGCGCGCGAAGAGATCGTTGAAGAACCCGACCAGCCCCGGATGGCTGCGCCGCGTCACCTCCAGTGGGATCGAACCCGCCACGGCGTAGCCCTCGAAGCCATCAATCGTCTCGTTGAACACCGTCACATCCGCGTTGCGAAAGCCGTAGATGGACTGCTTGGCATCGCCCACCACGAACAGCCCGCCGCGAGCCGGAGGCGCGCCCGTCACCGGATCGCCTCCGGCGATCAGCCACACGATCTCCCGCTGCAGGCGGTTCGTGTCCTGAAATTCGTCCACCAGCACATGCTCGTAACGCCGACGGACCCGTGCCAGCACCTCCGGCTGCCTGAGCAGCAGGTCCCGCGCCTTGATCTGCAGGTCCGCAAAGTCCAGCGCCGATGCCTCGCGCGCCGCCGCCTCGTACGCCCGCAGCGCCGCCCGTGCCTCCACCAGCACCGCCGAAGCAAGTTCCGCCGTCTCCTCATCCTCAAGCGCGGGGAAGACGATCTTCGCCTCTTTGCAGGCATCCTTCAGCTCGCTCAGCGCCAGCAATCCGCTCTTGATCGTCTCGTGATCCTCCAGCCGGCCCGCCCAGTTGTCCTTGCGCCCCACGTTCCCCTTGCGCGCCGCCGCCAGGCACTCGCCGAAGGCGCTCACTCTCTCCCCCACCGGCCGCGCCTCGTCCGTCACGATCTCCAGCGCCGTCACCGCCCGGCAGTGCCGCTTCGCCGCGTCATCCTCCATCTCACACGTCTCCACCGACAGCAGGCACGCTGCCGCCTCCGCCCACTGTTCGGTGGACATCAGCCGATCCAGCACTTCGGCGTACACCCGCTCGCACTCCGCCTCCCAGCGCTCCAGCAGTTCCTGCGCTGAAGGCGGCTCGGCCAGCAGCCGCCCGATCTCCTCGCGATCGTTCACCAGCCCCGCCAGCAGCGTCTGCGCGCCCGCAAGACCCCATCGCGCCACCACCGCCTGCGCGGTCTTCTCCCCCGCATGCAGCCGCTCAAGCAGCATCTCCCGCACCGTTTCGTCGAGCAGCATCTGCTGCGCCGTCTCATCCAGCGGAGTGAAGCGCGGATCGAGCCCCGCCGCGACCGCGTTCTCCCGCAGCAGCCGCGCGCAGAGACCGTGGATCGTCGTCACCGGCGCAAGCGAAAGCTGCCGGGCCGCCTTCGTCCAGCGCTCGCGCTCCTCCTCCGGCAGACCCCGATCGCCCGCCATCTCCCGGCACTTGCCCCGCACCCGCGCCTTCAGTTCCGCGGCGGCCTTCTCCGTGAAGGTCACTGCGATGATCCGCGTGACATCCACCCCGGCCTCGATGATCGCCACGTAGCGCTGCACCATCTGATAGGTCTTCCCGCAGCCCGCGCCGGAGGTCATCACCCAGCTTCGGCTCAGGTCCCGCACCCGCTCGGCCACCTGCTCGTCTGTCAGCGGAACGCGCTCTTCACTCATGCTCTTCGCCCCCCTCCTTGCGCGCGAAACGGTAGTCGTCCCAGCGACAGATGCACGCGAAGTCGCAACTGCCCGTGCAGCGCCCCGGCGACTGCGGCGTGAAGCATCCGGCGCGGATCGCCGCCGCATACGCCTTCACGAACTCGCTCGCGCTGGCGATGTACCCCTCGATCTCCTCGACCGGCGTCTTCTTCCCCGGCCGGTTCTTCAGCGCGATCGGACGCTTCGCGCCGTAGTAGCCCCAGTCGGCGCAGACTGCGTTCGGCTGATCCACGATCTGCCTGGCCGCCAGCGCGTAGACCGGTAACTGCAGATCGCCTCCATCGCCCATCCGCGCCTTCGCCGGGATCGAGCCCGTCTTGTAGTCGTAGACCGCAAACGCCGGCGCACCGCCCACCGGCTCCAGCAGGTCAATCCTGTCCACCCGACCCCTCAGCAGCACCTGCCCCTCCCCCTCGCCGATCACCACCGGCGCCAGCCGCCCGAAGCCGAAGGACTGCTCCCAGCGCCACGCAGTATGCCCCTCAGACTGCACGCTCCCCACCTCGTGCTCCAGCCACAGCGCGAGATCGCGGCGCACGTTCTCCCGCGCGACCGCGAAGACCGCCTCGTCCCCCACCGTCCCCGCGCGCACCTCGTCCTCGAAGGCCCACGTCACCATCTCATCCATCAGCGCCCGCGCGCGCTTGAGATCGCCCTCCGCCAGCCGGCAGTCCTCGCGCTCGGCCTTCCAGCCGTCAAAGAACGCGCTGAGGCAGCGATGCACGATGCTGCCAAGCTGCATCGCCTCCACGTCCTCCGTCGGCTCCTCCAGCACGTTCAGCCCCAGCACCCGCTCCGCGAAGAACGCGAACGGGCAGCGCGCGTAGTTGCTCAGCGCGCTCGGGCTCAAATAACGCCCCGGCCCGAACAGCCGCGCCACCTCCGCCACCGCCGCCCTGTCCGTCAGCCGCGCGTCATACTCATCCGGCGCATCGAAGCCCGAGCGTCTGTCCTCCACCTCGATCATCCCGCGCAGCGCATCCAGCAGCGCCCCATCCGCCGCCGCTGCGATCGTCAGCGCCCTCTGAGCCCCATCCACGTCGCGTGCATCCAGCAGAGGGTCGGCGCCGTACGCTTCAAAGAGCGCGCGCTCGAGCATCTCCCGCCCACCCGCGACCTGCGCAAAGCCCGGGATCGTCTCCGCCAGCCCGAAACGCTCCGGCTCCGGCGCGCCTCCGAAGCACCGCCGCACCTCGTCCACGTACCACGAGTGCAGCACTTCCTGCCCCTCCGCGTTCGTGCGCGGATAGCTCAGCGTGAGACTCTCCTGCGCCACGGCGGCGATGCGGTAGAACAATAGCTGATCGTCGTAGACGCTATCACCGCGCGGGTCCAGCGCGATCCCCGCGGCCGCAAGCTCCCGCCTGCGGTCATCCCCCAGCAGCGCATCCTCCTGCGCCGCCCGCGGGAACTCCCGCTCCGCCATCCCCAGCACAAAGACATGATCGAACTGAAGCTGCCGCGCCTGGTCCACCCCCAGCGCAGTCACGCCCCCGGCTGCGCCCGCAGGTGCAAAGCTGGTCGTCCGCGCCAGCCGCACCAACTCATCGCGGAACTCCTGCAGGCTGAGCCTCGGCGCAGTCCCAAGCTGCTCCGGCATCGCATGAAGCTCCCGCAGCGCCTCCAGCAGCTTCCCGGCCGCAGCGATGTTCGCCGAGCCCGCCGCGGGGTCATCTCCACCTGCCACCGCCGCCGAGGTGCCGAGCCGCTTCATCACCCCCGCCAGCGCCTCCACCAGCGCGGGCAGATCGTCGGCCGCGTAGAGCGGTGCGAATGCCCCGAACAGCCGCGTCAGCGCCTCCTCGACGCGCTCCACCAGCTCAAGCTCCGCCGCAAGCTCTTCGTCGCTGCCGTGGAACCACTGCCGCTCGTCGTCAGGGCCGCCATCGCGCCGCGCGCGCTCTTCCCGCTGCAGGCGCGCCCTACAGGTCTGCAGGCGCTCTCGCCAGTGCCGCACCGGGTCCTCAGCATCGCGCCCGCCGATGATCTTCGCAGCCGCGCAGACGCGCTCGATCTCATCCGGCTCAAGCTCCTCGTCGCCGAGGATGGCGCGGTCGAAGTGACTTGACTTGAGCAGCCGCATCACTTCGTCGGCCCTCAGCAGCCCCGCCGGCACGCGCACCACGTCGAGGATCGCCTGCACCGATGGCCGCGCCCCCACCGGCACTTCGCCCCGCAGCCGCAGCGGCACCCCAAGCTCCCGCGCCACCTCCAGCAGCGGCCGGCAGTAGCCGCCGAGGTCCCGCGCCATCAGCGTCATCCGCTCCGGCGCCACGCCCTCAAGCAGCAGGTCCTTCACCCGCCCGAGCACCTGCCGGACCTCCATCCGTCGCCCCGTCGCCTCGATGAGCCGCACGCGCTCGACGCCCGGCGCCACCTCATCGCTCTCCCCCTCCGCGAAGAGCCGCTCGCCCATCGCCGCCAGCGGCCCCGCCGCCTTGCCTGAGTGCCACCTGACTTCCGCCGCGCCAAGCTCCTCCTCCAGCCGCTTCATCGTTCGCCTGGTGCGCGTGAAAAGCTCCGGCCGCCGCGCATCGTTCGCTTCGAGGCACAGCGTGATGACCAGCCTGCAGTCGCCGCCGGAGATCAGCTCGCGGAGCACCTGAAGCTGCGTGGTGGTGAAGTCGTCGAAGCCGTCCACGAGGATGAGGCGCAGCGCCTCGAAGGGTCGCCGGTGGCCCGCCTTCAGTTCGTCGCGCGCCTGCCAGAATCGCCCGGCGTCATCATACAGATCGCGCTCCACCAGCCGCTGCTGGTAGCGCGCGTAGACGCGGGCAAGCTCAGCGCCTCGTCCATCATCCGAGCCACTTCGGCGCAGGCGCTCCGCGAACTGCTCCGGGCGCAGCGCGGTGCGCTTGATCTCCTCCACCAGCTCGCACAGGCTGTCCACCAGCCCCGGCAGATCGCTCACCGGCGCCAGCGAGGGCAGCCTCCCCTCGGCCCGCACTTCGTCAATCACCGCCCGCATCAGCATCCGCCGCTGCAGACCGCTGATGGCGGCAGCCTGTGCCCGGTTGGCGTGGAGGATCAGGTCCGCAAGATCGGGGAAGGTCAGTATGCGCTGGTCGAGCAGTCCCGGTAGTCGCCGGTCGGTCACAAGCTTCTCTCGCGCATGTGCGCAGGCAAGGCGGGTCGGCAGCAGCAGCAGCGCCGCATCCTCGCCGCCCTCGGCGATCGCGCGCACATACTGCTCCAGCACCGCCTCGGACTTGCCTGAGCCGGCAGCTCCGCAGATGATCTCACATGTCACTTGCTCATCCCCCCTCAATCCCGGCAGCCTCAGTTCGACCTCAGGCCACCTCCGTGCGCGTCACTCTAAGCTCGTGCGAGCCATCCTCGCGCGTCCACTCGTAGTAGTAGTAGATCGCCTCACCCACCGGGACCGCCTCGATGTAGCGGATGCAGCCGTGCGGGGATTGCACCCACGGCATCTTCCGCGTCACGCGCTCCCAGTTGCGCAGGTCGTAGGAGACGCACAGCCCCGCCCGCTCCTCATAGTTCTCCTCCACCGACGCCGAGCCATCGTAGAAGCCCACGAAGCCCGCCTCGGTGCGCAGGATCGCGCCGATGCGCGTGCAGTAGCTGTCCCAACCCGCATCCGGCGGCGAGAGGATGTCGCCCTGCCAGTGCCAGTTCAGCCCGCAGCCGCTGGTGGCGAGGCCGGTGTG
>JAAYJW010000509.1 GCA_012522765.1 candidate division WS1 bacterium | reverse complement strand
CGGTGTTGCCGATCGTCACTTCATCGAAGGCGGTCGGGCCGTCGGCCTCGCCATCATTCGGCGTCACTTCGCAGCGCCACGTCTCGCCGTTGGCGGTCTGTGCGGCGGGCACCGTCGTGGCATCATCAAGGTCGGCCTGCGGCTGACCGTCGCGAGACCAGCGGTAGCGGTGGGTGATCGTGTCATCATCGGGATCGTCGCCGCCGGTCACACTCACCTGCAGGTCATCGGTGGTGAGAGGCGCGGTCGGCGTGATCTCCGCCACCACCGGCCCCGGCACGGTGTTGCCGATCGTCAGCTCGTCGAAGCCTGTGGGGCCGTCTACCTGGCCGTCGTTGGGCGTCATCTCGTAACGCCACACCTGGCCTTTCACGGTGCGGCCTGCGGGCACCGTCGTGGCATCGTCAAGATCCGCCTGATGCACGCCGTCGAGGAACCAGCGGCGTGTGAGAGTGACGGGATCGAGGTTCGGGTCGGTCGACTCGGTTACCACCGTGAGCAGCAGGTCATCGGTGGTGAGCGGTGCGTCGGGCTGAATGTCCACCACCGGCTGTGTCGGCGGCACATTCCCTCCCCTTGACGCGGTCTCGGTGTTCCCCCAGGCGCCGAGATTGACACGCCCACCGTTGGGGTCCGACTCGCGCGAGAAGTCCGAGGCCGGGTCGCCATTGTCTATGCAGGGGCTGTGTTCGTCATCCACAATCCACGATTGGCTCCAGTGGTTCCAGCGTCCGAAGACCGACTTGAGGTGGTAGCCATCTACCCCGCCGTCTACAAAGAGGGGGTCTGCATTGAAGTTGTCGGTGCCCCCTACGTTAACTGCGTCAGGTCCGATGCAGCAGTAATCTACGTCTATGTTCCCCTGCAGAGGTGTGCCGTCAGTGTTGGCCCAGACTATTGAGTTGCTGATAGTGGCGCTTCCCGTCTCTATGCGGAACGCCCCGCCAACATTGTCGGCCATGGTGCAGTTGGTCAGTTCCCAGTTGCTGCCCTGTGTGTCATTGATGCAGATGGCCGGGCCGTCGGAGCCCCGGTTCCCTGCAAACAAGTTGTTGGAGATGGGGAAGATTGGCCAGGCTGCCTGCCGGTCGATGAACACGCCACCACCAACAGCGACGCCGGTGCCTCCCCCGAGAGTGTTCTCGACGAAGCTGTTCTCGGACATTCGCGTCAGAGGTGCGTATATGCAGACCGCGCCCCCGTTGCGGGTGGAGGTGTTATACTGGAACTTGCACCGGTAGATGTCGCTCGTGCCGCTCTTGTGGACTATCGCGCCTCCATCGCGTCCCGCCGTGTTTGAGGCGATGTAGCACTGGCTTACTTTCGTCGTGCCGCCATCGATGCAAATCCCACCACCATCGCCGGTCGCATTGTTGAACATGAGATGATTGCCGATTATGGAGGCATCGGAGTTGATCACGTAGATGCCGCCTCCGTCGCCGCCTGACTGGCTGTGAGCCACCACTCCGTTGGTGAAGGTCGGCGCGCCACCCTCGATGTAGACGCCGCCACCGCGGCTTTGAGCGGCATTCTCCGAAACAGTAATCAGGGACATCTCCAGCGAAGAATCCGTCACATGCAGGCCTCCACCGTTGTTGGCGGAGCCGCCTTTGACCACGAAGTTCGAAAACTTGGCCGACGCAGGTACATCGGAGATCGTTACCACGCTGGTCTGGCCGCTGCCGTTGATCGTTCCGCCGTTCCGCGTGGAGACCCGGATGTCCTTGCCGGCCCACGTGATGTCCTCGTTGTACGTCCCCGACGCAACCTGCACCTCGTCGCCATCCCACGCGGCGTCGATTCCCCCCTGGATGGTCGCATACTCGGCGGGAACCTGAATCAGACCGGAGATGTGTACCTCCGCCTGGGCGGGCGTCCCATCGAGCAGGCCGTCCGTCGGCGTCACCACGCATTTCCACATGTTGCCCGGTTCAGTGGCGTCGGCGGGAAGCGTCGTCATACCATCATAGGCCGGGCGATGCACGCCATCCTCGTACCACTCGTAGCGGTAGGTGACCGGATCGACGTTCGGGTCCACGGCCGGCGTGACGATGCTGCACACGAGCGGCTGCGTCGTCTCAGGGGACGCGGGCATAACCTCTACCACCAGGCCATAGGGCTGCACATTGCCGCCCTTCGACGCCTCCGCGGTGTTGCCGTATGCGCCCATATTCAGCCGCCCCGCCGGCCAGTCGGATTCGTTGGAATGGTCCGCGACAGGGTCTGCTTTGTCTATGCATGGGCTATGTTGCTGCGGCGGATCGGTCACCCATCCGCCGGGGGTGTAGCGACCGATGGCTGAACGGAGATGGAAATCAGCGGTCTCGGGGCTTGCGAATTTTGGATCGACGGAGATGTTGCCGTTGAGACCAGTCTGATTGAGTATACCGCGGTAGAGCAGCCCCTGGCCATAGACGTTGGAGTTGGAGATGTTGAGTGGGGTTCCAACCACGGCGACCCCGACGAAGTAGCCAGACTCCACGATGGAGTTGGTGATTGTGAGTGCGCCGCTCGTCGCTTCTACCATGGCCGAACAGCCGGCAGGCGCGGCCAGAGTGCAGCGGTCTATGGTGACTGCGGCAGCGGTGAGCACCTGTGGGGCAAACGGATCGCAGGTATTGCGGTGCAGCAGGCAGCCCATGACGTGTCCTGGCGTACCCATGACGAGAATGCCGCTACCGGCCTGGTTTGAGGCGAAGATCGAGTCATCGATAGTGCAGCTTGCCCCGGCAGCGGCCGCAATCGCCCCGCCATAACCGCTCGCGCTATTGCCCTGGAACAGGCAATCTCCTACTGACAGACTAGAGGCCAGAGATCCGTCCGCGAAGTAGATTGCTCCGCCGTGTATGGCGCGGTTGTAGTTGAATGTCACGCCCTCAACTGCGGCGCCTGTATTCGCGAGATACATACCGGCGCCGTAGCCACGGGCCGGAGCCAGAGCATCGTTATGCTCGATGACGCCGTCGGTGATCTGGAGGTTGGTCGTCCCGGTGACGAATATGCCCCCACCGTGTGGGGCCACATTGCTCTGGATCACGTTCTCCACCAGGAGCGGGGAGGTGCACATAAACATGAATATGCCTCCGCCTGGTCCGTCCGCACTATTGCCGTAGATATGGTTGCGCAGGATCGTGGGCGAACCCCAATCGATCCGCATCCCGCCACCGTCGGCCTGCGTGTGGTTTCCGGTGATGACGTTGTCGCTGAAGGTCAGGGAGGATCTTTGCAGCCACACTCCTCCCCGGGTTGTTCCGCCGGTGACTGTGAAACCGGAGAAGCTGGCGGTTGCAGAAACGTCGTGGATGAACACCACGGGGACAGTGGAGTTTCCGTTAATGGTCGTTACGTCTGCCCCCGCCCCGATCAGCTGAAGGTCCTTGTTGTCCCACATGACGAGCTCGTTGTAGGTTCCTGCCGCCACCTGAACCGCGTCTCCGTTCGAAGCAGCAGTGATCGCCGCCTGAATAGACGCATAGTCGAAGGTGGGCGGCCCGGTGGGACCAACGGTGATGGCAGCCGAGAACGCGCCCGCGGCTGTCAACACAAGAAGTATGCTGACGAAGATGGCCTTAAGTGGCACAGTGGTGCTGTGCTCAGAGGTCTGCATTGTTGCCTTTCCTATTGCGAACGACATGGAGTGATCGTATTGCCGGGCACGTGGTTCTGCTATCGACGATCCCCGCTGCGTGGAAAAACCTGTAGACGTGGCCGCTACAGCCGCTGCCAACTCTCTCGCACCGCGGCAGTCATATCGATGCGCTCTTCGACCGTCTCCGCCGGCGCTGCTGAGACCTCGAGGGTCCTTCCACCATTATACTTCTGATCGCGCAGAGCTTGCAAGAAAGGTACAAAATCGAGACAGCCTTCGCCGGGGATCCGGTGGTCTTTGCCATCAATGTCCACATCGTGCAGATGGAGCGTGAAGAGCTTGCCCGAGGAGAGCGCGATCTGCAGTTCATCCAGCAGGTCCAACTGCGCCTGCTGCGAGTGCCCGATGTCCATGCAGAGGCCGACATGATCGCCGAGGCCGTCTATCAGTTCGAGGATCGAGGCCATGGTTGAGCCGGGATGGCCATCGCGACCAAGATTCTCCACCGCCAGCCTCAAACCGGCTTCCTCTGCCGCGTCCGCCAGCGCCTCAAGCGACTTGCGCGACTGAGCGGGCGTCGCGGCCCATGCCTCATCACTCCTGTCCGCACCACCGCTCACCGGATGGATGACGATCTCCGGGATGCCGGAGGCCTGCATCAGCCCGAAGTAACGTATGTCTTCCTGTACCGAGGCAATGCGCGAGTCGTCATCGAGGAGATCTATCTGGCGGCCCATCCGGGGGCAATGCACGGAGGGAACGGTAATACCTGCGTCGGCAAGCCGCGCGCAGGTCTCTTCAGGCGCACTCTCCCACTGCGCCACGATCGGGGCCCACCCGGCGGATAGCTCAATCTGAGTGAAGCCGGCGTCGGCCATCAGCCGAATCGCGGCCTCTGCTTCGACATTGCCAACCAGCCACGTTGAGAGCGCGTATTCGTTCATCTGATGATCTCCCCTGAGGAGACGAGGTCGCTGAATAATGGGCGCAATCGGTATTCCTCAGGAAGATGGTCCAGACCTGCCAGATGCTCGCGCTATCGGGAGATCAGCGGCCCGGCCCCGGCCCCGGATTGTCCGGGGCCGGGTCTGCACGTGGCAGGTCAATGACGACGAAGGTCCGCTGTCCGCGCAGATGGGAGACACTGCGCTGCAGTCCCCGCAGGTCCTCGCGCCCGGCGGGCGGATCAACGACGATCGTGTAGCTGCCGGAATCAGGCGCCTCGAAACGGAAGTAGCCGCTCTCGCCCGTGACCGCATGGCCGACTACGCGCTGCCCGCGCATCAGCGTGACCCGGGCGCCGCCAATGCGCTCCGCATCGTCAGGGATCGTCTCCACTACGGCCTGAGCGGTCGCCACCGCGTCATCCACGGAGGCAACTACCACGCCACCGAGGTCGGGCTCGCCGGGAGGCAGGCCGCCGCCGGTGTAGGCGATCAGAGAATCGCCCCCGCAGCCTGCGAGAAGAAGCAGGATGAGGCTGATAATCGCCGCTGAAGAGATTCGCGACGCCGCGTTCATTCTGAATTACCTCCGGGACCGACATCGGGCAGATGCTTCAGCATCTCTTCGCCCTCCGCCACAAGATCATCATACCCGAAACCGCGAGCAGCCTCGGTAGCCTCGCGCAGGTCCCCCGTGGCGTCCGCTTCACCGAGCCTGGACTTTGCCTCCGCGAGACGCAGTGCCGAGGCGACTGCTATCCGCTGCAGCCTCAGTCGCCCGGCGCGCTCGTGACTGTGTGTCAGATGATACGTCGCATCTTCGTACAGATCGTCGGCAATACAGGCCATGCCGAGAACAAGCTCGGCCTCGGCGACCATCGCGCCATTGATCGAGCCGTTCCCAAGTTCAATCGCGTCCATCGCCAGCCGCCTGGCAGACACCGGCTCTCCGGTGCGCAGCAGGCGCTCGGCCTCAAAGATCGCGGCGAGTCCGGCGATACGCCGATCGCCGGCAAGCTCCGCCCATTCCCTTAGCTGCTGCAGCAGTTCGCCCGCTCGCTCCGAATCGTCCCGCCTCAGTGCTGCGATGGCGCGGTTTAGCGTCGCCTCCCGCACCTGGTCGGGCAATCCTGCGCCGGCGGCGAGTTCGTGCAGCCTCTGCGCCTCCCGGTCAGCGTCGGCATAGTGTCCGCGCGCCAGCAGCAGGTTCACGCGGTTCGACAACACGTAGACGCGCGCGATCGCAACATGTTCGAGCGGAGCTTCGGGCTCGGCGATGATCTGCTCCGCCTCATCCAGCAGCGCCTCCGCCGAGGGCAGGTCGCAGCGCTGCTCGTCGATGGCGGCCATGGCGACTCGCCCGGCCCAGCGCGGCCACCAGCGCTCGGTCGCAGCAAGCTCCGCCGCCTGCTCGCGCGCCTCTTCGAGCCGCCCTGAGGCCTGCTGCACGCGCACGAGTTCCTGCCGCGCCGCAAGCTCCGCCCGCTCATCAGAAAGCGCCTGTGCCAGTGATAAAGCGCTCCGCAGCGCCTCCTCGGCATCCTCGCGCTTCCCGAGGCCGAAAGCGGCATGTCCTGCATGAAGCTGTGCCGCCATCAGCGCAGGCTCATCGCCAAGCTGGCGTGCGATCTCAGCACAGCGGGCGGCGCTCTTCGTCAGCCCGTGCATGTCGCCGGAAGCCCTCTGCGCCCGGCATAGCTCCTGCAGCGCCTCAAGCAGCGAACGTCGGGCAGCTTCGGCGTCGGCAATGCGCGCTCCACGCTCTCGCGCAAGTGCCGCCTCAAGTGTCTCGCAGCGTGAGGCCAGTTCATCAACCTGCGCCTGCACGCGCTGGATCTCGCCCGCAGCGCCACCCGGGTCCTGCACGATGAACCAGTCGAGTGCCCTGCCGGTGAGTTCGGCAATCGCGGTCAGGCGATCAAGCTGCACCAGCACATCACCCGACACATACTGATAGATGAGCGCGCGCGAGCAGCCGAGCGCCTCCGCAAAGGCCGGCAGCGACGGGTAGCCCGCGTGCGCGATCGCGCTCTGGATGCGTCGCCCGAGTTCTTTGCGCCCGCTCTCCTCACGCAGGTCCATGGTAGTTGAAGCATACCACCGCAGGCGGAGTTTGTCATCCTGAACAGACAATAGTCCAGTGAGGCTATACGAAATGACGCTCGGGGGTTGAATGCACAACCGTTCAGGGGCAGACTGTCGGCACGAGGACATTCTGCTTGACTACAGGAGGAACTTCGAATGAGATACGGTACGATCATGATGGTGATTGCGCTGGCCGCGGGTGCGGCGCTGCTGCTCACAGGTTGCGGTGGGGGCGGAGGTGGGAGCGCTGACGGTCCCGGCGGTACTGACACCGCAAGCCTCACCGGCACAGTCTACGCCCCCGCGGTACAGGTGGCCGGGGTCGGGCCCGCACAGGACGGCCCGGCGGGCATTCCGGTCCCTAACTGCCCGGTCGAGGTACGCACCGAGCCGGGTGGGCAGAGGCTCGCCTCCGGAACGACCGACGGCAACGGCCGCTACGCATTTTACGGCCTTGAGGTGGGGCAGAGGGTGATGGTGGAGGCGCGAATCAACGGACAGATCCCCTTCATGGCCCAGGCGCGCCTGCGCGATGGCACCTGTGAGGCGGACGTCACCGAGGGCACGACGATGGCGGCGATCTGCGCTCGCATCTCCCGAGGCGACGGCACGGGAGCGGACGCGGACGGCGTTTCCGATGCCGTGCTGCAGGAATGTCTTCAGTACCAGGCGCGGAACGGCTACCGCTACGGGCAAAGCGAGTCGAGGCGGCCCGACTTCACCGACCCGGAGGACGTGCAGCAGAGCGCGGGCGCTCTGATGACCGCGGCCGCTGAGGAAGCACTCGCGCGCGCGCGTTCCAGTCGTTCGGAGAGCGACTGCACGGGGGCGACGCAGATGATGCTCGCTCAGCTTCGCGCCCGTGGGCAGAACCGGCTTGAGTGGGACACGCAGTTGATGAACCGGCTCACCGAGGCGCTCCAGCGCGGTCCGGTCACGGAGGAGCAGGTCGCGCATGTTCTCAGTCGCGTTATGAACCGCAATGTGACTGCCGAGCAAGTGAGGCAGGCGGTGGCTGAGATGCGCCAGCAACTCGGCTTCGGACAGGTGGATCGCGACCCCGAGGTGGTTGAGGTCGTGGCGGCGATGACGATGAACGCCGGCGCCGGGCAGCAGCTTCGCCTGCAGACGCTCGCACAGGTGCAGGCGATGGTGCAGATGCTCGCCGAGTAGGCCGCCCGCGATGTCCGCCACCACTTCGCCGCGGGAGGTGCCCGGTCTTCCGCGGCGAAGCGGTTCTGCGCGCGAATCATCCCGCGGCTGACGGGGAGGAACCCGTGAAGTTTCTCTACGTGATGGCGCTGCTGATCTCTGCAGGGACGCTGGCACACGCGGCAGACCGTTTCCTCACCGACGTGACTGCCCCCGAACTGGCGGCCTACGCGGCGCCGATGCAGGTTGACGAGGCGCAGTACGGCTGCGGGCCGCTGTTGCAGCCGGGCAGAAGCTTCTTCGTGACGACCACGGGCGATGATGCCGCCGACGGAACCTCGTGGGATAGCGCGTGGGCAACGGTGAACCATGCGCTGAAGCAACTGCAGGCTGGAGACACCCTCACCCTCGGCGCCGGCACCTACCGCGAGCGCCTGCTGACGATGGCCGCCGCCGGCGAACCCGGTCGCCCTATCGTCATCACGGCGGCACCCGGTGCGCGCGTCGTCATCAACTGCGCAGCACCGATTGGTCCCTTCCAAGCTTCGCAATGGCCCTACGTCTACGAGGCGCCGCTGCCGGAGCTTGAGCTGACGGACGTCTGGGAGGCCGACTCGCTGGTTGAGCTGCAGAACGCCACCTCACTCGATCGCGTGCGCGAGCTTCCCGGCACCTGGTTCGCCGACACCGCGGGCGGCAGGCTGCTGGTTCACTTCTCCGACGGCAGGCCCGGCGATGGGCGCTACGTGGAGTGCCGCCGAGTGCAGACGGGGATGGCGCTCACGGGCGCATATACGCACCTGCGCGGCATCTGGTTCAAGCATGGCTGGGAGGGTGTGCTGATCAAGGGCGGCCAGCACAACACGGTCGAGGACTGCGCATTCTTCGCCAACTCCCAGCATGGCATGTCCATCCGCGATGAGGCTAACCGGAACCTGGTGAGGAACAACTACGGCTTCGCCAACCCCCTCCGCGGCACGGTCATCATGCACGGCAGCAGCCATCACAACCTGCTCACCGGCAACCGCTGCGATCCGTCGCCGCCCACCGTGCGCACGCGCGCGTCGGATTTTCACTACGCGATGAACAACTACAGCGGCGCCACCGGGCCCGGCAACATGTTCATCGGCAACATCCTCAACGACAGCCTCTCCTTCCGCTGGAAGCCGCCGGTGAAGGGCACCGTCTTCGAGCGCAACATAGCGACCGGGAGCATTTACAGCCAGTCGGCCGCGTGGGCAGATCGGGTGCCCGAAGATCGCACGGTGATGCGCAATAACGTCATGCTCGCGGGTATCGCGTGGCAGGACGAACTGCCCGACAGCGGCGGGAATGGCGAGTGGCTCGACGAGGACAAGGTCTTCGTGGGCAACTTCCATGGCGCAGGTGACCGTGACGCCATCGCCGCCGCGCGCTTTGCAGACCCGGCATGGCTCGACTTCCGCCTGCAGTCTGACAGCCCGCTGGTCGGCGCAGGACCCGGCGGCCGCGATCGTGGCGCCTACCCGGAGGGCTCGTCGCGGGTGCTCTACGTCGGCCCCGGCGGCAGCGATGGCAACACCGGCACTTCCGAGCGACTGGCCTTCGCCACGCTGGCGCGCACCGCAGAGGCCTTGCAGCCCGGCGACACGCTCTACGTGATGGCCGGAGAGTATGCCGAGCCTTTTCGGGTGAGCGCATCGGGCACTGCTGAGGCGCCGATCGTGATCCGCGCCTACGGCCGCGAGCGCTTCCCGCTTTCCGGCATCGTGCTCGATGGGTCGCATCTGAAGCTTGAGGGCCTGACGGTCTCCGGCGCACCCGGTGACGGCATCCGCGTCAGCGGCGAGGACAATGCGCTTGAGGCGCTGCTGGTGACAGACTGCGATGGCGCGGCGATCAGCACCGCAGGCGCCGATGGCCTCGCGATCGACCACTGCACGCTCAGCGGCAACCGCACCGGGCTTGCGCTGGCGGAAAGCAGCAACGTCTCGGTGCGCGACTGCATCCTCGCGCTCAACCGAGAGGCGCAGGTGGCCGCCGATGCGGCCTCCGGCGCAAGCTTCTACGGCGGCAACAACTGCTACTTCGGCGCCGGGGCCAATGTCTCCGGGGAGGATCGCAGCATCGTCGGCGATCCCGCGTTCGTGGATGCAGCGGAAGGCGACTACCGCCTCGCCTGGGATAGCCCGGCGCGGTATCTCGCGGACTTTGGCAGGCCGGCCGGCTGGGAGCCTGCGCTCTCACGCCCCCCGCAGATAGCCGACGCGCGCGCGGAGATCGTGCAGCATCAGAGCGCGGTCATTCGCTGGGAGACGCCGAATTTTGACACCACCGGCACTGTGCGCTACCGCGCGGCCGGCACGGAGGAGTGGCGGACGGTCGGCGATCCGGAGCAGGGGTCGGTGCATGCCGCCGGGCTGGTGGGCCTCGAGCCGGAGACGGAGTATGAGTACATGATCGAGGCGTGGAACCGACGCGGCCCCGGTGCCACCAGTGAACTGATGTCCTTCCGTACAACCGCCACCTCGCGCGAGCCAGCCACCTTCTACGTCTCGCCGGACGGCGACGACAGCGCCGATGGCCTCGCGCCCGACAGGGCGTGGCGCACGATTCGGCAGGCCTGCTTCGCGGTTCAGCCGGGCGACACGGTGCTTGTTGCGCCGGGGGAGTATCATCAGGCGATCGCGCCGATCAGCAGCGGGCTGCCTGCGGCGCGCATCACATTCCGCAGGCACGGGGACGGCGTGGCGCTGCTGACGGCCAACGGCGTGCTCGATGCGCTGGTCTCGCTGAACAACCGCGATTACATCACCATCGACGGCTTCGACGTGGCGATTGGCGCGGCGAACTGGGTCGTCTCGCCGCACCTCATGGACCTGACGAACTGCCGCGGCGTGGAGATACTCAACTGCCGGCGGCACATCTCCTCGCGCCACGATCACTCCACCGGCGCCGATGAGAAGGGCCACTGGGCGGGCTCGGGCCTCCACGTCATTGGGTGCTCGGACCTGCGCATCGAGGGCAACGTCATCTGGGGCGCGCGCTACCTGGTGCGCCTCTTTGATTGCGAGGGCGTGCTGATCCGCGGCAACACGTTCGCGCTCAAGTCGGTGGTAGCGGTGCAGATAGGTGAGACCGGCGATCGCAGTGGTGTGCGCTTCGTCAACAACCTGCTCCACGAGAATCGGAGCTTCCGCAACACGTTCTTCTGGCTCAGTCCCGGCAGCGTCTTTGAGAGCGACTACAACCTCTACTTCACCACTGATCCGGCGCTGGGGATCGGCACGATCCTCGCCGCAGGCCCCGATCCGGCGGCGGTGGCGATCGATCTGCCGCAGTGGCGGGAGATGACCGGGCAGGAGCAGCACAGCATCGTCGCCGATCCGGTGGTGATCTCAGTGGATGAGCGTGACTTCCGCCTGCAGCCGGGAAGCCCGGCGATTGGCGCGGGCGACGATGGTGGCAACATCGGTGCGCTCGGCATGGCGCCGGGCGAGTGAGACTTGATCCGAGCTTGTTGATAGACGGGGAGGTTCTGCAATGAAGCGACTGCTTTTCATCGTGGCCCTGATCGCGCTGATCTGCTGCCCGGTTGCGTGGGCGCAGGATCGCGCTGAGCTTGAGGTGGATCACAGCGTGGACAGCGCCTTCGTCTCGCCGCACACGGACTGGGCGACGCCGTACGCGCAGGGGACCACGCGAGTGCTGTTCTTCGTGAACGGCCGTGGCACTGCCGCGCGCGAGGTGATCGAGCTTAAGCAGCGCTTCGACCTCGACGCGGAGATGATTTTCTGGGGGCGGCTGGTGGACACATCGCGCGATGACTGGCACGGGGGAGAGAACGGCCTGCTCCGGATGGAGGAGTTGCTCGCGCGGGAGTGGGACGCGTTCGTCTTCATCGGAGTGAAGCCGGTGGACATGCCGGCGGACCAGCAGTACACGATGATTGAGGCGGTGACTGAGGGCACCGGGCTCGTGCTCGTTGGCCTCAATGACGAGCGCCTGCTCAAGGATAAGAACCGGCTTGACCTGCCGCCGTTTTTGAGCGACATCGAGGGCGCCGGCGCCTTCGACGTGCTTGAGGGGCGTGGGGTGCGGATCGCGCAGGCTCCGGTGATAGACTACCGCTTCGGTTGGGAGAGCGACTACGACCAGTGGGCGATGCGTCTCGGCAAAGCGATCCTCTGGGCGGCGGACCGGGAGCCGGCGCTGAGGCTGTCTCTCGCCGCGGGCGCCGGGCAACTGCAGCGCGACGCGCTGCCGCAGGAGGCAGTGACGCTCAACTGGCAGGGCGCAGGGGATGGCGCCGTCGCGGAGGTGACGCTGCGCCGGGAGGATGGCGCTGCTGTCGAACTGCCGGCGCAGACGCTGGCGCGCGGAGAGGGCGCGGCGCAGATCAGCATCCCGGCAACGCGCGCGGGTGAGTACGACCTCAACGTGATCGCGCGCGAGGGTGACAGGGTCGCGGGTTTCGCGAGCCTGCCGCTGGCGGTGATCAGCGAGCGGCGGGTGGATGCGGTGCAGCTTGACGCCGCGTGGGCGGAGCCGGGAGGAAGGCTGGAGGGCGGCGTGGTGCTCTCCGGCGAGCCGGGTGCGGATGAGGAACTGGTGGTGAGTTTGCGCGATCGGCGGGGGCGGGAACTGGCGCGGCAGGCCGCCGATGCAGACGGTCGCTTCGGGTTCGACGTGCAGCCGTGGTCGCCGATGCTGGTGGAGGTGCGAGCGACATTGCTCGATGGCGGCGAGGAGGTCGCCTCGGCGTGGCAGTTTGCGAAGGTGACGAAGCGCCATCGCGGTCAGTTCAACTTCGTCATGTGGGACGTGCCGCGCGGGAACCTCGCTCCGGTGGCTGAGGAGAGCCTTGCGCGCACCGGCGTGAGCGTTCACCTCGGCGGCGGCGAGCCTCCGGCGTATCTGAGTGCCTTTGACATGGCGTGGATCCCCTACACCACGCACATCTACAACGAACTTGACGAAGCAGGAAACATGAAGCCCGCCTGCTGGAATGACGAGGAGGCCATCGGGGCGCACGTTGATGAGATCGTGGAGAAGCACGTGCCGATGCGCCAGCATGGCGTCTTCGTCTACTCGCTGGGTGATGAGATTGCGGTGCGCGGGTCATGTCTCAGCCCGCACTGCCTCGCGGCCTACCGCGACTATCTGCAGGAGCAATACGACGACATCGCCGCGCTGAACGCCTCATGGGGGACCGACTATGACAGCTTCGCGGAGGTCGAACTGAGCGCGCCTGATGACAACAACGAGGCGACCGCGCTTGCGGCGGGCAACTTCCCGCGCTGGTTCGACCGCCAGGCATACCAGTCGGACAACTTCTGCAAGCTCTGCGAGCGCTTCGGAGACGGCTTCCGGAGCATAGACCCCGAGGCTCGCACCGGCTTCGAGGGCGCGGGCACCTTCAAGAACGCCGATGACCTCGACGGCTTCGTTCGCTCGAACGACTTCTGGTCGCCCTATCCGGGCACTGCTGACGAGGTGCTGCGCTCTATCGCGCCGCGCGACTTCCCGCGCTCGAACTGGATGGGCTACACGAAAGACGCCGACAGTCTGCTGGAGAAGTACTGGCGGATGGTGACGCGGGGCTGTGACGCCGTCTGGTGGTGGCGCTGGGAAGTAACCGGGCGCTTCCACGGCTGGCTCTCGCCGAACGGCGACCCCTACCCGGCGGTGCAGGAAGTTTTGCGCGACACGCAGATCGTGCGCGATGGCCTCGGCGACCTGCTGCTGCACTCTGAGATGCAGACCGACGGGATCGGCATGCTCTACTCGCTGCCGTCGGCCTACGCCGCGAAGGTGCAGGAGTCGGACTCGTTCGGCAACTATGAAAACAATCACAGCGCGTTTCACAATGCCCTGCGCGACCTCGGGCTGAACTTCCGCTACTTCACCGACCGGCAGATGCGCCTTGGCGAGGTGAACCTGAGCGACTTCAGCGTGATCATCCTGCCGATGACCCAGGCGATGAGCGCGCAGGAGGCGGAAATGCTCCGCGATTACGTCCGCGGCGGCGGAGTGCTGATCGCGGACATTCGCCCGGCGATCTTCGACGGCCATGTGAAGCCGCTGGACGCGGGGCAGCTTGATGACGTCTTCGGCGTCACGCGCACCACGACAGCGGCCGCCACTGTGACCGATGGCGAGGTCGAGGTGCCGATGCCTGCTGGCGCGGCCCGATCGCTTCAACTGCCGAGCGTTCGGGCTGACGGCGGAATTCAGGCCGCGGGCGCATCTGCAGCCGGACAGGTGGGTGAGGTGCCGCTGCTGCTCACGAACAGCTTCGGCGAGGGCCGGGCGGTGCTACTCAACATGGCGATGTCCAGCTATCCGACGGTGCCGGAGAGCGAGGAGGTCGCCGAGCTTGCGTCCCGGCTGCTACAGGTGACGCTGGGCGAGTTGGCGCCGGAGGTGGAGCTTGCCGCGCCGGATGGTCGCCGCCTGCGCAATATCGAGGTCACGCGCTGGATGAACGGGCGGGTGCAGGTCATCTCGATCTTCAGCCGCTCGGATGACTCCGAGGCGCTGGTGAGACTGCCGCAGGAGCGCTTTGTCTACGACCTCAAGCGCGGCGAGCAACTCGGCAGGCAGGCGGAGTTCAGGGTGAAGCTGACGCCGTCGCGGGCGCAATTCTTCGCACTGTCGCCGGAGCCGCTGGGTGTTGTGACGCTTGAGCCGCAGGCGCAGAGCATCGCCCCCGGCGGCGTGCAGCAGGTCCGCGTCACCTCCGCTTTGCGCGATGGCCAGCAGGCGGTGAAGATCGAGGTGGCGCTGCCGGATGGCAGTACCGCCGACTGGGTTGACCCCGTAGTCGTCACTGACCGCGGTGGCGCGACCGTTGACGTTCCCGTCGCGCTCAATGACCCCGCCGGCACATGGACGCTCAGTGCCACGGACGTGTACAGCGGCGAGACCGCTACTGCGGAGTTCGCAGTCAGGTAGGTGATGAGGATGAGGTATCTGTGCATAGCCGCTCTTACGCTGCTGGCGCTCCAGCCGTTGCTGGCCGCCGACAGCTTCCCGATCAACGTCTACCCCTGCCCCCGCGCCGAGGAGGCGCCGGTGCTCGATGGTGTGCTTGATGACGACGCGTGGCTCCGTGCGCCGCTGGTGTCGGGCTTTACCCACTACGCATCAGGCGAACTTGCGCAGCCGCAGACCTCATTCCGCGTGCTCTGGGATAACACGCACCTGTATCTCGGTGTGCGCTGTGAGGAGCCTCTGATGGAGCAGGTGAATGTGCAGCGAACCGCACATGATGAACACGCGATCTTCCGCAGTGAGACGATCGAGTTCTTCGTAGATCCGGATCACGATCACGATCGTTACTACCAGCTTGCCTTCAGCGTCGCCGGGAGTCTCTACGACGGCGAGCGGATGAACACCACGTGGAACAGTGAGGCACAGGTGGCGGCCTCAGCGGGTGAAGATCACTGGTCGGCGGAGGTCGCGGTGCCGTGGGAGACGCTGCGATCGCGCCCGGAGCCGGGGAAGGTCGTCGGCTTCAACATCTCGCGCGACCGGAGCGTTGGCGAGAGCATGTACACAAGCTGGGCGCGTGTTGATACCACCCTCGGCTTTCACGATCCGGATCGCTTCGCGCATATCGTGCTTGATGGCACGCCGGAGATGATCGGCGATCTTTCGCAGGAGTTGCGCAAGGGAGATCGTAGCGGCGCGATCACGATCTTCAGCTCTGAGGGCTTTGCCACCACCACCTACGCGCAACTCGCCACTGCGGCCTTCGCCGAGGTGGAGGCGCTGATCGCTGACCTCGATCGGCAGCGGCAGGAGGAGAAGGACCCGGCGGCGGTGGAAGAGGTCGGGCGGCGGCTTGCGCAGTACCGCGCGCGGCTGGCGGAGATGAAGGCTGAGGCGCAGGGGCCGCTCAATGCCGCTGAGTGGACGCAACTGGACCTGGCGCTGCAGGAGCTTGTATCATCGCTGCGGGAGACCGTCAGCGAGGCGCGGCTGAAGGCACTGATCGATCGCATCTGAAGGGAGACACACCATGAAACTGCATCACGTATGCGCAGTAATCCTCGGCATGATGCTTCTGTGCAGCCTCTCGGCGGCACAGGTCCTCGTGACCGACAGCGGCGTTGACGTCTCGATCGCCGGACCCGGTGCGCCGGCGCACGTGATCGGCCTGGAGCGCCTGTCGCACACGATCACCCTCTACACCGGCGCGAAGAAGTACGGTCTGCGCTACATCATTGCGCGCGACCCGGAGAAGCCGGGGGTGGCGATCCCCGGCGAGGGCTACATCGGCATGTCCGACCCCACCGGCGCGAACTGGTACACCGGCGGCTTCTTCGACCTGCAACTCAACGGCAAGAGCATCGGCACGACGCCGATTCACTCGCTGACCGGCCGCAGTTCGGGTAACCGCGGGACGGCGGACTTCGTCTTTGATGCCCCCGAGGCGCTGGTGCGGATACGCTTCGTGGCGCTCGAACAGGGCGACTGCCTCTTCGCGCAGGTGCTGCTGGAGCCGAAGGAGGAGATCACCTCCGTGCGCCTGCGCACCCGCTGCTATCCGTCGGGCTTCATCAGCGACTCCGAGCGGCACGTCATGACGCCTGTGCGCGACTTCACGCAGGGCGAGCAGGCCGACCTGGACGTCGCGAATGAGTGGTGGACGCTCTACTACGACCGCGTGTATGACGCCGGCTTTGCGGGCCCCGCGCGCAAGGGTGTTGGCCCCTGCTCGATGCTGTGGCTGCCCGAGCAGACCGAGAGCGTGGGCTTCACCGTCGCGGGCTACGGCATTGATACCGGTTTTGCGCTCAAGCCGGATGCGCTTGAGTATCGCTTCATCTTCTTCGACCACGCGGGCACGAAGAACGCCGATGCGATGGAGATGCTGCAGGCACACGGGGAGGCGCTGCGGCAGGAGCTTGCCGACTTCGTCTTCGTGGACCCGGCGCTTACGGAGTGGCCGCTGGAGGAGAAGCGGGCGGAGATCGAGCGCGTGCTGGCCACGATGCCCGAGGAGCAGGAGATGGCGGCGAACTACCAGCAGTGGGCGCTCGAGCTTGAGCAGCATTTTCAGGCTGTGCGCTCGGCGCCGGCGGGAGCGATCATGGCCGAGGCCGAGGCGGCTCGGATCATCGCCGACTGGGAGGCTGGCCTGCCGGAACTGAGGCTGCGCGATCTGTTGAACCGGATCTGACGGCAGCTACGCGAGGCGGATGTCCTGTGCGAGATCAAGCACCGTGAAGCGGTCGCGGATGTAACGCGCGCGTTGGAGCGCGTTGCGGTACTCCGCGACCGGCGCCTGCAGTTGCTCTGCGGCGACAGGGCCTCCGCACTCGAGGATCACGTCGGCGACGAGGGATGCCGGGAGCATGTCCTCGGGCAATTCGCGCCGCATCTGCTGCAGTCGGTCCCGCAGACGCGTGAGGAAGTCGCGCAGTGCAGGGGCGTCCATCTTCTTCGTGTCCCACTGCCGCTGCACTTCCGCACCCACCTCGGCGCCCCAGTCGTCCTGAATCCACGCGTGGACCTGCTCATCGGCAGGCTGCGCCGCGGCGAGTTGATCCACGTCAACATCAACCGGCTCCAGCGACAGTATCCGCTCCCACAGCTTGAGGCAGTGGATGGTTGCCACGCCCACCTGCGACCCGTGCAAGTCATGCGAGGTGCCGTAGAGGGCGGACTTCATGTCAAGGTAGTGAGAGATCAGGTGCTCACCACCTGAGGCCGGTGCGGATGATCCCGCGACCACCATGGAGAAGCCGGAGAGCAGCAGCGCCTCGAGGACGACCGCGATCGCCTCAGGCTCTCCGCGACCGATGCGCGGCGCCTCCGCGATCAGCCTCTGCTGGATGCCCTCGAAGAACTGGCGCGCGGCGGGGTCGAACGGGACATCCAGCAGCAGATGCGACGCCCGCCAGTCGGTGGTGGAGGAGCACTTCGACAGGAAGTCCGCCACGCCCGCGGCCGTCATGCGTTGCGGGGCGGTGGCGACATGCTCGGGGTTGGCGAAGATGCCTGCCGCCGGTGTGCAGGGCAGCGTGCGCTTGAGCCCGCGCACCTTGAGCGCCGTGATGGACGAGGTGTAGCCGTTCATCGAGGCAGCAGTGGGGTAAAGCGCCACCGGCAGCTTCAGCGCATCACCCGCGGACTTTGCGAGATCGCAGACGGTACCCGCGCCTACCGCGACGATCGCATCAAGCCCCTCGGCTGAGCGCGCCACGTCACCTGCAAGCGTGTCGCTGCCGTCGAAGCTTTCGGCGCCGAAGATGTGCTCGCGCACCCGTGCGCCTGTGGCGCAGAGGGCGGTCGTGACATCCTCGCCCCCCGCGCAGTAGCAGTTGGCATCCGACACCAGCAGGCACGACCGAAGGCTCTGCGCGCGCAGGAAACGCGCCAACTGCGCCGCCGCGTCCACTCCAACATGGCACGCCAGGAAGGGCAGCCCCCGTGGTGCGGCAAACTGCTCGTGAAAGCTATCACCGAGTGTCAACCAGTCAGGACAATACACGCGCCTGTGACGCCTCCTCACACACACTCCCCGGTGTCACTGCGCGCCGATGTTGCTCCCGCCCTCGCCTGCGCCGAAGCAGGGGCTGCCCGCCTCGAGCGTGAGCACACCGTTTGCCAGGTCCGTGAAGAGCGGGTCGGCCTCGATGCTGTTGGCATCGGTGCCGTGGACCTGCTGAAGCTCCGCCAGCGTTTGCGTCGGCTGGCCGGCGAGGCGGCTCATGCGCTTGCTGCGCGGGTCCTTGAGCCAGCAGTTGTAGTCGCTGAAGATGGTGTTGCCATCGCCCGGCGGTGAGGTGATCGAGATCTGGTCATTGCCGTTGAAGGCGATGATGTTGTTGGTCAGCACCAGGTTCTCATACGGCCCGTTCACGCCGACGCCCTGATAGACGGAGTCGCTGATGGTGTTGTGATCGCCGCGGCAGTTCTTCGTGTAGTAGAAGACCAGGTCCGTGCAGTTCCACCAGAGCGTGTTGCCCTCGGCGCTGCAGCGCTCGGCGAGGTAGAAGACGATGCCACGGTCGCCGACGTAGGGCTTGCGCTGAGTGAGCCGCTCGGCGTAACCGGAGTGCACGACGTTGTCGGCCACGATGATGTCGGTGGACTGGCTGACGTTTACTCCATCCTGGTAGAAGCCGCGGATCTCGAAGCCCTCGATGGTGACGAACTTGAGCCCCTGCACCACCACGCCGTAGGGCCACTGCTCAGCGCGCTCTATGATTGCGCCCGGCTCACCGCGCCACGTGACGCGGCTCTCCTCGGAGGTCCCGCCGCAGGTGACCACCAGCGGCTCATAGTAGAGGCCCGCGCCCACGATCACTGTGTCGCCGGGCAGCACCGAGACCGCCGCGGTCGCGAGCGTTCGCCACGGCCGTGCCTCGGAGCCATCGCCGCCATCGTCACCCGCGGGGCTCACATGAAGCGTCCTCGGCTCGCCCTCAAGGCGCAACTGCTGCACCTCGCTGGTGCTTGAGTTGCCAGCGGTGTCACGCAACTCCACGCGGTAGTAAACCGGCTGGGCCGAGTCAACCTGCTCGTCTGTCAGGAAGACCACGTGTCGCGCCGCATCGCCGTCAACCAGCAGGAACGCCCGGCGGCTTCGCGCGCAATCGGCGGTCGGCCCGTAGTGCAGGATAGCCTCGCATGGCTCCGAGGACGCCCAGGAGATGCGGGCGCCGTAGCGATTGCTCTGCACCTCGATCTGATCGCCGATGGTTGGCGCCTGCTCCTTGCGGTGGAGGACAACGCTGATCGGCTCCGACCAGTTGCCCGCTTCGTCCTCAAACTGCGCATAGACGGTCTTTTCGCCATCGCCCTCGGTCAGCGCCCACTGCGCTTCCGCCACGTAGGGGACTGCCTCCGACCACGCCTGGCCGTCGTTGGAGAAGCGCATGCGGGTGACAGAGCCCTCAGCATCCCACGCGTCGATCTTCAGCGTTACCTCGCCTCCGACGTACGCGCGCTCACGCATGGCATCAAGCGCGCGCCGCCACGGCTGTGCGAGCAGCGTCTCCTCGCGCTGACGGTCGGAGGCCGATGGAGGCAGCCACTCGCCTGCCGCCGCGCCACAGGATACGCTGCCCACCGGCGGCCGGTTGTCCTCGGCGGGCATGGGCGCTGCGGGCAGCGACCCGATGGTTGCGCCATCCTGCCCCGCGTTGAGGCACGGACTTGTTGGCGCAAGCAGCATCTCCTCCGGCCAGCGCCCGAGGATCTTCGGCGCGGCGGTGACGCTGTGCTGATCCTGTCCGGTCATCTCGCGCCATGCCTGCAGCGAGGCCTCCAGCCTCTCGGGGCGGTCGCTGTAGAAGAGGTTGTAGTCGGAGATCAGGTTGGGCGGGATCTCGTCCTTCGACATGGCGAAGGGCTGGTCGCAGTTGACGAAGATGTTGTTGACGAAGTCGCGGCGGAAGCCGAGGCGGTGCTGGATGCCGATCGGGCAGTCCACGATGGTGTTGTTGCGGCAGACCGCAACGTGTGGGGCCTTGAGGCGGAAGCCGTCGCCGAAGTTCTCGACGTAGTTATTCTCGATCCACGACATATTGTCGCCGTCGGTGTAGAAGCAGTAGAAGTAGATGCCGACGCTGGGCTTGGCGGGCTGCCACGGCCAGTTGTCGCCGCGCCTGACGACGGTGTTGCCGACCACTCGTCCGCGATGGAGGTACTCGAAGCGAATGCCGTCGGGGCAGTTGATGACCTCGCAGTTCTCTATGGCGCAGTCCTCGGCATCGAGGGCCGCGACGAAGCCGTGCCAGCAGTTCTCGATGCGGCTGTCGCGGAGGATACAGCGCTGGGACTTGTGCGCAAAGGTTACGCCTGCGCCACGCTCCCGCCACGCGTTGCGGATAGTGAAGCCCTCAATGATGATGTCGTTCTTCCCGGAGACGTAGAAGGTGCCGTAGAGGGTGCAGAGCTCCATCTGGTGCTGATCGGGGCCGCTGTCATCGGTGAAATGCACGTAGATACGCAGCGCGTTCCGATCGAGCATGAAGCTGCCCGGCACCGCGTCGCAGGCTTCCAGCGATGGCAGCATCGTGTAGGCAGTGAGCGTTGAGTTGTCCACCAGCCCGTAGCACTCCTGCTTCGGCAGATTGCTGCTTCCGGGGCGCACTGCGGTCGTCTCTACGCCGTAGATCTCCGCGACACTGGCCGAGTACAGGTTCTCGGTGCCCTCGACCCGCTCAAGACCCTCCAGCGGGAAGGAGGCGGTCACAACCGCCTTGCCGGGCTCGGCGGCGCGGAAGGTGATCGGCTTGCCGGGCTCACCGGAGTTCGGCACGAGGATGTACTCGTTGTAGCGGCCATTGCCGACGATGACCGTATCGCCCGCCTGGGCCAGTTCAGCGCCACGCAGGATGGTGCGGACCGGCTGGGCCTCCGTTCCGGGCGCGGCATCATCGCCATCCACGCTCACGTAGTAGGTGGCGGCGAATACATCCGCGGCTGTCGTCGTTAGCAGGATCGCGACTGTGATAAGTGCCGGCAATATGCGCATGGCGTATCACTCCGTAAGACCATTCGGTGTACGTGCGGGCCAGATGATGGCTTGGCGTATAGCGCTGTGGCGTAACCTCACGTTCCCGCCGATCGGCGGGGAATCCTCTATATTGCACGACATCACCCGACAGTGGAGTTGTGCGCTAACACCTGATATTACAGGAGGAGGGCAGAATAGTTGTGGCGAACACGCACAGGAGCATGTTCCTTGCCTGCAATCGGCGTTCCCGCTGACCAGTCGGTGTGGCTCGGGGATCGGACATCATGGATACGCGACCTGATCTGGCAGACATTGAGAGCCCGCGCGCTCGAGTTGAGCGTGGTCGGCTCTCTTTTCGTACCGCGCCAATGGACTGAGGAGGTGCGTCATGAGGAAGGAACGTGGCTTCACCCTCATCGAGTTGTTGGTCGTGATTGCGATCATCGCCATCCTGGCGGCGATCCTCTTCCCCGTCTTCGCCCGCGCCCGTGAGAAAGCACGCCAGTCAAGCTGTCTGTCGAACGTGAAGCAACTCATGCTGGCAGTGCAGTGCTACTCGCAGGACTACGACGAACGCCTGACGCCGTGGAAGACCGCGGTCAACGGAGTCTACTGGGACGTGCTGATATACCCCTATGTTAAGAACGAGCAGATTTTCACCTGCCCCAGCGACAACCCGCCGTCAAACAGCTACTCAAGCCTGCCCGGGCGTCGTAGCTCCTACGCAATGAGCCACCGGAACATCCAGTACGCCACGGATTCCTACGGGCACTCGCCGCTCAGCGATGTGACTGCCCCGGCGGAAGAGGTTTACAT
>JAAYJW010000508.1 GCA_012522765.1 candidate division WS1 bacterium | reverse complement strand
TCGGGCATGTGCACGTGCATGACCTCGCCGATCCGGCGTTCCCGTATCAGGAGCTTGTGAGGCTGCTGAAGGCGGACGGCTACGATGGCTGGTGCACCGGCGAGCTTCCGGATAGCCCCGATCGCGAGCGCGTGCTGCAGTACTTCGTCGCGCTGTGGCGGGCTTACGAGGAACTGGCGTAGGGCGGACGCACTGCGGGTTAAAGCGACGCGGTGCTTTCCCGTGGTCGTTGGAGGGGCCGGTCGCCTCAGCCCGTCCGGCCGTTTCTCCCGGCCTCGCCAGCGTCTCCGGGGCACGGACACTCCTGTCGGTGCTCTGTACGATGCGTAGCGGCAGACGGAACGGCCCGCGGGTCCCGCCCAGGGGCGGGATGGCACAACAGAGAGGGGCGCGACCAACATGGCCGCGCCCCGTGCTCGGTTCTGTGGATTGCGTGGCGGGCTCAGATGCCCAGCGCCGCGCGCTTCTTGTCGATGTGTGCCGCGATGTCCTCAGCCACCGCCACCGGATCGTCGCCCAGCGCGACCTTGCCACCGGTGATCCCCTCGAGGTCCTCGGTCAGGAGCTTGACGACCTCCGGAGAGCCACCCACAGGTGGCGTGGGGGAGACGTGCGTGTAGAGGCCGAGTGCGAGCGCCCCAAGCGCGTCGATCGTCGCCTTCTGCTCCATGTACTCCGGCGCCGTGACCGCGATCGGAAGCTGGCTCGGGTCCACGCCGAGCGCATCCGCGACCGCGCCAACCAGCAGCGCGATCCGACCGCAGTCGGTGCAGGTGCCGAAGCTCAGCACCGGCGGCACGCCCAGCGCCTCGCAGACGCCGCGCAGGCCCTCGCCCGCGAGCGACTGCGCCTCGATGGAGTTGAGACCCGCAACCTGCGTCGCGGCGTTCCCGCAGCCCGCGGAGAGCACGAGGATGTTGCGCTTGATGAGTTCCTTCACCACGCTGACGGTCAGGCTGTCCTGCGGGCCGTTCTTGAGCGTGGTGCAACTCACCATCGCGACGATGCCGCGGATCGCGCCGCCCTTGACCGCGTCGAGGAGCGGCTCGAGCGTCCCGCCGAGGGCCGTCAGCACGGCCTCAGTGGAGAAGCCGGTCATGATCTCCTGGCGCCGCTCGACCGGGTTCGTCTCCTTGCCCTTGCGCTCGATGAAGTTCGCGATGCCGATGTCGATGATCTGCTGCGCCTGCTCCGCGGCCTGCTCAGGCACGTAGTCCACGCGCTCGTGTGTCCCCGGCACGCCGATCAGCTCCGATACCGCTACGAGCTTGGTGTTGTAGCGATCTGCGATTTCGCCGAGCGACGGGACAGAGCAGTTCATGTCCATCGCGAAGACGTCGATGGCGCCGGTCGCGATTGCATATTCCTCGCAGATCCAGTTGCCGGTGAGGCCGACGAAGACCTCGCTCTCGGAGAGGCGCTGCATCATCTCCTGGCCGGTCTCGATGGAGCCGACGATGCGAAGGCCCTTCGCGCCCGCGTCCTTCGCGCGCTGCTGGACCTCCTCGGACTCGGCGGCCTGGACGAGCGCGAAGCCGATGAATGGCTCATGGCCGTTCGGGACGATGTTCACGTAGTCCGGGTCGAGGATGCCGAGGTCCACGTGCGCGGTGTGCGGCGTCGGGGTGCCGAAGATCGCGTCCTGGCCCATCTCCAGCGGCACCTGTACGCCGTAGAAGGTGGCGATGCCCATCCGCAGCGAGGTCTTCGCGAGCGAGATGTAGTCGCCATCGATGTTCGTCATGCCGCGCGCGACAGCATCCTGCAGCACGAACAGCGGGCCGCCCGGGAAGATTCCAAGCTCCCGCCAGAGTTGCTGGCGGCTTTCCGGGGCCAGCTTGCGCACCCAGATGGACTCCTCCTCGAAAGGCTGCGCCATCGAGGCGAGGATGCCCTTGCCGACCGCGACCGCGCGAGCGTTCACGTCCGGCTCGTCGATGTCGAGCACAGCGGCGAGCATATTGAGCTTGGATTCGTCCGCGATACCGAAAGGCGTCTTGCCCTCGCCGGTCGCGATCAGCGTCTTCGCCACCTCAGTTGTGTGGTGCGCGTATGCGCCCAGGCCCATCTGATTGAGATGCATCATGTTGCGCATGACCATCCCGGCGGCGTCAATGCCGCAGACGCCACGAGGGGCCTTCGCAGTGATGCGGCACGGTCCCTGACTGCAGAGCGAGCAGCGCAGACCCTGCTCACAGAACGGGCAGCGGTTGCCCTGCGCATCGTAGCGGTCCGCGACGTTGGTAGCCCCATCCGCCGCCATCACCTGGTGCTGCGCGTTTACCGTCTCGTGCTGACTGATTGTCTCCGGCATCGGTGTTTCATCCTCCCAGTGATATGGGTCGCACAACTTCTTCTACATAGTGGATTCGACGCGCGTGAGCTTTATCCCCCGATGTGGATTACACGTTCTTCAAACGGGATCCGCCGCCCGGACTCTGCGAGAGCCTGCTTCACCAGCGCAACGAGCCCGGAGCAACAGGGAACCTCCATGCGGGCCACGGTGATGCGCTGGATATCGCGCTCGCGGAAGATCTGCGTGAGCTTGTCGAGGTATGGCCCGACATCGTCGAGCTTCGGGCAGGCGGTGATGACCTGCTTGCCCGCGAGAAGGTCGGAGTGGAATGAGCCGAGGGCGTAGGGAACGCAATCGGCGGAAATGAGCAGATCGGCGCCATTGAGCCACGGTGCGTGCGGGGGCACGAGCGTAAGCTGCACGGGCCAGTTCTGCAACTCAGACCGCTGCCGCACTGACGCGGCGGGAGCGGCTGCGGGCGCGCCGAGCTTCATTGCCGCCGCACTGGGGCAGCCACCACCCGAGCAGGGACTCGCCGCAGGAACGGCCTGCTGCTGCCCGAGATGCTCGGCCACGGCCTGCTCGTCATAGTCGTCGGCCTCGCGCTCCTCGATGGTGATCGCGCCACGGGGGCACTCGCCGAGGCAGTCACCGATACCATCGCACAGCTTGTCTGCAACCAGGCGGGCCTTGCCGCCGATGATCTGGATCGCGCCCTCATGGCACGACGGCACACAGAGCCCGCAGCCATCGCACTTTTCCTCGTCAATGCTCACGATCTTACGCACTTGCTTCGTTATCATCATTGTCTCCCTGAGGTGAGGCATGGTCTTCGTTACAGGTCTCGCTCGGGACGGCCCTGGCGGCGATGCTGGCAAGGGTCGCGGCACCAAGGCCCGCTTCGAGTTCGTGCTGCACGCGCATCCAGGTGGGGCGGAGCGGACAGCAGTCGGAACGCTCGCAGATGCCGAGGCCCATCACGCAGCGGTTGACCTGCAGCGGACCCTGCACTGCGGTCACCACTTCGAGCAGGCTGATCTCCTCGGGCTTGTGGGCGAATGCGAAGCCGCCGCTGGGCCCACGCCTGCTGGTGACGATGCCGCCGTCCCGCAGCGCGCGCATGATCTTGTGCATGAAGTCTTCGGTTGTGTCGGCGGCATCCGCGAGTTCGGTGGCTGTGAAGGCCTCCGTCTCCGGATGGGTCGCCATGTGCAGCAGGGCCCGAAGACCGTATCCTGTGTCGCGCCTGATTAGCTCCATATTGATTCTGGAGTAGATTACTCCACTTTAGAATGAGTGTCAAGAGGAATCTTGGTGGCGGTGGCGTCAGTCGTGTATGGCACGCATACTCCCGTCGGTGCGTCGTAAGTCGTTGTGGCCCTCGCGCCCTCGCAAGGGGCGGCGCGAAGCGGCGCTGTCGTTCCGCGAGCGACATCAGGCAACGGCGCGGCGGGGTACAAGCCCCCGCCCTACAACAGCAACACTGCGTGGGAGCGCCGTTTATTGCCGTCCTGTGCGTCCTGTGATATAAGGGGAGCGGCAGCAATGCCGGAGAGGAGACGGGTCATTGTCCCGCGTACGGGAAGCGCATGAGATCGTTCAACTGATAGCAAGCGCCTCACCGCAGATCGAGGAGGAAGTGGCGGCCGTCTCGTCGGTGCTGCGGTCATGGGGATACGACGTTCGCGTGATGGCGCCGCTGACGCGGCCATTCGCGCGCCAACTGAAGTCGGTCGGTGTGAGGGCGCAGGATGTGCGCGAGCCGACAGGGGATTCGGTCTCGGCACGGTACGCCGATGTCCGTCACATTGCCCGGCTGCTGCGCGCGGCGAACCCGCTGCTGGTTCACGCGCACGGGCTCAGATCGGCCGCCGCTGCCGCAGTGGCGCGACATGGAGCCCCCCGGCCGCCGCTCGTGGTCTCACCGCACGCCCTGCCGCATCTGCTCGATGAAGACCCGAAGATGGGCCTGCGCGGGCAGGTGTCGGGATGGCTGCTGCGGCGGGCGGATGCGGTGGTGGTTGAGACACAGACGCAGCGCGAGGACCTTGGGCAGTTTGACGAACAGGTGGGGGAGCGGGCCGAGATGGTGCCTTACTCGCTTCCGGTGGGCGACCAGCCGGACAGCCTGGACCTCGGCCGGCGGCGGAGCCTGCTTGGGATCACGCAGGGGGCGGTGGTGATCGGCTGTGTGGTGGACGCGCTCGAGGAGGAAGCCCTCGAGATGTTTCTGGGGGCCGCCGCGTCGGTGTGCATGGACTATCCGAGCCTTGAGTTCGCGCTGATCGGGCGCGAGATGGACATCTCGCAGATGCAGGAGCGGGCGCACGCGCGCGGAGTGCTCGGCGCCACCGTCTTCGTGGATCCGCACGACCGCTTCCGGCGGGCGATCGCCGCGCTGAATGTGCTGGTGACGCCGCAGCGGGGGTGGCCGTCGGGGATGCTCGCGCTGCAGGCGCTCGCGGCGGAGGTCGGGGTGGTGGCGATCGAGGGTGGTGAGGTCGCGGAGATGCTGATGGGACACGCGCGGGTGACGCTGGCGAGTGCCGACGGGGCGGAGGCGCTCGGGCAGGCGATCATCAGGCGCCTGCGCGTGGCGGCGCAGCAGATGCGCCCTGAGCGCGAGCAGGTGGTGGAGACGCCGTCAATCGCGCCGTTCCTGGTGTCCCGCGCGTTCTACGACCTCGGGGAGTCATGGGCGACCCCCGAGCGCCATGGGGGAGCCGAGGATGACACCGCGATTGACCCCGCGGAGACCTTTGCGCCGACAAAGGCGGCACGGGCGCTAATCGGGATCTACCAGAGGTTGTTGGAGTAGTCGTTCCGTGCCACCCACACTCCTGTGCGTGTGTCGTAAGTCGTTGTGGCCCTCGCGCCCTCGCGAGGGGCGGCGCGAAGCGGCGCGGCCGTTCGAGGACGGCAACGGCGGCCTCACCCCCCCGGCCCCCCTCTCCCTTGGACTTCGCTGCGCGAAGTGGGGCGGGAAAGGGGAACGGCGAACGGCGTCGTTAGCCGTAG
>JAAYJW010000507.1 GCA_012522765.1 candidate division WS1 bacterium | reverse complement strand
CCGTGCGTCGTTTCGAACGGACGCCGACTGCGGGAACGACTTGACGCCCTGCGGGCGCCCCCCTGCGAGGGCGCAGGGGCCACAACGACGAAGGCGCTCCCAGCCAGGCGCATCGTGCTGTAAGAGATGCGTCGCTTCGGGCGGTAATGGGCGGTAACGGCGCGGGCGGGCAAGGTCAGCTACAGAGTAGCTGCGCCCGCCCCTCCTGACGACACTCGGGGCCGCCGCAGCGTGATCGCGTACGCCGACAACAGTGTCCGCGTTGCCGCTCCGCGATTGCCGATTGCCGCCTCCCGCTTCCCGGCCGTCAGAACAGCGGCACTTCCATCTTCGCGCCGCCGAACTTCGCCGACTCGTGCGCCAGTACTCCCGGCAGGCAGAAGTCCATCGAGCGCGCCTCATCGAAGGGCGCCGGCCTGCCGCTGATGATGCTGTCCACGAAGTCGTCCACCAGCACCTGCAAATGTTCGCGGCCGTCATCGCGCGCATGCCACTCCATCGGCAGGTCGCGCCAGCCCGGCTCGGCGTCGGTGGAGATCAGCACACGCAGCGCCTGCGGGTCCGCGTAGTTGGTGTTGATGACGCGGATCGAGCCCTCGGAGCCGTAGAGCGCCGCGCACCAGATGAACGGGTGGCTGAGCATGAAGCCGTTGGTGAGGTTGATCGTGCGCCCGCCCTCGGTCTCCAGCACCGCAGTCTCCAGCGGGAAGACGTCGCCGCCCGCGATCTCCGTCCGTCCGCCGACGATTCCCGTGGCGGTAGTGCAGCGATCCTCCATCAGGTAGAGCAGCGGGCCGAGGGTGTGCGAGGCATAGGCCAGTGGCGGCAGCGCGTGGAAGCGCCACGCCTTGGTGTGCTGCTCCTCGGCGGCAGAGAGCGGCTTGACGGGGCGGCAGTCGTGCGTGTACTCGGCCATCGCGCCGATGATCTCCCCCAGCACGCCCTCATCCACGATCGCCTTGAGCCGCCCGCACCAGCCCATGTAGATGTAATCCTCGCTGAGCATGTAGCGCCGGTCGCGCTTGCGCGCAAGCTCCACGACCGCCCGCGCCTCCTCGGCGGAGTAGACGTTCGGCGTCTCGACCAGCACGTGCGCGCCAGCCTCCATCGCCGCCAGCGACTGCGGCGCATGCAGCGGCCCGGGGGTGATGAGCGCCACCATCTCCGGCGCCGCCTCCTCCAGCATCCGGTCGAAGTCCTCGAAGACCTGCAGGTCGGGATATTCCGCCAGCTTCTCCGGCCGCGGATCGCAGACCGCCACCACCTCGCAGTCCGCATTCTCCTGCAGCAGCTTGACGAAGCGTGAACCTCGGTTCAGCCCGGCAACAGCGCAGCGAAGGGACATTCGTCCTACCTCCGATCAAGTATATGGAGTGTCCATGGCTGTCCTGCTGTGATCTCCAAATAGTAGGTACCAGCACGGTACTGGATTGTCCGCCCGCTGTCCGTTCCCATTGTATTGATCGCAAGGTTGCCAAAGGCATCGGGATTCTGCGGGTCTTTTACCTGCACTATGAAGTTCGAATCCATCGCCCCAATGCCTTCTACATACGCCGACTGCGTCGACCATTCGATCGCCCACTGATTACCGACCGAGAACGGAGCAGTGTTGTATCCGCTCCTACCTGAGAATCTTTGAATAGTGGTCCATTGCCCTGTTTGTGTCTGCTGATGGCTCACGGAACTGGCGGGTTCAGCGGGCGACTGTGGCGCTATGCGTGTCTCTGGACTGGGGACCCCGTAATCGCTGCCTGACGGTATTCCATGCCCGGCGCTGAAGAGGACAGATAGCAGCAACGCACCGCCAGCATAGGCGAAGACGTGCCCCAGAGTGTCTCTTCGCCCACAAATCCTGATCGCTCTGTCCCGCTCAGCAACGTACCATGGCAAGAAAACGATCCAAAGAAGAAGCCCGGCGACAACTGCCGTGGCCGGCGTCGGGAATGTTCTGATGTCACACCCGTGCGAGGTTAGGCGATGGCAGTCTACGCCCATCCAGATTGACGTAGCCAATACCAGTAACACGGGTCCCGCGTCTCCGGCAACAATGGCACTCAGGACTACCGCGATGAGTGAAGTGAAGAAGGTAGCGGCGGCCAAACCAAAGTTCACAGGCGTTGCCTCCGGGCTTTGCTCCCAGAGGCCTGGCGGAGCAGCGGGTGACGCCTGAGTGTCTTCCGTGGGAGGGCGCTCTACGAGTGCTTGATCGTTCGGTGGCGGCGGGGGTGGACCGGCAGTGTGCCTCTCACCTGCGGCGGCCGTTGCCTGTTGCGCGACTACCAAAGCGTCCAGTTTGCGCATCTCGACTCTCGCGCGCTCACTGCGTCGGTCGAGTTTCAGAGCCTGTCTTAGGGCCGCCTCGCTCTGCACGAGTCTTCCTGCCTTGCGCAAGAGCATTCCGAGATTGCACCAGTCTCGGCTGCTCTCTGGAGCAAGCTTCACAACTTCGACCGCGGCATCAGCCGCGGCGTCGGCATCGCCCATCTCGAAATGTGCCTTTGCCAGCAGGCTCCAGCTCGCCACATCCTGTGGATCTGCATGTACTTGGCCACGCAGAACTCCAACTGCCTCGGCCCAATGGCCGGACTCCATCAGTATCTTTGCATCTCGTGTCTCAGCGCCCATCTCGACTCCTCCCCCGGCCTCGTACGGTACCGCGAATCGAGTGATCCCTAAGAGGACCAACTTGCGCCAATGTCCGCGTCTTCTTCGCCTCTACAAACCGAACACCTTCCGCACGAGCCAGTGCATCACGCCTTCGGGGAGCCAGCAGATCAGGTGAGCGCCGAGCCAGTCGAGGCGCGTGCAGGTGTAGCGCAGGCGGGGACTGCGCGCACGCAGTACCCGCCGCAGTGTGCGGGCGACCACTACCGTCGGGTGCGCGAGCTTTTCCGTCCGCACACCCTGTTCCCTGAGGTGCTCGCGCAGGTCATCATAGGCGGCCAGCGGTTCGGCCGGCTTCGCCACGTTCTCACGGAACGCCGACTTCGTCAGCCCCGGTTCGATGATCGAGACGCGGATGCCGAACTGCGCGACCTCCAGGCGCATCGTCTGCGAGTAGGCCTCCAGCGCGTGCTTGGAGGCGGAGTAGTGCGCGCTTGGCGGCGTGCCGATCAGCCCCGAGAGCGAGGAGATGTTCACGATCCTCCCGCCGCCCTGCTCGCGCATGATCGGCAGCACCGCCTGGCACATGTGATGCACGCCGAGGTAGTTCGTGTCGAACTGCGCGCGGATCTCGTCAACGGTCGCCTCTTCGGCGAAAGCGCTCAGGCCGTAGCCAGCGTTGTTCACCAGCGCGTCAATTCGCCCCTCGCGCTGCATGACCTCATCCACGCATGCGCGCACCGAGGCACCGTCGGTGACATCAAGCTCGATCATCCTCCACCCATGGGTGGAGTAGTTCTCCGGCTCGCGCGAGGTGCCGTAGACCGTCCAGCCATCTCGCGCGAGCATCTCCGCCATCTCATGACCGAGTCCCATCGAGGCGCCGGTGATGAGGACGACCTGCCGCTGCGCCATGCTCCGCGCTCCCTACTGCAGAATGAGCCACCCGCGCGACTCGAGGTCACCGTTGGCGTTGAAGGTCGGGAACCAGTTCGAAATCTCCAGGTACCGCCGGTCGCCGATCACGTTGCGCACCACGTTCATCTTCAGCAGCTTCGTCTGCGGCGCCTCGAAGCCGATTTTCGCCAGCGGCACCGAGAACTCGATCGTCCATCCCTCGCCGGGTATGCGCACCGCAGCGGCCCGGATATCCCCGTTCCACTCCGCGTCCTTCTGCCACATGTCGAAGATGTTCGGCTGCGCCTCGGTGTTGAGGATCACCTGAAAGTAGTCGTTCGGATCGGTCGCGGTCGGATCGTTGAGCAGGAACTCGATCGAGTCGTCCGACCAGACCCGCCCATCGCGGCCGCTGGAGGTGACGTAGTAGTCCTCCTTCTCCTGCAGGCAGCGCGCGGCAACGTAAAGCCGCTCGCCATCGTGCAGCAGCCGGAAGGTCGTCTCGAACTCCGCCGGCGTCCCCTTCTGCAGCACGAAGAAGCTGCCGTAGCTCGGCACCTGTTGGCCGTTCACACTCTGCCAGACGCCGTCGGAGAGGTCGCCGTCAATCGTCGGCGCGGTGCCCGTCCGCAGTACCATCGCCACGCGCCCGGCCGAGAACGAGACATCGTCCAGCAGCGCCTTCTCCTGCGGCGAAAGCTCTCTGCCGCCAAGCGCCTCGCGCGCCACGCCGGTAAGCTCGCCCTGGATGCGCTCGGGCGTGAGTTCTCCCGCCGCGCGCGCACGGCTCACCGCGGCCTCGGAGAGAGTCCCGGCCAGCAGCGACCGCGCCAGCGTGATCGGGCCGTGAATGCGCTCGTGGGGCTCCGTCACCTGCCACGGCTCGATGCCCGTCCAGCGCATGTACAGCGGAAGGTTCCACTCGGGGCCGGTGATCGTCGCGAGTTCGCTGAGCGCCTCGCCGATGGTGGCGGTGCTGTCGGCGTGGGGGAGTGCGGCGGTCGCCGCGAAGTAGCGGCCTGCGAGGATGCGCGTCACGCCGAAGCTGTCGGCGAAGTAGCGCACGCGCCGCTCGGTCTCGGCGGACTTGCATGCCGCCAGTGCCGCGTCAAGCAGCGCCTGCGCGCGGTCAAGCTCCTCCTGCGGCCAGCGCAGGAACTGCTCGGGGCGGCGGAAGAAGTAGAAGCTCTCCACGCCGGTCTCGGGATCAACCGACGCCACGCGCTTGCGGCCAAGGTCCTCGCACAGCGCCACGTATTCGCCCATCGGCTCCGCGGCCTCCGCGAAGAAGCCGCTTACAAAATCATTGTTGAGTTCCTGCCAGTCGCGACTCGGGTCCCACAGCAGCTTGCTGAAGACCCAGACCTTCCAGCCGTCGAGGCCCCAGTTCGGGTAGACCTCCGAGTAGATCGCCCGCGCGCCGTTGTCATACGCGTGCTTGAGGCCGCGCGCGAGGAACTCGCCATGCGGGACGGGCACGGAGTAGCCGCTGCCGAAGTACCACTCGTAGACGCCCATCTGCCGCGTGATATCGCCCCACGTCTCCACATTGCTCAGGCGCTCGGCGGTTGCCTCTTCATCGCGGAAGACCGACGGGTAGGTCACGTAGAAGGGCATGATGTTCGGCTCGAGTTGCATCCCCTCGTAGGGGGTCTTCGAGTAGGAGTAGGCCAGCGTGCCGATGATCCGGTCGGGGTGCGTCTTCGCCACCTCGCTGGCGATTCGGTTGGCGAACTGCCAGAACAGCCGGGAGCGGTTCTCACCGGTGGGCTCGCCGACGTTCTCAGACAGCGCGAGACAGTCCGGGCAGTTGCAGTAGCCGCCACCGTCATTGGGCGCGATCGAGACTGAGTTCAGTTCCGGGTTGGCGTTGAACTCCGCGCGGATGTTGGCAACGATCTGCGCGATGCCGCCCTCGCTGGTCATGCAGGGCTGCCAGCCCGAGGAGGAATTGCGCTTCGGCGGGCGGCGCGCGCCATCAATCATCGGGAACCAGTCCGGGTGCTCCTCGCCGTAGACCTCCGGGTTGAGCAGCCGCCAGAGGTTGTGATGGAACGCGTAGCGCGCCCGGAGGCGATTGCGCGCCTCCCACTCGGTCGAGAGCGGCAGCCCGGATACGCCGCGCACGCCAGGCATCTTGATGCCGGAGAACTTGCGCATCAAAAACGCCGGCTCCTGCGTGTCATCAATCGCCTCGAAGGTCAGCGACTCGCGGCGGGGGATCACCTCGCCGATCTCATCCGGCAGATACCAGCGCGCGCCGCAGTGGTCCTCGAGGAACGCGTAGACGCCGAACTCGGTCGCGTGGGTCATCGGGCCAGCAATCACGAGGTCGCCGTTCATCCCGCGGATGATGAAACCGTCCTGATCGAGCGCCGCTATCTCATCGCCGAAGGCGGCCTCCACGGCCTGCGTGCGCCCGATGTGGATCGTGTGCGGGGCATCAGGCGCGCCGGGCGCCCAGCTTTGCGCGCCGGTGGCGACGTCGTAGCGGCGGTAGCGCTCCTCGCCCTCGGCGAGCACGTCGAGGCCGCGGCCGGTCATCTTCGCGATGATGCGCGCGAGTTCGATCGCGGCGACAGTGCTGCCCGCGCGCTCGGCGGGGGCGACGAGGATCATCGCCTTCGTGGCGCCGTCCACGACCGTGGCGGAAGTATCCTGCGCCCACGCGGGGGCGAGGCAGACGAGTGTAACGAGGATGAGTGCCAGTCTCTTCATGCGGAACCCCTCCGAGGGTGGTATGTCTGTACATCCGGCATAGCCGGGGACGGATACGAGCATCCGCAGGTTCGCCCCGGAGGCAGCGGGGACCTGCACCGCGGCCTGCGCTATCGGCAATGGCATTTCGGCCAAACTTCTTTCGCAACTTTTCCACCAGATGCTTGACTGTATTGGGGGGGTGGTAATGTGCAGATGTTTTGAAGTGATTGGAGGGGGACGCGCATGATCGGGCGGGGTACGTGCGCCTTCAGTTGGACGATCCGGGCCCTGCTGACCGCGGCAGGCGGCGGGACGAGTGGGCTTGGGAGCGGGAAGCTGCGTGTGGGAACCCGCCGCAGCCACGCCCGAGGGCATCTACACCTACCGCATCCGCGCGGCCCATGACGAAGAGGGGGGATG
>JAAYJW010000083.1 GCA_012522765.1 candidate division WS1 bacterium | reverse complement strand
TTGCCATTCTGGCGGCGATCCTATTCCCGGTCTTCGCTCGCGCCCGTGAGAAAGCACGTCAGACTTCTTGTCTCTCCAACCTCAAGCAGATCGCCGTAGCCGACCAGATGTACATCCAGGACTATGATGAGTGCATCGCTTCCTACTCCAGTCATCCCGGTCAATCAGCCGCTTACAACTACCGGGCCTTCCTCGACCCCTACATGAAGAACACGCAACTGTGGGAATGCCCCAGCGGTACCTCTGCTGTCGGCTATGGCCCGAACATCTCCGACATCGGACTTGCGAACCTGGCGACCGGCCACGGGTTTCTCTACTGCTTCCGCAAGCTGTCGAGTTTCCAGTACCCTGCAGAGACGGCCATCTATGCGGACACAGCCGGTTCGAACTGGCGCTATAGCGGGGGCGAGATCACCGGCATGCAGTTCCGTCACAACGAGGGCGCGAACGTCAACTTCCTCGATGGCCACGCCAAGTGGGTCAGCAAGGGCTTCGTGCTCGGCGAGATAGGCAAGTGGCCCAACAGCATCTTCCTCCGAGGACGCTGATCCGACTCCTGTGCAGCTTCCATCGGCCCGCCGCAACTGCGGCGGGCCGTTGCGTTCTACGTCCGCGGGAAAGCGTTCATCTGGCGCACTTGGCCTCCGCTGCACCATGTACGGTATAATGCGCTCCGGTGCAGCGACTGTGACGCGCCGGGAGGGCGTTTTGATGGCGATACTCCGTATCGAGAACGCACAGATCATCACCATGGCCGACGGTGACGCCACGCTCCACGAGTGCTGGACGCTGGAGGCCGTGGATGGCGCGATCACCTACGTCGGGCCCTCGGAGGGGCTGCAGTCCGCGGCAGAACCGGATGAGCGCATTGACGGCTCGGACTGCCTGCTGCTGCCGGGCTTCGTTAATGCGCACACGCACGCCGCGATGACGCTGTTTCGCGGCAGCGCCGATGACATGCCGCTCGAGCCGTGGCTGCATGAGAAGATCTGGCCGATCGAGGCGAAGCTGACCGCCGATGACGTCTACTGGGGCACGCTGCTGGGCTGCGCGGAGATGCTCCGCGCGGGCGTCACCTGCTTCAACGACATGTACCACCTCCCCCGCGAGGGCACGCGGGCGGCGATGGACTGCGGCATCCGCATGTGCCCCGCGGGCGTACTGCTGGGGATCGTGCCGAACGCGGAGGACATGTTCGAGGAGGCGCTGGCCTTCACCCGCGAGTTCGCGCGCCGCGACGACCTGTGCATCCACCCGATGCTCGCACCACATGCGCCTTACACCGTCCCGCGCGAGCTGATGGAGCGCGTCATCGGGGCGGCGCAGGAGATCGGCGTGGCGATTCATATACACCTCGCGGAGACTGCGGACAACGTCGCCACCGCCATGAAGACCTACGGCGCGACGCCGATTCAGGCGATGGATGGCATCGGGCTCTTTGAAGCGAAGGTGCTGGGGGCGCACTGCGTACATCTGAGCGACCGCGACATCGAGATCATCGCTCAGAAGCACGTCGGCGTGGCCCACTGCCCCGGCAGCAACCTGAAGCTCGCCAGCGGCATTGCGCGCACGCGCGACCTGCTCGCCACCGGAGCGCATGTCGGCCTCGGCACCGACGGCAGCGGCTCGAACAACAACCTCGACCTGCTGGAGGAGGCGCGGCTCGCGGCGCTGATCGCGAAGGTCAGCACCGGCGATCCGACGGCTGTTCCGGCCGAGGCGGCGCTGGAGATGGCGACGCTCGGCGGCGCGAGGGCGATCTTCCTCGACTACTGCGTCGGCAGCCTCGAGCCGGGCAAGCGCTGCGACTGCATCCTCGTGGACCTCGACGCGCCCCACCTGCAGCCGCGCCACTGCCTCTCCTCGCACATGATCTACTCGGCGCAGGCGAGCGATGTGAAGACGACGATCGTGGACGGGAAGGTGCTCATGCGCGACCGCGAACTGCTCACTATCGACCTCCCGGAAACTTACGCGAAGGTCGGCGAGAGCGTGGAGCGGCTGTTCGGGTAGGCGGTGCGAGAGGCGCGCCGTCTAAGAGCGCCTCAACTCCTGATCCACTCACTCCACACGCGCATGTCGTAGGCGCCCCCGTGCAGGCGGTAGGGGCCCCAGTCGGTGGCCTCCGGCTCGCCCTCGCAGTCGATCGCGAGGATCGTGACCGCCGGATCGGGCGGCAGTTCCGGCAGGCCGCGCAGGTAGATGTGATCGCCATCGCGCTCCACGGTCACGTCAATGTCATCCCGCCCCAGCACCCGCGCCCGCTTGATGTTGTTCTTCAGCCCCGCGAAGTGGTAGCTCTCCCCCTGCCAGTACCGCGCCCACAGATACAGCGTCTCGCCCTTGCGCGTCATGTCGCCGATCGCGAGGTGCTCGAAGAGCCCGTTCGCGCCGCTTGAGCCGTAGATCGCCTCCGCATTGCGCTCGGTGAAGCGCCCGAGGTCCTCAAGCTGCTCGCGCGCGCGCTGCGGAAACGCTCCGTCGCCCATCGGGCCGAAGTTCAGCAGCAGGTTGGCGCCCGCACCCAGCGCCTCGCCCAGCAGGTAGATCAGTTCGGTGCCGGTCCTGTAGTGCCGGTCGTGCTTCACATAGCCCCACCAGCGGTGCTGGTTGACGTCGCAGACCTCCCACGGGACCTTGACCTCCGAGGCGACGATCCGGCGCTCGCTCGAAGCAATGTAGCCGGGGCGCTCATTGCGGGCGAAGGGGCTGTCGGGGAAGCGTGAGGGCGCGCCGTGCAGGCGGTCGCCGGTGATCATGCACTCCGGCTGCAGTTCGCGGATGATGTCGTCAATCTCCACCGTTCGCCATGCCTCGTGCAGCGGCCAGTGGCCGTCGAACCACATGAGGTCGATCTTCCCATAGTTGCTGCAGAGCGCCCGCACGTCGCTGTGCACCTTCTGCACGAGGCGCTCCAGCTTGTCCGGGTCTGCGTCGGGTCCGTCGAACATCACCGGGAACGCCCAGTCCTGCAGCGAGTAGTAGATCCCCACGCGCAGACCAGCCGCGCGGCAGCCCTCGACGTACTCCGCGATCAGATCGCGGCCCGGAGCCGTGCGTGGGGCGCAGAAGTCCCAGCCGGGCGAATCGAAGAGGCAGTAGCCGTCGTGGTGCTTGCTGGTGAGCACCATGTAGTTCATACCGGCGGCGCGCGCCATCCGCGCCCACTCGTGCGCATCATAGTTCGGCGCGGTGAAGCGCGCGGCCAGCTTGCGGTAGTCACTCGGCTTGAGGTGGCCGCGGAACATGATCTGCTCGCCGAGGCCGAGCAGCGAGTAGAGGCCCCAGTGCAGGAACATGCCGAACTTCGCCTCGTTGAACCATGCGTAGCAGTCGGACATGCGACCTCGCCTCCCGAAAGACTTACTCCGGCGTAACAATCAGCGCGTTCTGCGGATCGAGACAGAACCAGCCGGGCAGTTCGTCGCCCAGCCTCACCCAGACGTCATCCACCGTGCCTGTTGCGGGCTCAGTCGGCACCAGCTTCCACCAACCTGCATCACCCGCACCGACTGCGATCTGCCGCTCATCTATCGACTTCCGCGTGCAGTCGAAGGTCGCTGCCTCGCGGCCATCGGGAGCGTAGAGCACTCCGGCGGCGGTCTCCCCCGGAGGCCCTGCCGCCATCCAGATGCTGAAGCTCTCGGTGCCCTCCGGCACGTAGAAGTACATCGGCGTCAGGTCGCCGAGAAAGTGTACGCCCCGGTCGGTCTCGGCATCGCTGACCGCCCAATCGGCGCCCTCGATCTGCAATTCATAGAACGCGCCGCCCGCTTCGACCCACGCGTGGTAGTACTCCGAGTCGGTCGGCTCCAGCACCAGCGGGTCGTTGGGGCGCAGGGCGTCGCGCAGCAGTTCGTTACCCTCCGCATCGTAGAAGACGCAGGTGGGGAGCGAGCCGCGGGCGTTGAGGCGCTTGATGATGATGCCCAACGGGCCGGGGCTGTTCTGCCGCAGGATGAGATGCTGCCGGCCCCGGAAGCGGAAGGGCTCAACTTCGTCGAGGCCCGCTCCGCTGCCCGCGGGCAGCACGCTGAAGCGCTTCTGCACCGCCTCAGGCGTCTCGTAGCCGCGCATGGGAAAGAAGTAGATCGAGTTGCGGTTGGCGTCAATGAACTCCCGCAGAGCCACGTTGTCGAGATAGAAGCTGGAGGTCTGCGGCTCAGCGATCATCCCGAACTGCCGCAGGCTGCCATGCAGCAGCGCCAGGTTCGCTCCGAGGCGCTCAAGTCGCACCCGCGCGCTCTCGTCAGTGATCTTCCCCTCGGCGGCACGGTAGAGCCGCTCGATCTCCGGAAAGTTCGCGGCATAGACGGCGCGCATGCGGCCCTCCGAGAGGTTGTAGCTTTCTGAGGCGTTCTCTACGTACCACGTCTCCGTCGCCTCGTCGAGCAGCCGGTAGAGTGCCCCGATCTCCTCCGCGCCCTCGGCGTAGCAGGCGGCGAGGAAGTCGTTGGTGAGCGCCTCCACGTCTGCCTCAGGGTCCCACGCCAGCTTCGCCAGCAGGTAGTTCATCAGCGCCGAGTGTCCCCACGCCTGGTTGCCGTAGACGTACACGCCACGGAAGCCAAGCTCCTTCAGGCGCGGGTAGATGAACTGCAGGATCTTCGTGCCAGGCGGATTGGGCGCGCCGATGGAGTTGTGTACGCAGTTGGGCAGGTCGTAGTAGGCGATGTTGCGTGAGCAGGTTGCCCACTGCGGCGCCAGGGTCTGCCAGAGATCCTGCACCTCCGGCCGATAGAGCTTGAAGCCGTAGTCGAAGTCGGGCGCCCAGACGAGGAAGACGTTCGGATGTATGGCGATCGTCTCGGGCGGCGGGTAAACGTAGTCCTGATAGACGTAGCCACAGAGGAGGCGATCCGGATACTCGGGGGCGACGCGTTCGGCCACGGCGTTGTAGAAGTGCAGGATCGTGCCGGTGACCTGCCGCCGGGCGCCCTCGGGTGTGAAGTACCCCGCGCGGCAGTTTTCGCACTCGCACCAGCCACCGCCGTCGCTGGGCGAGAGCGAGAAGACCGTCGCGCCCTCTGCAAAGCGCTTCATGGCCGCCTGCGCGAACTGCTCAACCACCTCGGGATTCGACACACAGAGCTTGTACTCGCCGGTTGGCGGCATCCGCTCGCCGCCATGTTCCGCGAACCATTCCGGGTGTGCCTCGAAGGCCTCCGGTGGGACGGTCTTCCAGTTGTGCCCGTGGTAAAGCTGCAGCGACTGCCCCTCCGGCCCGTGCAAGATCGCCACGCGCTGGCGCAGTAGCCAGTCCTGCACCTCGGGGCGCTCGGGATGAACGTACGGCAGGCGGCGGTTCGCGAAGAACGGGGCATCCTGCCAGTCGGTCTCGGGGATCGTCAGCGTCTCCACGGTCGGCACATGATCGCCGTGCTCGCCGGGCATCAGCCAGCGGACGCCGAGGTAGCGTTCAAGCAGCGCATATACGCCATTGCGCGTGCCGGCCGAGGTGCCGCCTTCAGGCGTGCGCTCACCCTCGGCGGTGTCCGGGCCGGCGATCAGCAGGTTGCCATCGCGCGTTACGATGCGGAAGCCCTCGAGCGGCATGGCGCCCGTGTCCAGGCCGGTGGCGGCGCCAAGGATGATCGCCGGCTCATGCGCCTCAGTGGCGATGGGCAACTCCGCCCCGGTCGCGCGCAGGATGTAGCTCTGCAGGTCCTGCGCGGCTTGAGTGACTGACGGTGGGGAATCGGGAGCGTGGACGATAGCGAAGTCGCTGCGCCCGTCCTCCACCAGCGTAACGGGCTGCGCCGCGGCAGGGAGTGCGCACAGGGCGCACAGCAACACGCGGACGATGATCGCGCGCATAATCGGCCTCCACCGGAGGGGGCGTTGGGTACGCGCAGGAGGTTCGCCCCTCCCCGCACTGTGCCCTGCCGCGCGGGGAAGATGGCACAGCTCAGGAGGGGATGTTCTCCAGCGCGCAGCGATGGCAGGCGACGTAGAGCCGGTCGCCGGCCTGCAGAGGCTCGTGCGGCGCGGGTGTGATGAACTGACCCTCACCGCGCTCGATTCCGATGACCGTGGCTCCGTACCTGTTGCGGAAATCAAGCTCGGCGAGCGTATGCCCCGTCAGTTCGGATTCGGCGTCAAGATCAATACTCTCGATGGCGAACTCGTAGTCGGGCTGGTCCTCGAACTCCTGGTGCTGCAGGTAGTCCTGCGCGCGCAGCAACTCCTCCGCGGAACCCATCATGATGAGGTGGTCCCCGGGGAAGAGCTGCAGGTCCGGATCAGGGTCGAAGATGGCTCTTCCAGCTCGGCTTACCGCGATGATTGTCGCGCCGCTCTCGGCTCGCACCGTGGCCTCGCGTAGCTGGCGGCCTACGAGGGTGGACCCTGCAGGGAGCCGAACATCGGCGAGAGCCAGCGGCAGATCGGGATGGTCCGGGATCGCGTGCAGCGCGGCGCTCACGGCCTCCGCGGAGTGTTCAGCCGCGTATGCGAATAGCTCGAGGACGATGTCGGCTCCGGCCGCGCGCAACGCGGCCGCCTCGGCCTCTGTCTGCGCGGTCAGCGCAACGCGCCCGGTGTAGCCGAGCCGCTCCAGTACCCGGCGAATCTCGAGGTTTGTGGCAAGCCCGGGCACCGCAGCGACGATCACGCCCGCTGTGTCGAGAGGCAGGCTGCGGAGCATCTCAGCATCGGCAATATCGCCATAAGCGACCGGAAGCCCTTTGGCAGTCCACCGCGATAGCACTTCGGGGTCGAAGTCCACGCCCAGTATCTTCCGCTGTCGCAACTGCAGTCCGCGTATGATGCCACCCCCGAACCTGCCCAGACCAAGCACCACGACCTCGGCCGCCTCTGCCTCGGGCACCTTCTCCTCCAGAGATAGCTCGCGGAACGGCCGCTTGCGCTCGAAGATGCTCAGGACCCGCCTGAGCCGCTCATAGATCGGCGATGAGTAGGTCAGAACGTACGTGCACACGCCGATCGTCACGAAGGCAACAAGCGTGATGAGTCCGAGGGTGTCGACAGTGATGTGTCCCAGCGACACACCCATCGCCGCGACGACCAGGGAGAACACGCTCGTCTGCGCAAGCGCGGTGCCGGTGAAGAAGCTGGTGCGGCTGCGGTAGCCCATCAGCCCCATGATGACCATCACTATCGCCGTGTTGCCGAGCAGGACGAACAGGGCGAAAACCGCCGCCTGGGACACCTGGGCGCGCAGGATTGCCGGATCGAGCGTGGCCCCGAGGCCAACGAAGAAGAACACCAGCAGGAAGTCGCGCAGCCTCGACAGCGGAGCAGCAAAGGCCTCCCGATACCGTGTCGAGGCAAAGGCGATACCTGCGAGGAACGCGCCAAACTCGCGGCTGAGCCCGACGGTCTCAGCGACGACGGCGAAGCCAATCGCCCATGTCACCGCGAACAGCACTACGAGTTCTGCCGAGCGGTTGAGGAAGTCGACCAATCGTGGAAGCACGAAGCGTGCGAGGAGCGCTGTGGCCGCCACCAGCAGCACACCATTGAGGAGCACCGCGGCGAGTTGAGCGCGCATCGAACCATCGCTGTTGTCAACCGCCCCAAGTGCTGACAGGATGACGATGCCGGCGATGACTCCAACGTCCTGTATGATCAGCGCTCCGATGGCAACGCGCCCGTGCAGGGACTCCACCTCACCCCTGTCGGCGAGGATCTTCATCGGAATGACTGCGCTCGACATCGCCAGAGCGATGCCCACGTAGATCGGTGCCATGCCCGACATGCCGAGGGCGACGGCGAGCAGCGATCCGAAGAGGATAGTGAATACCATCTGTCCGATCCCGGCCGCCAACGCCACACTTCCCATGGTGCGCATGTTGCTGAGGTTGAGCGTCAGGCCCACGCCAAAGAGCAGCAGGGCGATGCCCATATCCCCCAGCAACTGCACGACGCCCAGCAGCCCCGGCGCGGACTCAGGATGGACAATACCCAGCACCCATGGCCCCACGATGAGACCGACCGCGATGAATGAGATGATCAACGGCTGCCGCAGGAGCGTTCCAATGACTCCAACAGCCGCAGCAACCGCGAGTATCTGCACAACGTGGATGAACACCGACTCCATAAGCTGCGTCCTCCTCGATCCTCCCGCGAACGTATCGTCACGACGCGACCACAGTTGCGGGCGGCGCCATCACAGCGACGGCCCGCCGCATCCGGTGGTGGAGGGGCTATGACACATGACCGGACCTCCGCGGACCCAACAACGGTTCCGCGGAGGCCTTTCTACCGTAGGCAGCGCCATGGCCTCTGCCGAACCTGCCCGGCAGAGCGCTCAGCGGCTTATCTCGCCTCGCGCACGCTCAAAGCGGCGCCCGGGTCCGGCGAGAACCACTGCGGCAGGTCGTTGCTGATGTTGACGTAGACGTCGTCAATGACGCCCACCTCGGCCTGCTCCAGCGTGAGCTTCCACCAGCCGGCATCGTTCGGCCCGACCGTGATCTGCTTGCGATCTACCGGGACCTCGACCACGCGGAAGGTCTCCACCTGCCGCCCATCGGGCGCGTAGAGTGTCCCTGCCGCAGTCTCGCCCGGGGGCGTCCCTGCGATCGACAGGCTGAAGTTCGTGCAGCCGGCGGGCACCTCGAAGTAGAGCGGCGTCACGCGGTTGAGCAGGTGCAGGCCGCCTTCGCCCACGCTGTCAGATAGCGCCCATGCGCCACCATCAACCCCCATGGCGAAGCTCGCGGAGCCGGCGCTGACCATCAGGTGGTAGTGCGGCGAACCGGCGGCGTCCAGCGTGATCGGGACTTCCGCGCTCATGATTCCCGCGGAGATCTCCTCGCCGTTCGCTCCGTAGACGGTGTACTGCACGAGCCTGCCGCGCGCGCTTATGTTGCGGAAGCTCACGGTGGCGGTGTCGGCAGTCGGCAGGATCACGGCATGCTGGTCGCCGCGCAGATAGAAGATCTGTGGCTCCTCAGCGTTGGGCGCCTCATCAACTGCGCTGACGGCCACCTGCTTGATCGCGGCGGCACTGGTGCTGGAAGATTCGGGCCGCAGAGCGAGTGACCCTTTGCGCTCGGCGAACCACGCGAAGAAGTCGGCATCGGGCATGTAGAAGCTCGACGCCGTCGGCTCCTCCAGCATCTTGAACTGCCGCAGGTTCCAGTGCAGGATCGTCAGGTTCCAGCCGAGCCACTCCAGGCGGGTCTTGGCGTTCGCGTCGGTCACTTTTGCTTCGGCGGCGCGGTAGAGCCGCTCCATCTCGCTGAAGTTGCGTGCGTAGACGTCCTCCATGATCTTCGGCGTCAGGGTGTAGTGCGCATCGTCATTGGCGAGGAAGTGGCGCTTCACCTCGGCGTCGAGCATGGCGTAAAGCTGCCCGATCTCCGGCGCGCCCTCGTGGTAGGCGCGCTGCATGAACTCATCCAGCAGCGCGCGAACATCCGCCTCCGGGTCCCATGCGAGCTTCGCGAGCAGGTAGTTGCTCGGCGCGCCGGTGCCCCATGCGGACTGGCCGTAGACGTAAACGCCCTTCATGTTGTACTGCTTCAGCCGCGGGTAGAGGAACTCGAGGATCTCCACTCCGGGCGGGCTCGGTGCGCCGGCGGAGTTGGAGAGCGAGGTCGGCAGGTCGTAGTAGGCGATCTTGTCGGTGAACTGCGACCACTGCTGCGCCAGGCCCTCCCACGTCTCCTGAAGCTCCGGCTGAAAGAGCGTGTAGCCGTAGTCCATGTTCGGCGCCCAGACGAGGAATACATTAGGCTCGAGTTCTATCGTCTCCTGCGGCGGGTAGACGTAGGCGGCGTAGACATAGCCGGCGAGGACCTTCTCCGGATACTTCTCGCCGACGATCTTGCCGACTTCGTTGTAGAAGTTCAGTACCGCGGGAGTGACCGAGAGGTTCCCCTCCGGGTCGGTCTCGTAGAGTGCCTCGCAGTCGGGGCAGGTGCACCAGCCCGCGCTGTCGGAGGGCGAGAGCGAGTAGACCGCCGAAGACGGGTTCTCGTCGAAGTGCCTGATAGCGGCCTGAGCGAAAGCGTTGATCAGCCCCTCGTTGGTCAGGCACAGCTTGTAACGCCCCACGGGGGGAACTCGCTGGCCGTTGAACATCGGGAACCAGTCGGGATGCTCATCGTAAAGCTCGGTGGGGATGGTGCGCGCGAAGTTGTGGCCGTGCGAGAGCAACAGGCTGTAGCCGAGGCCCTGCCGCGCCCACCACTCCTGCACCTCCGGCGTCCTCTCCTGCGTGTACGGCAGGCGGCGGTTGAGGAAGAACGGGGCGTCCGTCATATCGGTGTCGGGCACGGTGATCGTGCGCATCTCCGGGACGTCATCGCCCACGTCGGTCGGCATCAGCCAGCGGACGTTGACGAACTCCTCGAGGAAGCGCGAGACACCGTTGCGGGTGCCCCTGGAGGTGCCGCCCTGCAGGGTGCGTTCGTCATCAGCCGTGTCAGGTCCGGCGATGAGCACGTTACCGTCGCGCGTCACGATGCGGAAGCCCTCAAGCGCGACATCGGCGAGGTCGAGGCCTGCGGCGTCACCGAGCATGATCGCTGGAGCGGTGGCCTCGGTGACAATCGGCAGTGTCGCTCCGGAGGCCTCGGCGATGTACTTCTGCAGGTCCTGCGCGGCAGCGACTACTGATGGAGGTGCGTCGGGCGCGTGAACGATAGAGAACTCGCTCGCGCCGTCCTCCACTACAGCAACGGGCGCGCAACTCGCCGAGATGGCGCCGAGGATGATCAGGCTGGCAATCAACAGAGCTTGTTTCATGGAACACCTCTTTCGCAGATCCAGTGCATAACGAGAGTACATATTCCGACCGCAAGGCTACTTCGCTCCTGAGCGCCGACGAACCTGTCTCTCAGGTCGATCGGTTCGCTTCAGTGCCTCAGACGCGCCAGGCCGCCGCAGCGTTCGCGCCAACGGCGCAGGTAGCTACCCCTGCTTTGCAGAAATGCCACGCTGTCTGGTTGGAGCAAGGCGATGGAGGCACGTTCTGATGGATTCACTGCCCGTCGTGCTGGAACAGACCGCAGCGCTCCATGCGGAGAGGCCGGCGATCATCTTCGGCGATGAGGTGCTCAGCTACGGGGAGCTTTTCGCTGCGGTCGAGAGGATCGCGGCGGGGATGGCCTCGCTGGGCGTCGGCGCCAGCGACCGCGTGGCTCTGCTGCTGCCGAACTGCCCGCAGTTTACGCTGAGCTACCTTGCCGCCTCGCGCCTCGGAGCGATGGCGGTGCCGATGAACCCGATCCTCGCGCCCGATGAGGTCGAGTGGATCGTCAGCGACTCGGGAGCGAAGATGCTGGTGGCGGTGGAGGTTACCGCGCCGCTGGCGTTGGCGATGGGCCAACGCTGTGACTGCGTGGAGCGCGTGGTTGTCGCGGGTAGAGATGTGCCCGAGGGCGCGCTGGACTTCCGCGCGCTGATGACGGGCGATCCGTCCACGCTGCCGCCTCCGCCTGATGCCGAGCAGATCGCGGTGCTACAGTATACCTCCGGCACCACCGGCCGCCCCAAGGGCGCCATGCTGACGCACGGCAACATCCTGTCGAATGCGCTGGCCTCTATCGAGGCGGTGGCGATGACCGAGGAGGACGTCTTCCTCGCGGTGCTGCCGCTGTTCCATATCTTCGGCGCGACCGTGACGCTGGCGATACCGATTGTGCTCGGCGCGGCCACCGTACACCTGCCGCGATTCGAGCCGCTGGCGGTGCTGCAGGCGATCGAACAGGCGGGCGTGACGATCTTCTGCGGCGTGCCGTCCATGTTCGCGGTGCTCGCCGCCATGAAGAGCCCGCAGGGGCCGAAACTCCCCACGCTGCGGCTATGCATCTCCGGCGGCGCCGCGCTGCCGCTGGAGCTTACGCCGATCATCGAGGAACGCTACGACACCACGCTGCTTGAGGGCTACGGGCCGACGGAGGCCTCGCCGGTGATCAGCGTCAACCGCACGCGCGAGAGCCGCAAGATAGGCTCGGTCGGCCCGCCGCTGCCGGGCGTCGAGGTGGAGATACGCGACGACGAGGGCAAGGAGAAGAAGATCGGAGAGATCGGCGAGATCTGCGCGCGCGGCCCGAACATCATGCGCGGCTACTGGCATGACGAGGAGAAGACCGCCCAGACGGTGCGCGATGGCTGGCTCTACACCGGTGACCTCGGCCACGTGGACGAGGATGGCTTCATCTACATCGTGGACCGCAAGACGGACATGATTATCGTCGGCGGGCTGAATGTCTATCCGCGCGAGGTCGAGGACGTCATCCGCCTGCTGCCGGGCATCAGCGATGTTGCGGTGGTGGGCGAGTGCTCGAAACTGCGCGGTGAGCGCGTCTGCGCATGGGTGGAGTTGAGCGAGAGCGCCAATGTGAGTGAGAAGGAGATCGTGGCGCACTGCTTCGAGCACCTGGCGCGTTACAAGGTGCCGCGCACGATCCGCTTCATGCACGAACTGCCGCGCTCCGCCACCGGGAAGGTGCTCAAGCGCGAGTTGCGCGGCAGAGGGCTGCTCCTGCGGGAGTAAAACGCCGCCGCAGAAGCCTTATCTGCACCAACTCGACTCGCTCGCCGCTCGGCGTTGGACGAAGACGAGGCGGCGGTGATGGTGGCGTTGGGCGCGACGGGGTCTGCGGCTCCCGCGAATAAAGCGCGCCCCACGCCGGATGGCATGGGGCGCGCGAAAGAGGCTTCGATGTGACAGGGCTATGCGCCCATGTTCATGATCATCCCCATGCCGGACCACTCGGATCGGATGGTGCCGAAGACGGTGGTACCCTGCTCGTTGCTGTAGAAGTCGTTGCCGATGGCCTCCACCGTGATCGTCAGCATCATGATGTCATCGAAGATGCCCGCCGGGACCACGCAACTGGTGGTGTCGCCGGGCAGCAGGACGCCATCGCGCAGGTCGTCGGCGATGGTCGTCTCCTGCTGATAGCCGCCACGGATACGCATGGGCGGCTCATTGATCGTGCTGTACCAGGAGATGATGGTCATCTTCATGGCGTCCTC
>JAAYJW010000082.1 GCA_012522765.1 candidate division WS1 bacterium | reverse complement strand
TTCGAGATGCTGGAGATGGCGCAGGCGATCGAGGCGCTCGATGAGGCGCAGGTCGAGGCGCTATCGGCGCAGGTGCGGGAGCGCTGGGAGTTCACGAAGGAGCCGCAGCCGGGCACGATCGAGAACACGGTGCGGCTCTACCTCGCGGTGCATCAGAAGGTGCAGGAGCGCCGCTTCGAGGCGATCTCGCTGATCGATGTTGATGGCGTGAAGAAGCTGATGGGCTTCGCACCGGCGGGCGTTTTCATGCTGCTGCACGAGGAGGACGGCATCCCGACGGTGCCGGAGAACGACATCCCCGGCGCGGTCACGCAGCTTATTTTGCGCTACCTGACGGGGCAGATCGGCGCCTACATGGAGTTCTACGAGTTCCAGCGCGACGGGATGCTCATGGGCGTGCCGGATTACGTGCCGAGCGAGGTCGTGGAGGGCCCTGTGCGCGTGATGCCGACGGCATTCGGCGAGTTCGGCGAGGGGCTGCTGAACGTTTCGGCGGTGAAGACCGGGCCGGTGACGCTCGCGCGCTTGACGCACACGGGCGATCGTTACATGATGCACATCGTGACCGGCGAGGCGAAGACCCCGCGCGCGTGGGAGGAGGCGGGCTGGACGCCGCCGGCGCCGCAGCTTCCGAGCCTCGAGATCGTGCTCGATAGCCCGGTCGAGGAGTTCATTGCGCAGGTGCTCAGCCAGCATTACATCATCAGCTACGGCGACAACACGCAGGCGCTGAAGGACCTGTGCGGGATACTCGGGGTGGGGGTGCTGTAGGCGACGTAGCGGCGGGGAAGGCGCCGTTAGCCGTTGCCGTGGTCGTTCGGAGCGACGCATCCCGTCGTGTGGATGCGTTGGCCGTTGCCGCCAACGGCTGCCTCACCCCCCGACCCCCTCCCCCTGCACTTCGCTGCGCGAAGTGCAGGGGGAGGGGGAGGACTCAAAGACAGCGACGCGCAGGAAGGCCGCGGCCGGAGTTGCAGCGGAGGCAGCAGCAGTCACTGCTACGCGCTTTTTGACGCAAGCCCCCTCCGGAACGGAGGGGGTACCCGAGCGTCGTGTGCGAGGGCGGGGGAGGCCGAAAACGTCAACGGCACAGGTCGGCGCGGGCGCCGACCTCTCCAACTGCAAACAACAACGGCTGCGCGCACGCGGAAAATTCGCCGTTTGCCGTTCCGTGGCACGGACACTCCTGTCCGTGCGTCGTACGCTTCAAAAATCAGGAGGCCACACCATGCCATCATTGCCCCACGTCAACTTCTGCGGGCTTGACATCACGCGCCTCATTATCGGTGGCAACCCGTTCTCGGGCTTCAGTCACCAGAGCCGCGAGCGTGACGACGAGATGCTCGACTACTACACCGTGGCGCGGATCAAGGAGACCCTGGGGCGCGCCGAGGCCGCGGGCATCAACACCACCATCATGCGCTCGGACTACCACATCCACCGCCTGCTGCGCGAGTACTACAACGAGGGCGGCAAGATCCAGTGGATCGCGCAGGTCTGCGGGAACCGCTCGCTCGATGGCTTCGCGGGCGAAGTGAGCAGGACTGCGAGAGCAGGGGCGGTTGCGGGCTATCTGCACGGCGGGCTGCTCGACGGCTGCTACGC
>JAAYJW010000506.1 GCA_012522765.1 candidate division WS1 bacterium | reverse complement strand
TGAGTGTCCGCCGCAGCCCAGCCCGTAGGGTGGCGGGCTTCATCCCCTCGATCATCACCTGCATGGACTCTGCTTCCTGAGCCGTGAAGTCGGCGATGATGTCCGCATAGAGGCTCGCAGTACGGCGGACGGGGACTGCGCTCGCGGTCAGCTTGTAGCTCTTGGTCATGGTTGAGGCTCCTTTCCCTCTTGGTGTGGTCGGGGGTAGTGTTGACCACCAAGGCCGAGGGGGAAATGGGCCACTCTCCCACCGTGCGGCCGAAGAGGGCGTCGAGCTTCTTGACCGCCGCCTCCTGCATGCCGGGAAGCACATGGAAGCAGACGTCCAGGGTAATGGAGGCGGTGGCGTGACCCAGTCTCTCGGAGACCACCTTGCGGTGGATGCCGGCCTGGAGCGCCGGGGAGGCGTGCGTGCGGCGGTTACGCCGATGTCGGCATAATGGCGTCGATCGCTCCGCAGTCTATAGGGCATCCTTTTCGGTGCCAACTGACTCGGTCTGCCCACCGTGCGGCAGCTATCGGCCCGGATCAGTGGCTCGCCTTCGCCACATCGGTGCCTTTCGGGGTCAAGAAGAACACCACGACCGCCACGCCGAGCATGATGCCGCCCCCGACGAATCCAGAGAAGCGCAGTGACCCGGTGAAGGCGTCGGCCGCTTCGGCCGCGAGGTCCGGCATGCCCAGTCCGTGGGCGATCATCATGGCTGCTCCGAGCGACTCCTTCGCCTGCGCCGCGAGTGCCGGATGCAGTTGCTGCAGAGCCGCGAATCCGGCGCCGTCGATGAAGTCGGCGCGGAAGATGAGTGCCGAGACGCTGCCGAGGACCGTCACGCCGAGGGTGCCACCGAACTCATAGGAGGTCTCTTCCAGGGCACCTGCGTTGCCCGCCTTGTCGGTGGGGACCCCTCCCATGATCATGGCCGATCCGATGGCGAGCGCCCCTATGCCGACCCCCACCAGGCAGCTTGCGATGATCATGTCGGCGAGGGTGAGCCCGTTGCCCGCCAGGCCCACGTAGAGGAGACCGAACCCTGCGATCGCAAGTCCACCTGCCAACACCGCGCGCGAACCGATGAGACGGCTGAGCGGGGGAGCGGCGAGCGAGGCGACGGCTCCGGTGCCCGCGATCGGCATCAAGCGGATGCCCGCCTCCATGGGACCCACCCCTTCGACCAGTTGCAGCCACTGTACGATGAGCAGCAGGGCGGCGATCAGTGAGAACGTCGCTCCGAGCGCCGCGATGATCCCGGCGGAGAACTGGCGGCCGTGGAAGAGTCGGAGGTCGAGTAGCGGGTGGTCGCTGCGCAGGCTCCGCATGGCGAACCAGACCAGCGCCACCACGGCGACCGCCATCGCCACCCAGGCCGGTGGCACCACGAAGCCGGCCTCCTTGCCGAACTGTTTCATGGCCCAGATGCGCGCCACCATACCCACCAGCGACAACACGGCCGCGGGTGCGTCCCAGCGCCCCGGGTCCTCCACCCGAGACTCAGGAAGGAGCAGCAGACCCGCGATGACCCCGACCACCATGAGGGGCACATTGATGAGGAAGGCCGCGTGCCAGGAGAAGTGTTCCAATAGGAACCCTCCGACCAGGGGACCGATGACTGCGCCCAGTCCAGACACCGCCGCCCAGATGCTCAGGGCCGTCGCCCGCTCCTTCGGATCGGTGAAGATCACCCGGATCAGCGACAGGGTGGTCGGCATGATCATCGCGCCACCGACACCGAGCAGCGCACGGATCGCGATGACGTGCTCGGCGGTGCCGGCCAGCAAGACGAGGCTCGACGCCACGGCGAAGACCGCATACCCGAGTGCCAACATCCGGCGGCGCCCCCACCTGTCGGCCACCGCAGACACCGACACAAGAAGGCCGGCCAGGACGAGCGAGTAGATGTCGATCATCCACAGCTGCTGGTCGGAGGTGGGATGAAGGTCGCCTGCGATCTTGGGTAGCGCGATGTTCAGGATCGTCATATCCATGGTGATGACGAGCAGGCTGGCAGTGAGTACGGCGAGGGCGGCCCACCGGCGTTTACGTGACATCATAAAGGCTTGGTCTGCCGACGGGATGAGACCGGACATCGATCACCGGCCCTGGGCTTCGGGCATCGCGAGGATCGCTCGGACGACGCGGCCGACGGCTGCTCGGTCCAGAGGCATGTGGTGGAGGGCGGCATGCATCAACGCTCCGTCGAGAAAGACCTCGAGCGCGACTGCGCGTTCTCTGCCGAAATGGGAGGCCAGGATGTCGGTCTGGCGGTCTGTCCAGCGCAGCGCGAGCGAGCGCAGACCCGCATCAGTGGTCGCCGCGTTGACAAGGGCCATCGCGGCATGTACCTGCCGGAAGTCGAGCAAAGACTCATACATGAGGGCGACGCACCGTTCTACAGGATCATCGCCGGAGGCGATCTCCCGCTCCACCTCATCGAGCGACTGGTCGATCTCATCGCTCAGCACCTGCAAC
>JAAYJW010000505.1 GCA_012522765.1 candidate division WS1 bacterium | reverse complement strand
GCGCACGATTCCGTCAGTCTGCGCGCATGAAAGCTCACTCCCGCGGCAGCCGATGACCACTCGTTCGCGCAGGGGCAACTGCGGCCGTCTCTGCGCTTCCCACTCGACGGTGCGCTCGAACGCCTCCCCGCGCGCCCGCGCAAGATCCACCGCCTCGCTCACGGTCAGCGTGGCAGCACCGATCTCACTCAGCCCGTAGCAGCGCGGACACTGCTGGTGCCACGGATGACCGCCGGTCAGGTCCAGCACCGCGAGGCCGCCGCGAGCAGCAGCCGCGACCTCCTCGCGCCACCAGTCCGCGCCATCGCTGGCGACGAAGACTGCATCCGCCGAACTGAGCGATTCGCCCAGTTCGCTGCAGGCCCTCGCTCGCAGTCCGAGTTCTCCGCACCACGCGACCAGCGCAGCTTCGCGGCGGGAGATCGGCAGCACCGTCACCTCGCCCTGCAGTCTCCGGGCGACGGCTTCGCCCAGCCCTCCGCAGCCGATGATCGCCATCGCAGGCGAAGGTACATCGGCCGTCAGCCGCTTGATCGCGTCGGCAATAACCCCCGCCCAGCTTCGCCCCTCCAGCGCAGGAGCCTCCCGGCGCACCCGACTGTGCATCGCCAGCGCCCAGCCGATCAGATGCCGCAGCGGGCCGTCATCGGGCAGCCACCTGTCGGCGGCCGCGCGAAGCTGGCCCACGACCTCCGTCTCGCCCTGCAGCGGGCTTGCGAGGCCGCTGGCCACCTGCAGCAGATGATGCACCGCGCGCGTGTCGTAGCGCGTAGTGAAGACCTGCAGGCTGCGTGAGAGCGACGGGCCACCCTTCGCCGCGATCAGGTCGAGGATGCGCGAGCGGAACGTCCGGGGAGCGGCGCTGATGAAGTACGCTTCCCAGCGCTGGCAGGTGGAGAGGATCAGTACTTCGCCCTCGAAGTCTGCCGGCGTAAGCTGCGCCTCCACCTGCGCCAGCGCCTCGAACTGCTCCTGCGTGAGCGATTGCCGATCTGTGCCGAACGCCACGATCCGCGGTGGTAGCCCCTCACTGCGCAGCACGGCGGCGAGACGATCGCGCAGCCAGCGCGACTGCGTACACTCCGCGCCGTTGGTGTGCACGGCGATCGTCACCGGGCCCTGCTCGTAGGCCGCGGGGAATATCACGCGCGAGCGGCGTCCGGCTGAGGCGAGGCAGCAGAGGATACCCAGTTCCTCGGCGTCGCGGCTGATCTGCTCGTTCAGCCCGCGGTCCGAGGTCGCCGCGATCACCATCCTGGCGCCCCGGATCAGGTCGCACCGGTAGGTCTCGTCCAGCCACGTGATGCGGCCTGCATCCAGCAGTCTCTGCAGTGCATCACTGATCTGCGGCGCAACAACCGTCACCAGCGCCCCCGCGTCCAGCAGCGTCAGGACCTTCCGCGTTCCGACCTTCCCGCCACCGATGACGAACATCGGCAGACCGCTGACGCGAATCCCCAGCGGCAGGTAGCGCTCCTCCGCGGAGCCGCCGGAGGCGTCGGGCGTGACCTCATCCCGCATAGACCGATCCCCCGGCCGCCTCCCGGAGTTTGCTCACCAGTCCGTCGAGGCCAACCCGGTCAATCGTCGCGCCGAAGCGCTCCTTCGTCTTCCCGTGGTCGCTGTACCACTGCAACGTGGCGCTGATCACGTCGAGCAATCCCTCCACGCTCGTGACTTCGAAGGGCAGGCGGTCCGCCATCCGTGGCTGGTTGCCCATCTTCCCGCCAACGAACACCGCGTAGCCGGTTCCGACATCCTCAATTGCCTCGACGGGACAGGCATCTATGCAGCGACCGCAGTTGCGGCAAAGCTCCGTCTCCTCAACGAATTCGCCGTCCTCCATCCGCAACGCGCCGGGCCTGCATGATTCCGCGCAAACGCCGCACTCCATGCACGCCTCGGCGTTTCGGGAGATGAACCGCTGCCCCATCACCCCGAGGTCGTTCTCCTGCGGCTTGATGCAGCCGTTCGGGCAGCCCGTGATGCCGATTTTGAACTTGTGCGGCAGTCCCTCCACGCCCGTCACGCGTTCATCCACCGCCTGCGCGACCGCCTGGGGATCGATCAAGCCGTAGGTGCACAGGCTCCCCTGGCAGGCGGTGATGGTGCGCACACGCGCTCCGCAGGCGCCGAACTGCAGATTGCCCTGCCCGAGCGTCTGCTGGAGGTTGTCCAGCTCTGTGCCTTCCACGCACGGGATCTCAATCCCCTGCCGGGTGGTCAGATGGACGTGCCCCACCCCGTGTCTCTCCGCGGCATCGGCCAGTGCGCGCAATTGCTCGGAAGTCACGTGCCCTCCAAGCACCTTCAAGCGGACGCTGAACAGATCGCCGCTCTTCTGCTTCATCACGCCGTTGTTCTTCAGCTTCTTCAGGTCGTAAGAACCGATGTCGCTCATCTTCATCTGCCTCCAGGGCAGCGTTCTGCTGTCAATAATGCCTGCTGCCCGCGCTGCTACCTCATGCTAAATCAAACGTCAGAGGCAGCCAACTACCTCGTCACGGGACGATCTGCGGGAAAGCCATTGTTCATTTCCCGCACGATATTCCCTTCATCCTGAAGTACGCTTCCTCCCCCTGCGTCACGTGGAGAAGCGATCGGAGGGCTGATCCTCCCGGACCCGATAGTGCTCCTTGTGCGCCTCATCGGTCGACTCCACGCGCCCGTCCTTGATCACGATGTTGATGTTGTCACCATCTGCGAGCGCGCCGAGATCTGCCAGCGGATCGCAGTCCACCACCAGCAGGTCCGCCCTCTTTCCCGCTTCCACCGTCCCGATGTCATCCAGCCGGTAGGCCTCGGCGGTGCTCTTTGTTGCCGCGACAAGCGCCTCCATCGCGCTCAGGCCGCACTGCGCCAGTTCCTGCAGTTCGAGGTAGGTCGAGTCGGCGAGCGCCCAGCAGCTTGGCGCGCCGGGATAGTCGCAGCCGAATGCGATCTTCACACCAAGCTCATGCGCAAGCTTCACACCCGCCCGGTGAACCGGCTGCGATTGCCTCATCTCCTCCGCCATCCACGGCCGGTCGGGCCAGGCGCGGATGTTCCTGTCGCTGGTCACATGCAGCGTCGGCACGAACCACAGATCGTGTTCGAGCATCCCGCGCACCCCCTCCTCATCGATGAACGCGCCGTGGTGGATCTGATCGACCCCTGCCGCGATCGAGTTGTTGATCCCCGGCTGCGTGTGCGCATGCACCACTACCGGCCGGTGCCATGCATGCGCCTCATCAACCAGCGCCTCAAGCTCCTCCAGCGTGTAGTTGCGCTCCGAACACCGCTCGTTCTCCGCCCAGAAACCGCCGGATGCAGCGGTCTTGATGAAATCCGCCCCCGCCTGCACCATCTCGCGCACCGCCTTCCGCACCTCCCATGGCCCGTCCGCGTTGCGAAACCGGATGTGACCGAAGGTCGGGGCAACAACACAGCCCGCGATCACCCGGGCGCAGTTGCGGATGTGCCCGCTCTCAATGCCGTCGCGCAGCTTGATGCCATCAAGGTTGGCGGAGGGGCTGCAGATCGTCGTGATCCCACGCTGAAGCGCCAGCCTGAGCACCCTCTGTGAGGCCGGACTGCCGCTTATATGCGCGTGACCCTCGACCAGCCCCGGCATGACGGTCTTGCTGGCCGCATCAATCAGATGCGCATCTTCAGGCACTTCAACGCTGCTCGTCGGCCCGACTGCCGAGAACCGTCCGTGGGCCATCAGCACCGTAGCGTTGTCTACCGCTTCGGCCCCCGTCCCGTCGATCAGTCGGGCATTGATCACTGCGATCGGCTTGCTCATCAAGCGCCTCCTGCTACAAAGAACCCGCCCCCGGTGCAGCCCGGGGGCGGAAATGTACCGACATCCCTCTGCGCCACTTCGTCACGCAGCGGGCTTGAGTGTGAACCTGATCTGCGTCTCGCTCGCGCCAGAGTCCCGCTTCACCATGACGTACTTGTTGCCGTCGGCGCTCTTCCACTCCCACTCGTCGCCGCCAACAGCGCCCATCTCCATGCCGTTGTTGGTCCACTCCGGCTCGCCGAGCGTCCCCATGTAGTACTCCTTGACCTCCTG
>JAAYJW010000504.1 GCA_012522765.1 candidate division WS1 bacterium | reverse complement strand
TAGCCTCTCCCCCGCCTTCAGGTCAACCGTCTCCGGCAGTGGCTCAAGCAGCTCGGGAATATCATGGTAGAAACCGCCATGATGCCCGTCCCGCTGCCGCCAGACGCGCAAGTGGGAGACGCCGACGCCCCAGCCGAATCCGCTTAGACTGTGCGGCGTCCGCAGCCGAATGCCGGTAAGGTCCCGCGTCGCCTCCAGCACCACCACCGCGCTCGCGCGGGAGCCTGCGGGCACGCTCAACTCCAGGCGCTCCAGCGGCTCCTCATGTGCATCCCACGGCGTCACGCCATCGCGGTCCGCAGGCCGCCACCAGAACAGCCCGGCCTCACGCAGTTCCTCGGAATACTCGGGCGCGGCGGGTGGTGCAGCGTGCTTCGGAAAGTAGATGTGGCCCTCGCCGGTGACGTGCGCGTTCTCGCGCTGCCAGTCGCTCAGCGGAAGCTCGATGAGGCTCGCGCTGCGGATGTCGATCCGCCCGGTCTCCCCGTTATTGCCGATGTGCAGCTTCATGTCGCCGGGCTCGTTCTCATTCGGCACGAGGAACTCCAGCGACAGCGTCTGCCACTCGCCCTCCAGCGCCGGGTCGGTGTAGGCCCAGATGCGCCAGAGCCCGCGCGGCGTTGGGAACGCGATGCGCAGCGCAAGCTCGGGCGCCACGCCCGCATCAGCGATCGCCCGGCACTCGAGCGTCGCGCGATAGTAGCTGTTGGCGGGCAGCTTGAGGCCCTGCGACATCCGCGCATTGGAGGCGCGGTCGGGCAGCGTCACCTGCAGATAGTCGCCCTCAGGGTCCTTCACGAAGCCGAAGCCCGGTTCGCCCCCGGCCTTCCACCACGCCCAGCCGACGGGGTTGCCGTCCTCCCCGAGACCGGCGGAGAAGTCGGCGTTAGTCAGCAAATTCGCCCCCTCCTGAGCGGAGGCGACCGTTAGAAGCAGAAGCAGCGCGAGCAGTGGCAACAGGTGTCGCATGAAATCCCCTCGGTTGCGTGAGTCATCTTCGTCTGGCGAGGACGCTCGTTCTGAGCCAACCCGCTACAGCGCCTCCGCCGTCCCCGCCGCCTCGTCTACCACGAAGTAGGACCCGCCGCGGGCAACGTCCATCGTGACCTTGCCGTAGTCGGGCACCTCCACCTCCACGCCCTGCTCGTCGCCAAGCGGGGCGTGAGCGTAGATCAGCCAGCGGCGATTCGGCGCGTCGCCGGTGCGGATCGCCAGCGCCCAGACCTTGAACTCCAGCGGGAGTATCTGCGCGGGCACGACATCATGCGGTCGCCACGGGTCGAGGCTCGTGTTCAGCGCGAACCAGCGGTCGGCGTCCACCATCGACTCGGGCAGGTCGGACTGGTGCGGGTGCTCCTGAGTGGTGTTCGGCACAAGCTCACCGTTGCGCCAGAACTCGGCGAGGACCTCGCTGTTGTTCACCGTGTCCACCGCCTGCACCACCTGCTCGTACCACTCCCAGTCCACCTCGCGCTTGATGTGCCAGCCGACGTAGTGGCGGACGATGCGCGGACGGGTGAGCCACATGCCGAAGCTGACGAAGGCGCGGTAGCGCTCCGGCGGCATCTCCTGCCCGGCCTCGATCATCTTCACCTTCCACTTGTCATCGAACCACGTCGAAAGCTCCCAGTGAAAGTCCGGGTTGACCTCGCGATACCACCGAAGCTGGTGGACCACGTTCATGAAGCAGACCTGAGGCGCGTAGCCCTTCCATCCGTCGGAGTTGCCCTGCCAATCATTGACGTAGTAGGAGCCTGAGGCGCCATCCCAGATGTAAGGCGTGATCGCGAGGCGGTCGGGGATCGCGAGCGAGTACTGCCGCCAGCCTCCCCAGCGGCCCATGTGCGGCTCGACTTCGCCGTAGCCGACGAGGATCGCCCGATCGCGCCATGCCCCAAGGCCCTCGCGCATGCCTTCGAAGAACGCGTTGTAGCGCTCAATATAGCCGTCGCCGACCACCTTTCGCTTGAACTCATCGCTGCGCCCGGCGCCGTAGAGCGCCATGTAACGCGCGCTATCCTCCACCTGGTGCCAGCGCAGGTGTGCGGACTCATTGTTTGACAGCAGGATGACGTAGGGCGGTTCGGGGTAGAGCTGCTGCAGGTGGCGCATCAAGTCGCTGTCGGTCCACTTGCGGCCAAGCTCGCGCCACCACTTTACCGGGCCGAAGGGTGAGAGCGACTTCTTCACCTCGCCATCAAGCGTTACCCAGTTCGGGTTCTCCTCGATCGGCAGGTTGAGGTAGGTTTCGTCGCGGTAGAGGAAGCTCTCCCACTGCGTGGAGGTGAGGCAGACCGGCAGGCCCGCTTCGGCCACCCGCCGCATCGGTTGGTTGTAGTAGACCTCCGCGCCCGCGCGCGCGTAGTCATCGCCCGGCACCTGCCCCTCCGGCCCTCCGAGTGCAAAGCAGGGCAGCATGTGATGTCCCGCGTCGATCATGTCCATCTGCCAGCCGGGGTAGTACTGATCGAGCGCGGTATGATGGCCGGTCTGCCAGCTTGCGGCCAGCGGCAGGGGGTGCTGGGCGTGCGCCGCGGCACACAAAAGCAGCATCGCGGGCAGCAGTAGAATGACGCGATCGGCTCCAGTTGTCATGCTTCCTCCTCGGATGATCGGGACACTACAGCCTCTTCACAAGCTCCCGC
>JAAYJW010000503.1 GCA_012522765.1 candidate division WS1 bacterium | reverse complement strand
TGCCATCCTCCTCGCGCACCGCCCCGCCGGTGCGGTCATTGAAGCTCGGGTAGATGTAGGGGTCATCAATGTACATGCCATCAAGGCCCCACTCCATCATCCGGTTGATCTCCCAGCACCACCAGTCCACGATGCTCGTGTTCCAGTCCACGCGGCCTCCATCGGGTGGCACGAGCGTCAGCCTGTGGAGCAGATCGGCGGTGCACTGGTTCGCCCAGTCGCCATAGAACGCCCGCGACATCGGCTTGCCTGCGGTCACGTTGTTCGGGTAGTGATGCTGGATGTCGGAGACGCCCTCGGCGTGGTTCCACACCTCGCGGTAGGCCTCTTCGGGGTGGATCGGCGAGGGGTAGGCGTAGTGCTCGACCATCCCCGGCCCTGACGACCACCAGACGCGGAAGTCCACCGGCACTTCCAGCGCACGATCGATGCGATCGCGCGGCTCAGGCTTTTGCACTACACCATCGCGCACCAGTCCGCGCCAGCCTGCGGGCATCGTGCGCGTGGGGGTCCCTGCGAGGCAGAAGTTCAGAGTGATCGGCTCTCCGTCCGCGGCAAGCTCCGGCGCGAAGTTCAGCCGCAGCGTGGTGACGTCCCCCTCGCGCACAAGCTGGATGCGCCCGCGCTGCATGATGTCGCCCGACCAGCCGTCGTAGCGGTCGTTGAACCAGCAGAGGCCGCGGTACTCATCGCCGAGCCAGATCAGCGGCAGCCACGAGTTCTCCCAGACAACACCCTCGCCCTCAGGCACGGCGCCCGCCATGCTCGTCATCTTGTTGCCGTCCACGGAGTTGAAGTTCATCAGCGTGACCTGGTCGGTGTGCAGCGGGATCTCCAGCCGCATGTCGCGCAACTGCGCGCCCACGGGAGCGATGATGGTCAGCGAGACCTGCGCGAGACCGTCATAGTCGAAGGTCGTCGCAGTCTCGAAGCTGATGCCCGCCTCTTCAGCGCGCGAACTCAGCAGCACCTGCTCGTCGGCGATGGACGCCGCGCGCGTATCGCCGCCCATGACGCGCACCTCGCGGCCATCCACGCTGCCCGCTACGGCGACAGGCCCGGCGAGCAGATCGCGCGTCTGGTGGAAGCGCGAGGCAAGCTCTGATATCTGCGCGTTCGGGTCGGGGTGAGCGATGAGCCCGCGCAGGATCAGCGCATCCGTGAAGTCATAGTCGCGCCCCCACGGGCTGAGCACGAGTCCATCTGTGCGGATCGGTTCGTAGGGCGGCAGGATCGCGTCACTTTTGCCGAGGTCATTGCCCCACCACTCGGGCCGCGCGGGCACCTCGTGCTGCGTGGTGGCATGCAGAGGCTCGATCCCCGGTGCGCCGATCGTCACGTTGAGATCGTAGAGCCCCGGCTCGATCTCCGCGGTGGGAATGTAGGCAAAGAGTTCACGGGCGGTATTGAAGGCGGGCAGGTCCTGCTGATGGACGGGCGTTTCGCCGCCCTGCGGCACGACCGACAGTTGCGCGGAGAGAGCGCCCGGGGCAGCAGCGGCTCCCGCTGCGCTCACGTAGATGGCGATGCGATCCTCTACCGGGAAACCCAGCGCCTGCACGATGGCATCCGCGCGCGGCATCTGATCCGGCGAGTGTTCGGCGAGGCGCGAGAGACCTGCCGCGAAGCTGGCGCGGATCGCTTCGCCGCTCAGTGGCGCGTCCCAGACGCGCGCCTCATCAAGCGCCATCGTGCGCGGACCGGGGTCGCCCCACGGCTGCCCGAACATGATCTGCGAGAACTCGCCGATGGGTGCGGCCCCGCCGATCCGCTCGGCGACCATCGCGCCGTCGAGGTAGAGCGCCGCGCGACCTTTCTCCCAGGTCCCCGCCACGTGGTGCCAGACGCCGGGCTGCCACTGCACGTGCGTTGAGGGGACGGCGGTCTTCAGCAACCCCTCATCGCCCGGATCGCCCTGCACATAGAAGGCCATCGCGCGGGAGATACCGGTGTCGGACCCAGTGCGCAGGTACTTGTAGAGGATCAGCCAGCCGGGCTCCTTTGAGGTGGTGAAGAAGACGTGGAAGAGGTCGTCGTCACCCGCCCAGTCTATCGGCTTCACCCACACCTCCACCGTTCCAGCCTCGGCGTTGATGTTCGCGCCGCCGGGGTAGCTGACGTAACGTTCATCGGCTATGACCGCCCGGCCGGAGACGCCATCGGTGTAGTCGATCTGCTCGATCACTTCGTCGGCGTTCTCGGCGCGCCGCAGCAGCGTGGCGGTCCCATCTCCGGCGGCGAGTGTGGCGTCGAGGGCTTCATCGAAGTCGGCATGGAAGAGCAGCGTCGGCTCCTGCGCGAAGGCCGGAGCGGCTATGACGGCGAGCAGCAGCATCAGTGGACGCATGGTGGCGAAGGCTCCTCTCGATCAGCCTGAGGGGTCGCAGGGGTATTCACTCTGCATGGCACGCAGTCCTTCCGAGTCAACAGCCGCGGATCCCTTCGAGCGGGGTGCAAAGCCGTTGCCGCCACCTTCTGAGTCGTTGCCTTTACCTGTGCCGTTGCCTGTCTGCGGCGAAGCCGCCACCTGTGCGGCGCGATAGCGCCGCCCTGTTAAAGAAGCCGTTGTTGTTCGCGCGAGCGGGCGAGGGTGCCCGCTCTACCTGGCGATCTGGGTCATTCCTGGCACTCGGGTTGGTCACGATACAGGCCCCGAAGGGAGGAGCGGCGGCCAGTCCCGGCGCATTTACCGCAAAGGGCCGATGCCGCTTTGTGGGAGAGAGCCAAATGCGCCTGCTCTACGCTCTGCCGATCGTGCTCGTCTTCGCCGCAAACGCTTACGCCAACTTCAGCGTGGTCTCCGAGGGCGTCCCTGCCTGCTCGATCATTCGCGCCGATGACGCACACCCCGCGGTGCAGCGCGCCGCGCAGGAGCTTCAGGAGTATGTGAAGCGATCAACTGGCGCTGAGTTACCCATCGCAACTCATGCGGAGGGGGCGGCGATCGAACTGCGTGTGGGAGACTGGCAGGGCTACCCCACCACGCCGCTGCAGCGCGCTACGGACGCGTATGAGATCCGCGTCAGCGCCGATGGGATCGTCATCGAGGGCCCCGATCCGGGCTGCGTACTGTTTGGCGCAGATGACTTCCTGCGGCGCTTTGTCGG
>JAAYJW010000502.1 GCA_012522765.1 candidate division WS1 bacterium | reverse complement strand
TCGCGATCGGGGCTATCCGGAAGCTCGCCGGTGCACCAGCCATCGTAGCCGTCCGCCTTCAGCAGCCTCACAAGCTCCTGATACGGGAACGCCGGATCGGCGAGGTCATGCACGTGCACATGCCCGACCCGGTCCGCAACCGCGCGGTAACTCCACTCGATCGAGCCGTTGTCATCCACGTCGAAGGCGTTGTTGCAGTTGTATATCAGACAGATCCCCGGCCCGTCGCCCGCAAGGTCCATCAGACGGTTGCAGACCTCGGGCGAGGTGAAGTCGCCGTGCATCTCGAAGCGCACCTGAACACCGATGCTCTCCGCGTAGTCCGACAGGTCCGCAAGCGAGGCGCCGATCTGCTCGATCGTCTGCTCCGCCGGAATCTGATCTCCGAGGTGCAGCTTGTTCCCGTAGACCTTCACACCCCCAGCGTTCAGGTCCGCGGCGAGATCGAGGTGCTTGCGCGCCTCATCCATGTTTGACTCGAGCAGGTCCTGGTCGATCGCGTCGAAGGCGCAGCCGGTGCTGAGACCGCAGATGGCCACACCCGCATCCTCGAACTTCTTCCGCACATCGTTCCGCGACGCCTCGCTCAGCGAGATCTCGACGCCATGCGCATGCTCCCGCTGAGTGCGAAACTCCACGCCCTCAAAGCCGAGGCTCAGGCACTTCTCGATGATCGTGTCAAGGTCCCACTCCATCGCCATGTTGAACGTCAGCAGACCGAGCTTCATAAGGATCCTCCCTCAATTGCCGAACGAACGTCTGGCGCTCAAGCAGCGCTCACCGTGCGGATTCGCCACTGCCGCATTCTTCGCCTCCCCATGCTTGCTCCAGCACTTCCAGCACCGCCTCCGCCACCATCTCCGGCGCCAGGCCGCTCATGCACGCCACTCCATGCGGGCACTGCTCAGGCCGGCGCAGGTAGCACGGTGCGCACGGCATCTCCGTCACGATCTTCCGCCCGCGCCCGAAGATCGCCATCTCCTGCGGCGGCGTCGGCCCGAACAGGCCCACCACGTGCGTCTTCATCGCCACCGCCACGTGGAAGACGAACGAGTCCGCGCTCACCGACACGTCGCACAGCGAAAGCAGCGCCGCGAACTGCATCATGCTGTGCCCGCAACCGGCGTTTACCACGATGCCGCCGAGCTCCCGCGCCAGCGCCTCATTGACCTCGCGCTCAAGTGGCCCGCCCACCAGCAGCAGCTTCGCATCACAGCGCGTCGAGAGCATCCGGGCGAGTTCGCCGAAGTGCTGCGGCGGCCAGTCCTTGGTCGGGAAGCGGCTCGTGTCGCCACCGGTGCCGAGAGCGATGATACGATCTCGCCCCGGCTCTATCCCGAAGCTCGCCAGCAACCCTCGGGCGTAGGCGACGTCATCCTCCGTCGGGTAGAGCGAGTACTCCTCGCCCGCGTAGGGCACGCCCAGCAGGTCGAAGCAAAGCTCCGCCAGCGTCTTCTGATTCTCTTTGAAGCGGAGGCGGTTGGAGAGGCTCAGCGAAACATACCCCTCCGAGCGTTCGTCAATGGGCATGAGGCAGCCGCTTTCGTGGACGCCGAAGCCGAGGCGGTCGTCGGCGGGGATAAGCTGGGCAAGCGCGGCCTCCGCCCGGTTGGCTTCGAGGCTCAGGATGAGGTCGAAATGCCGCGCCATCAGCAGCGGCACCGCCTCCCAGGTGTACTCGACCACCTCATCCACCAGCGGATGGCCCTGCAGAAGCGGCGCCGCCACAGGGCTGCACAGCCACGTGATCCATGGCCGCTCGAACTTCCGGTGCAGCGCTTCCAGCACCGGCGTTGACTTGACAATATTGCCCAGTTGAGTCACTCTCACCACGAGCACCCGCGGCCCTCTTGGCTCGAAGTGCCCGCAGTCTTCGCACTCAGAATCGTAGGCGCACGGCTTGTAGCCGTTGAAGAGGCGACAGTCATACCTGTAGGACGCCGTCACTGACTTCACCCTCTGCCGTCCCGGCCGAAGCCTGGAGGGAGTCTTCCGATGCCCGAACGTATCCTCATCGTCCGCATGTCGGCGATGGGAGACTTGATACAAACCACGCCACTGCCCCGTGCGATCAAGGCTGCGCTGCCCGATGCCCACGTGGCATGGCTGGCGCAGAGCCCCTTCGCGTCACTGCTGGAGCACAACCCGCACCTCGACGAGACGATCATCTTCCCCCACCGGCGGTCGGGCATCTACGCCAGCGCGCTGGTGGAGACGTGGGCGCGCCTCAAAGCCGCGGAGTTCACCATCGCGGTGGATCCGCAGGGGCTCGCCAAGAGCGCGGCGGCCGTCTGGATCACCACAGCCCCCTGGCGCATCGGCAAAGAGGAGGCCCGCGAGGCCGCCGGTTTCGCCTACAACGACATCATCCCCGAGCGGCTCGATCAGGACTACGTGTCGCAGCGCTACCTCGAACTCTGCGAACCATTCGGCGCCAGCCGCGATGACTATGTGCCGGAGATATTCCTCGTTGATGAGGACTTCGGCCCCACCGAGGAGCTTTTTGCCGCAGAGGGGCTTGATGATGGCCGCCCGCTGGTGGCCCTGGCTCCCTTCGCCGCCGAACCGCGCAAGGAGTGGCCGCCGGAGTCGTTCATCACCGTCGCCGACACGCTCATTGACTGCATCGGCGCCCGCATCATCATCCCCGGCGCCGCGGGCGAGCGAGAGCGCGCCGAGCAGATCGCCGCGCGTATCAAGGAGTCCCCGGTAGTCTTCGCCGGTCGCACGAATATGCGCCAGGCCGCCGCATTCCTCAGCCGGATGAACCTCTTCATCGGTGGGGAGAGCGGCCTGACGCACATGGCCTACGCGGTGGGCACACCGCAGGTCTGCATCGTCGGGCCGACGCCGCTGCGCAACGGCCCCAAGGGCCCGACGGCGCGCACGGTCTTCGCCGAGGGCATTGACTGCCGGCCATGCCGCAACCGCAACTGCCCGCACAGCCGATGCCTCACCGAGGTCACGCCCGAGATGGTCATTGAGGCCGCGCTTGACCTGACCAGCAGCAGCGGCTAGCGCTGCACGCGACCGGTCCCCGGACCTCCGGCCAGCTTCTCCACCTCGTCCACCGTCACGAGGTTGAAGTCACCGTAGACGGTGTGCTTGAGGCAGCTTGCCGCCACCGCGAACTCCAGCGCGTCCGCGTCCGACTTGCCCGCCAGCAGGCCGTAGATCAGGCCCCCGCAGAAGCTGTCGCCGCCACCCACGCGGTCCACGATGTGCGTGATGTCGTACTCCTTCGCCTGGTGCAGCGTCTCGCCGTCATACAGCACACCGCTCCAGCGGTTGTGCGAGGCGGAGACGCTGCTGCGCAGAGTGATCGCGACCTTCTTCAGCTTCGGGAAGCGATCCATCAGTTGCGTGCAGACGCTCTCATATGCCGCTGCGTCGAGGTCGCCCGCCTCCACGTCCACGCCCTCGGGGCGGATGCCGAAGACCTTGTCGGCGTCCTCCTCGTTGCCGATGGCGTAGTCGGTGTGCGCGACCAGCCCCTCCATCACTTCGCCCGCGCTCTTGCCCCACTTCCACAGCTTGCTGCGATAGTTGAGGTCACACGATACGCTGACGCCCGCCGCTGAGGCGGCCTCCACGGCCTCCTGCAGCACCTCGGCCGTCCCCGCGCTGATGGCCGGTGTGATGCCCGTCCAGTGGAACCAGTCGGCGCCGTCAAAGACCGCACCCCAGTCCACGTCGCCCGGCTTGATCTCCGCCAGCGAGGAGTTCGCGCGGTCGTAAATGACCTTCGAGCCACGCTGCACCGCGCCCATCTCGAGGAAGTAGATGCCGAGACGGTCGCCCTGCCGCAGAATGTAAGACGTATCCACCCCGTGCTGGCGGATGAAGTTCTCGCAGGCATCGCCGATCTCGTGCGGCGGAAGCGCCGTCACGAAGCGCACATCCATGCCGTAGTTGGCGAGACTGACCGCCACGTTCGCCTCTCCCCCACCGTAGACAACGTCAAACGACCGCGCCTGCACAAACCGCTCGAATCCCGGCGGCGTGAGCCGCAGCATGATCTCTCCGTAGGTGACAACCGTCGCCATCGTCCCCGAACCTCCCTGGTTCTGTCTCACGTCTGTCTGCATCGCCGGCAACTTCCCTGAACGCGCCGCTCATTCCTCCGTCAGCGCGGCAGCTATCCACTACTCCCGGCGCCACCTCGGCCCGGTCGGCGTGTCCTCGATCACGATCCCCTGCGCCAGCAACTCGTCGCGGATCTCATCCGCGCGCGCCCAGTTCTTCTCCGCCCGCGCCTGTTCGCGCTCCGCCATCAGCGCCTCAATCTCCTCATCCACCGACCCCTTGTCATGCGCAATGATCCCCAGCACTTCATCCGCCTCGTGCAGGAAAGCCAGCACATTCTCCGCGCCCGCCTTACTCACTCGCGCCTCCGCCAGCAGCGGGTTCACCTCGCGCACAAGCTCAAAGACCGCCGCCATCGCGCCCGGTATGTTCAGGTCGTCATCAATCTCCGCGTCGAACTTCGTCCGCGCCGTCTCTATCTGCGCCGCAAGGTCCTCGCCCTCGGCTCCCCCCGGCACCTCCGCGAGCCGGTCGGCGAAATCCCACAGCCGCGTGAGCGCCTGCCGGCTCTGCTCGAGGCCCTCGATGGTGAAGTTGAGCTGTCGCCGGTAGTGCGCGGTCATCAGCAGATGCCGTACGGCGATGGGGTCGTAGCCTTTCTCCTCGAGATCGCGCAGAGTGAAGAAGTTGCCCTTTGACTTGGACATCTTCTCGCCCTCGACGATCAGGTGCTCCGGGTGCAGCCAGTAGCGAACGAACTGCTGGCCCGTGTAAGCCTCCGACTGCGCGATCTCGTTCTCATGGTGCGGGAAGATCAGGTCCACCCCGCCCATGTGCATGTCCACAGTCTCGCCGAGGTACTCGATCGACATCGCGGTACATTCGATGTGCCAGCCGGGCCGACCGGGGCCCCACGGGCTGTCCCAGCTCGGCTCGCCGGGCTTGGCGGCCTTCCACAGCACAAAGTCGCGCGCGTCCTCAAGCTCATACTCATCGCGATCGAGGCGGCCGAAATCCCGCGTCTCCTGCTCCTCCGGCACTATCCCCGAGAGCTTCCCGTACTTCGGATAGCTGGAGATGTCGAAGTAGATGCTGCCATCAAGCTCGTAGGCATGCCCCTTCTCAACGAGCCCCTCGACGACCTCAAGCATCTGCTCGATGTGCTCGGTCGCCCGCGGGTACCTCCACGCCGGCTGGATGCGCAGCTTCTCCAGATCTTCCATGAAGTACTCAGCGTACTTCGCCGTGTACTCGCCCAGCGTGACCCCCTCGCGGTTCGCGCCGTTGATCGTCTTATCATCCACGTCCGTAACGTTCATCACGTTATGCACTTCAAAGCCCCGGCGCTTGAGGCAGCGCGCGAGCAAGTCTGAGAACAGGAAGGTGCGCAGGTTCCCGATGTGCGGAAAGTCGTACACGGTCGGACCGCAGGCGTAGAGGGTCACCAGCCCCTCCTGCAGCGGCTCGAACTCCTCCTTGCGCCGGGTCTGCGTGTTGTAGATCCTCAGCATATTGCTCTCCTCCAGCATGCTGTGACAGAGAAACGGGCGCAGCGGCAAACTCCACTGCGCCCGTACGTATCGTGCTCCGACGACCTGTTCCTAGCGTGCGCCGATCGCGTACAGGTTGCAGTGCGGCCGCCTACAGCAGCAGGCCATCGTGCACCCCGCAGTCCTGACCGTAGTACTCAGTCTCATCATCAACTCTGTTCGGATGGCAGTTCCTCGTCGCCCTCTGCATGAACAACCGTCGGCGGGCGCTTCTCCATCTCCTCGACCGGCTCCTCAGCGAGACGCTTGATCTCGCCTCGAGCATCCGTGGAGGCCTTGCGGAACTCCCGCAGACCCTCACCGATGCCGCGCATGATCTCCGGTATCTTCCGCCCTCCGAAGAGCACCAGGACGAGAATGAGGATGACGACCAGTTCAGGTGTTCCCAGACCAAACATCTCGGACACCTCCAGCTTTCCGCTGTCTCAAGCCTGCTTCGACGCCTCCGGTGCGCTCTCCTGTTCATCGCCGCCATCAAGTCGCTCAAGGCAGACCTCAGCGGCGATTTCCCGCACCCGGGCGGCATCGAATACACAGGCTCCGGCCGTCTCGGCGTTGGCGGCCCCGCATGCTACCGCCAGCCGCAGGTGCTCCTCAAACGACCGCCGCTCCATCGAGGCCACCGCGAAGCCCGCCATGAACGCATCGCCGCTGCCCACGCTGCTGACGCGCTCGATGGCAGGCGGCCGTGCCCACCAGACGCCGGAGGCCCGTGCCATGCCGATCGCCCCGCGAGCGCCGAGCGTAACCGCCACCACCGCAATGCCGCTCTCGACGAGATCAGTTGCGGCCTTGATCACATCCTCCGGCACACTAAGCTGCCGGCGAACCAGCCGCTGCAGTTCGTTGAGGTTCGGCGTGATCACCGTCGGTCTCGCCGCTACTGCGCGCGCCAAAAGCTCATCGCGCGCGTCGAGCATCACGGGCTTCTTCAGCGACTTCGCGATTTCGATCAGTTCCGCGTAGAGCTCCAGCGTGACGCCTCTCGGCGCACTGCCGGCGATGATCCCCATCGCGCTCCGCTGCAGGCTCCTGCGCCACGTGTCGCGCAGACGCCCGATCTCGCCTGGCGTCACCAACGGGCCGACCTCATCAACGCGCGTCTGCGTCCCCTGCTCGCGATCAATGATGCTGATCGTTATCCGCGATTCCTCGGCGATGCTGACCAGATCCGCCTGTAGTCCCGCATCGAGCAGGTTGCGCATGATGAGGCGGCCGTTGTTGCCGCCGGCGAAGCCTGCGATCACATGTGCCTGACCCAGAGTCGCCAGCGCCCGGGCCACATTGACGCCCTTGCCGCCAGCGCTCGTCGTGGCGGAAGACGGGTGATAGTACCCGCCGGGTGCGAAATTCGGCACTTCATAGGTCTTGTCGATGCCCGCGTTGGCGCAAAGTACCGTGATCAAGCGAAGCAGCACCCCCACAACGACACCGGCTGTCTCTGTGTAGCCAGTCTACCCCTCGAGGAGCGTGCGTATGCGCTCCAGGGCCTCGTTGATGTTCTCCAGGCTGTTGGCGGACGAGAGCCGCAGATAGCCCGCGCCATACTTGCCGAACGCGGTGCCCGACAGGACCGCCACACCGGCCTTCTCAAGGCAGTCGCTTGCAAGCTGCTTGCCGTCAATGCCCGTCCCGGTCACGTTCGGGAAGACGTAGAACGCGCCCGCGGGGCTGAGGCAGGAGACGCCCGGAAGCTCGTTCAGACCGGCCACAATCACATCGCGGCGCTGCTTGAACGAGTCCATCATCGCCTCCGACTCCTCCTGCGGGCCGTCGTAGGCCGCCATGCCCGCAATCTGAATGAAGCTCGCGGTGCAGGAGGTGCAGTTCGTCTGCAGCTTGGCGATCTGCGTTGCGAGGTCCGCTGGCATCGCAGCATAGCCAAGACGCCATCCGGTCATCGCGTAGGTCTTCGAGAAGCCCTCGAGCAGGATCGTCAGGTCGCGCATCCCATCCACTTCGGCGATCGAGTGGAACTCGCCGTCGTATACCATCTTCGAGTAGGGCTCGTCCGACAGCACCATGATCTGATGTTCGATGGCGATCGCGGCGATAGCCTCAAGATCCTCCATCGTAAGCATCGAGCCCGTCGGATTGTGCGGCGAGTTGAGGATGATCAGCTTCGTCTTATCGGTCACAAGCGAGGCAAGCTCATCCGGGTCCAGCCTGAACTCACGCTCTTCACGCAGCGGCGCCGGGACGGCCTTCGCGCCCACGAACTCCGTCACCGACTCGTAGATCGGAAAGCCGGGATTCGGCACTATCACCTCGTCGCCCTCGTCCACCAGCGCGAGGATGCCGAAGAACAGGATCGGCTTCGCGCCGGGGGTGATGACGATCTCGGAGGCATCGTAGTCGGTGCCGCGGGTGTCGTTGAGATACTGCGCGTAGCGCTCTCGTGCCTGCGGCAGACCGGCGGACGGACCGTAGCCGGTGTAGCCATCCTTGAGCGCCTGGTGAGCCGCCTCGATGATGTAGTCCGGGGTCTGGAAGTCGGGCTGACCGATCTCAAGGTGGATGATGTCTCGGCCCTGCGCCTCGAGCTGGCCTGCCCTCGCGAGCACCTCGAACGCCGTCTCAGTGCCCAGCCTGCTCATTCGCTCCGCGAGATTCATGACAGGACTCCTTTATCCGTGGCTTTCTCGGAAGAATCTGTTTCCGCTATGCGGATATGCCACAATCGCGCCGTCGCTGCGCATGGCGACCCATGCGCGCTGGCGGCGCGGTAGCGTGTGCGTAGAATACGCCAAATCGCTGCCGCATGCAAGGCCATTGTCCGACCGATGCGGCCATCGCCGACGATGCGCGGCGAGCAGCGCGGATCGCTGATTTTCGCCGCCGTGCGGAGCCTATACGTCCCGCATTGATGCAGTGGCTTCTTCAATCGTGCGCGACTCAAGCCCTCCGGCGACCATGATCATCGGGATCGGCGTCTGCAGCGCCACGTCCTCCGCCAGCGAGCCGAAGAACGCCCGCCTCAGCCCCCGATGGCCGCTTGACGCCATCACGATGATGTCATGATTCTCCGCAGCCTCAAGAATCGCATGCACTCTCGACTCGGCAGGAACTGCTTCTGAGACGTATGTGCCGGGCATCTGCTCGCAGCTCATGCACTGCTCGGTCTCTGTCTCAGCCAGACGCAGCTCTTCCGACCGGCACTCGGCGGGCATCAGCCTCAGGAGCGTAATCTCATGTTCCTTTACCCCGCCCAGCGCCGCAACAATCGGATGGACGATCATGCAGTCTTCCGCACAGCTCAGAGGCACGAGAATGCGCTCAGTGTGTAGCGGGCCGACAAACCGCACCACCACCACCGGACACAGCGCCTCCGCCGCAAGATGGTCCACCATCCGGCCGAACCTCGCGACCCGCCGCGAGAGCGGATGCCCCACCACGATCGCCTGCGCATCCGTCTCCTCCGCCAGCCGCAGCAGGCCGTGCGCCTCCTCGTTGGCAAACTCCACCTCAGTATCAAGCGGATAGCCCAGACTCTCGGCCTCCGCATCCGCAAGCCGAAAGAGCATGACCGCGTCGAGGTCCTCGGAGCTGTCCCAGAAGTTCGACGGTGTATCCGCGGTCGCCACATGCACCGCCATCGGCCGCGCCTCATAGTTGCGTGCCAGCAGCACTCCTATACGAGTCAGACCCGCAGCCGTCCGGGGATGACTTACTCCGACGATCACCGAACCTCCGGTGTGCGGTGGCGGCTCGAGCTTCGGCCAGGTCCACGAGACCACGTCGATCCCCCCGAAGCTCCCACCCTCCGCCTCCGCGGGGGTCTCCTGATCCTCCCGGCGGGCGCCATCGCCGCTCTCGCCGGACCATACCAGCATCAGCCGCGTCAGCGGCGCCCCCGCAAGCTCATTGATGACCACGCTGGAGAGGACGAGGTTGATGATCAGCGTGCGAATCTCCGCCAGCGCCGGGTCCTGCCGCACAAGGTATGCCAGACCTATCGCAAGCCCTGCCTGCGGCATCAGCCCGAGGCCCAGCAGCGAGGCTCGCTTCGGGTCCACCCCTGCCGACAGCGCTCCCAGCCGCGCCCCGAAATACTTGCCGGCCGCTCGCAGTACCACGAAAATCAGCCCTAACACCCCGGCGGCGATCAGCTCGCGCAGGTGCAACTGCGCGCCTGCCAGAGCGAAGAAGATGCCGTAGAGCGGAGGCTCGAAGTCGTTCAGCGCGCGAAAGGCCCGCACATCCCGCCGGTCGCGATTGACGATCGCGAAGCCTGCCGCGACACCGGCCAGCAGCGGCGACAGGCCCAGGAATGTCGCCAGACCGCCGCAGAAGAAGACCGCGGCGAGCGCCACCACAAGCACATCCGCCCGCCGGTTCAGCCGGTGTACTATGAAGTCGCAGGCGAGGCCGACTGCGAGCCCAAGCCCCCAGCGCCCCGATGGTCAGTATCAGAGGCTGCATTGCCTGCACCAGGGGGGAACGCTCGGCAGTGCCCAGCAGGCCGTGGGCCACCGCCACCATCAGGCCAAAGAGCGTCACCGCCATCGCGTTATTGACCACCAGATCCGAGAGAATCAGGCGCGAGATGGGCCCGCTCGCCTCTGCCTCTCGGATCACCGCAATCGTCGTGGCGGCGGCGGTCTCTACTGCAATCGCCGCGCATTAGACCCGTCGCAATCGCGTACGCCGGCGACAGGCCAACCAGCCAGAACGCCCCGGCCGTCACACCGGCGGCAACAAGCACGAAGACGAGCACTATCTCGAATACACTGACCCGCACCAGCGTCTTCGCCACCGGACGAAGCTGCTGAAGATCGAAGCGCTCGCCGATGCTGAATGCAACCAGCAGCAACGCCATGCTTGTGAAGACCTGCAGGCGCTCGTCCAGTATCTCCGACGTGATGAGGTTGAGCCCCGTCGGCCCCAGGGCGATACCCGCGATGATGTAGCCCGTCACCGACGGCAGATGAAGGAGCTTCACCAGACGTGCAAGCCCAAAGCCCACCGTCAGAAGCAGGCTCAGCGCAAGAACCAGATTCGCTTGGAACGTCTCCGCAGCCACTCAGTCAACCCCGCTTGCATAGGTGTCAGAGCCGGTTTCGCGGCATCCGCCGCCCGCTTGTTTCTCCCGTAGAGCGGGCAGGAGTAACGCTTGCGGCGCTACCACCGTTTGGCAGACCCGCGGTCTCCGTGGCGGAACAGGCGGCAACGGCTCGCGGCACACGGACTCAGGCATCTATTCAACATGGCGATGGCCCGCCGAGTCAAGTCATTCAGTGACCAGGCCGCGCCGAGTAGATAACCTGAGCGCAACACGAACATCCTCATGACACGCCACCATTTGTCACACTTTACTCAACTAATCAGAAGAGCCGATGCCGTGCGAACCGCCTCGGTGAATGCCCCCGCTCGCGATTGAGGAGAACCCGTGGCGAACGAATGTTCCCGGGCCTTTTTCCACATTACGCCCCTTCCCGATGGGGCTTATCCACGTGGTTTTCCACATTTGCCCGGAATCATCCCCGGCGCGAATCCGCAAGGGAATCAAGGAATTCCGGGGCGGCGGACCCTGCTGAGGCCGGGGGGAGCGGCAGAATTCGTAACATTTGTCCACTCAGTCAGCGGGCAGTTGCAGCGCGGAATCGGCCTCCATCGAAAGGTCGTCGGCGCCTGAAAGTGCCGCCTGAAAGTGACCGGCGGCTGCAACCATCGCGGCATTATCCGTGCAAAGCGACATCGGGGGGAAGTAGGCGGACAGCCCCGCCCCTTCGGCGGCGGCTCTCATGTCATTGCGCAGGACGCTGTTCGCGGCGACGCCACCCGCGACGAGGATCTGCCACGCGTTGAAATGCCGCGCGGCCTCGAGCGTCTCCCGCACCAGGCAATCCACCACCGCCTGCTGGAACGATGCCGCGAGGTCTGTCACGGGATGCTCGACTCCATCCTCAACCACCCGCACCAGCGCGGTCTTGAGCCCCGCGAAGCTGAACTCAAAGCCGTCCTTCGTATCCGGACGCGGCAGATCAACCGCCTTCGGGTCCCCATCTCGTGCGGCACGCTCGATCGCGGGACCGCCGGGGTAGCCAAGCCCCAGCAGACGCGCGGCCTTATCCAGCGCCTCCCCGGCCGCATCATCCCGCGTGAAGCCGACGAGGCGGTAGCGGCCCATCCCCGCGATCAGCGCGAGGTCGGAGTGCCCCCCCGAGGCGACCAGCGCAAGGGAGGGGAACTCACGTGGAGCGGGCTCACGCCCTTCGGCGCTCAGCAGGAAAGACGAGGTGATGTGCCCCGCAATGTGATTGATGCCCACCAGCGGCAGCCCGGTGGCGAGCGAGTAGCCCTTCGCCGCGCTCACCCCGACCAGCAGCGAGCCCACCAGACCCGGCCCGCGGGTCACCGCTATCAGCGACAGGTCGCCCCAATCCGCATCGGCCTCGCTCATCGCCTGCTCGACCACCAACGTGATCTGCTCGGCATGACGACGCGAGGCGACTTCGGGCACCACGCCGCCGAAGTGGGCATGTATCTCCACCTGTGACGCGACCACGTTGCTCACGATCTCGTGCCCGCCGCGCACGACAGCCGCCGCGGTCTCATCACACGATGTCTCTATGCCCAGCACGAGGCTGTTGTCAGTCAATCGCAACCTGAAGGCCCCTCTCCTGCCGCCACCGCTCCCATGCGGCCTTCAGGCGCTCGCGTCCGGAGGTACTCCCAAGCCCCGTCAGCCGCGCCAGCACAGCATCTTCGCCCGTGTCGGAGTAGTAGCCCGCCCGCATGCCCACGCGCTCGAAGCCCAGCTTCCTGTAGAGCGCTTCGGCAGGCCCGTTGCCCACGCGATACTCAAGATGCACGGCGTCCGAACCGACCTCGATGGCCGCGCGCAGTGCCGCCAGCACCAGCAGTTCACCGATCCCGTGCCCGCGCCAGTCCGGCGACACCGCCAGCGTGCAGATATGCCCCTCGTCGAGGACGTGCCAGAGGCCGACGAAGCCCGCCACCGAGCCCGCGATGTCGGCGACCAGGTAGACGCTGCCGGGCTGGTGCAGTTCGCTCGCCAGCAGCGCGCGGCTCCACGGCGTCGGGAAGCTCACGTTCTCTATCGCCACGACCGCATCAAGGTCGCCCCGCACGGCTCTGCGGATGGTGACGGTGCTCGTTACCTGCCGAGTATCAGCCACTCCGCATCATCCTCTCAACCCGAGGTCAACGCCGAACTCGCGCTCGGCCTGTGAAAGCCTGACGTAGCGTGGCGCAAGCGTGAAAGCTGCCGCCCGGTCCAACCTGTCCGGTCGCAGGGCGGCTATCCGCGCCACCTGCTGAGCAATCGGCATGGCATGATCTGCGCCGGCGATCTCCGCCGATGGCAGATCACGCAGGATGTCGTCTCTGCAGGCGACCGCGGCGTCACCAGTGACATGTTCGGGGGCCCGATCGAGCATCTGCGCAGCGTCCAGCAGGGCCTGCGACAGCGACAGCACCTGCGTCGGCGCGATCTCGTCGGCGATCCCGTCATCTGCGATCTCAAGCACCGTCGCATACACCTCGTCGGCCCGCGCCTTCTGCAGCACAAGCACGGCCGAGCCGGGCTCTGCATTCAGCCCGCTCGCGATGGCCTCCGGCGCCGACACTCCGGCCAACGGCAGCCCGAGCGCATGCGCCATCGCCTTGGCCACCGCAACGCCCATCCGAACCCCGGTGAAGGAGCCGGGACCGACGCCCGCAGCAATCGCATCAAGCTCATCCGAGGCCGCATGCTCGTCCAGCAGCTCCGCTATCCCCGGCGCAAGCCGCTGGTTGAGCGTCATCCGTGCCTCATAGATTCGTTCGCCCACCACCGCGCCGTCACACAGTAGCGCGATGCTGGCGATCTTCGCGGATGTCTCGATGCCGAGGATCGTCATTGCTTCCTCATCTGCTCCACGATCGCAGCGTAACGCGGTCCCATCCCGCGAAAGTGAATCCGGCGACCGTCATCGGTGTATTCAAGACGTATCTCAAGCCGCTGCTCCGGGAGCGCATCGGGCACCGTGTCCGCCCACTCAAGCGCGACAATACTCTCCTCCGCCCAGTCCTCGATCCCGAGGTCGAGGATCTCGGCGGCGCTCGCGAGGCGATAGGCGTCCACGTGACACAGAGCCGGTTCGCCCCGGTGCAGGCGCATCAGGACGAAGGTGGGACTCGTCACCGCGCCCTCCACGCCGAGCACCTCCGCGAGGCCCTGCACAAGAGCGGTCTTACCCGCCCCCAGCGGCCCGATCAGTGCGAGGAAATCCCCCGGCGCGAGCATCCGCCCGAGCCGCCGCGCCAGCTCGTGCGTCTCCTCCACCGAGGCCGTCTCCTCGATCAATTCAGCAAAGCGATGGTTCTCTGACGTGGTCATTCCAGCGCGTATTTCGCGGTTCTCCCCCCGGCGTCCTCCATGCCGCCGCATGAGGTCGTTGCCGAGCGCCGTCACTGAGCTTTGACGCTTTTGCGGCGCGTTGGTATACTCCGATGGCGGTGAGAGACGATGCTGACGATTGACGGCTCCTACGGTGAGGGCGGCGGGCAGGTGCTTCGCACCAGCCTCGCTCTCTCCGCGCTGCTTGGCCGCGAGCTCCGCATCGAGCAGATCCGCGCCGGGCGCTCGAAGCCGGGCCTAGCTCCGCAGCACCTCGCCAGCGTCCATGCCACGGCCGGAATCTGCGGCGCCACCGTCACCGGCGACCGCCTCGGCTCGCAGGAACTGACCTTCATCCCGGGTGAACTGCGTGGCGGCCGTCACCGGCTTGATGTCGGCACCGCCGGCGCCACGACGCTCGTCCTGCAGACCATCCTCCCCGCGCTGCTCTTTGCAGCGGATCCCTCATCCGTGCAGATCCACGGCGGCACGAACGTCCCGTGGAGCCCGCCGCAGGAGTACATCGCGCAGGTCTTTCTTCCCGCGCTGGCTGCCATGGGCGCGGAGGTGCGTCTCGACTGCATGGTCCCCGGCTTCTACCCGAAGGGCGGCGGCTGCATCGAAGCCCGCATGACGCCTCTGTCGGCCGCCCTCACGCCGCTCGAGTGGTCGCAGCGGGGGCAGCTTCGCTCGCTGGTGGCATACTCCGTCGCGGAGGCGCGGCTGCCGGGGCATATCCTCAAGCGGCAGGTCGAGGGCGCGCGTGCCGCACTCGGATCGATCGGCCTGCGCGCGGAGACGTGGCATCCGCACACGCTGTCACCGGGCACCATGCTCACCATCGCCGCCAGCTTCGAACGCGGGCGCGGAGGCTTCAGCGCCATCGGCATGCGCGGCAAGAGCGCCGAGGAGGTCGGCGCCGAGGCCGGTGAGAGGGCGGCGAGTTTCCTTGGCGGCAGCGCGTCGGTGGATCGGCACCTCGGCGATCAGTTGCTGCTCTACGCCGCACTCGCCGGAGGCACAACTTCCTTCGTCACCGAAGAGGTCACAGAGCACCTGCGCACGAATGCGTGGGTCATCAGAGAGTTCCTTGAGGTGCAGATCGAGATCAACGAGGACACCGGTGTCGTGACGGTCGCCGGACTGGGAATGCCGGCCGCCGCACGTCCGGGACGCGAGAGGTGAGACAGATGGCAGACGACGATCGCATTGAGGAAGAGGATCAAGCATCACAGGCAGACGAGCCTGAGGCGCAGGAACCCGAAGCCACGGAGGAGTCCGGGGAACCTTCCGGGACAGGCGCACCTCCGCCGGAGATGGACGTCTTCGACATGCTGCGCGCCGCCATCGGGTTGTTCGTGCAGGAGGCGTGGATCGCGCTCGGCCTGCAGCCCCGGCCGGGTGCCGGTGAGACGAAGATGGACCTGCGCTGCGCGAAGATCGCTATTGACACCACGGCAATGCTGATCGAGCAACTCGGCGGCGAGGCGCTGCCCGATGAGAAGCGCGAGTTCGACCGGGCGCTCACCGACCTGCGCGTGAACTTCATGAAGCGCAAGAGCCGCGGCGAGCCACCCGCGGAGTAGGCCGCCACTTGCTGTCACGTCCGGAGGTAGCTGTTCATGAGCATTGCACCCGGCACGAATGTCCCGGTCGGCACGGTTAGCCGCGACGGCGCGATCGAGAGCGTTCACTACGGGCGGATCGCGGTCTGCGCCCCCGATGGCAGGCTGCTGGCATCCGCCGGCGATCCGCAGGCCGTGCAGTTCTGGCGCTCCGCGTCGAAGTCCATCCAGGCCCTCAGCGTCGTCACCACCGGCGCCGCCGAGCAGTTTGCGCTGACGCAGAAGGAACTATCCGTCTGCTGCGCGTCACACTCCGGCTCCGCGGATCATGTCGCCACCGTGCTCGGTATCCTGAGCAAGCTTGGCCTCGACGAGTCCGCGCTCGACTGCGGCACACAAGTGCCCGGCGACGCGGAGGAGCGCAACCGGCTGATCTGTGAGGGCGAAGAACCCTCGCAGCTACACAACAACTGCTCGGGCAAGCATGCGGGCATGCTCGCCACCGCGCGTGGACTGGGCGTGCCGGTCGAGGGCTACCTCAACTTCAGCCATCCGGTGCAGCGCCTCATCGCCGCGAACATGTCGCTGCTGTCTAAGGTGCCGGAGGAGCAGTTCGCCGTCGGCAGGGACGGCTGCGGAGCGCCGACAGTGGCGATGCCGCTGGCGTCCATGGCGCGTGCCTTCGCGCGCATGGCCTGCCCCGATGACCTTCCCGCGGAGATCGCGCAGGCGGCACGCACCATCGCCGCCGCCACTGCCGCCGAGCCGGTGATGGTCAGCAGCGCTGGCTCGTTCAACTCGGAGTTGCTGGCGGCCGGTGAGGGCGACATCATCGCCAAGGGCGGCGCCGAGGGGCTCTTCTGCCTCGCTTCCACCTCGCGACAGGTGGGGATAGCTGTGAAATGCTCGGACGGATCGGGGCGGCCTCTTCCGCCGGTGGCGATCGCCCTGATGCGCAGGTTCGGCATCGAGGTGCCCGAGGCGCTTGCGGAGCGCTTCGAGCGCGTGCCCATCACCAACCGCCACTACGACACGGTCGGGCACGTTGAGGCGATTGACCTCGCGTTGACGATGATGGCCTGACGCAGGAGGGGCCGCACGAGCCGCGATAGCCGTGTATCGCGGCGAGGTCGGCCCATCATCGGTGGTTTAATCTATCGCGGCTCGAACGACCGTAGAGGGACGACCTCGTGCAGATCGCTTCGCAATCTGCCCTCGTGCGGCTCCTCCAGGGGGCGGGCGATGCAGGGTCCTTGCTCCCCGAATTCCGGGCAAATGCAAGCACCACGATGGAGGATGCTGATGGACCTCACAGTCGGCCTGATCGGATGCGGGAAGTTCGCCCCCCTGCACCTCGACGCACTGGTGCGCAACGAGCACGTACGCCGGGTCATCGCGGCAGATCCGGACGCGGAGGCGCTGGCGGAGATCGAGCGCCGCTACGGGATCATCGCTCGGACCGAATCGGACTGGCGGGCGGTGGTCGAGGACGACGCGGTGGACGTGGTCGACGTGCTCACTCCGCATGACTGCCACCGCGAGGTCGCCGTCGCGGCTCTGCAGGCGGGGAAGCATGTGATCTCGGAGAAGCCCATCGCGCGCACACTGGACGAAGCCGATGAGATGATCGCGGCCGCCAGGGAGGCCGACCGGCGGCTGCTGGTGGCGCTCACGCAGTGCTACTTCCCGGCGGTGGCGGGTGCAAAGAGGCTGATCGAGGCGGGCGAGATCGGCCGTCCCTTCCTCGCGGTCTTCACGATCTACGATGATGAAGTCGCGCGGATGAGCGACCCCGAGCACTGGAAGGGCGATCTTGAGCGCGCCGGCGGCGGAGTGCTGATAGACGCAGGCTACCACCCTCTCTACTTGCTGCTGCACCTCTTCGGCCGCCCGCGCGAGGTCAATGCGATGTGCCGATCACTCGTCGTGGATGCGCCGGGAACCGGCGAGGACACTGCCGCCGTTGCGCTCAACTTCGGCGATGGCATGATGGCAAACGTGGTGGTGACCTTTGCCGACCATGCCGAACGCTATCGCGCGGATAGGCGGATCGTCGGCACCGAGGGCGTGCTGCTCATTCGCGATGATCCGGAGGATGAGATCCCCCTCGCGCTGCTGCACGAGGACGCGTTCTCACCAGTGCCGGTACACAACCCGCTCTACGTGCAGCCCTACGCGGTGGAGGCGACGCTCAGCGACCTGATCGGGGCGATCGTCGAGGAGCGCGAGCCGGTCGCCACGACTGAACTGGCGCGCGACACCCTCGCGGTGGTGTTGGCGGCGTATGAGTCGGAGCGAACCGGCTGCCGCGTGGAGATGCAGTGGGACGCGGGGCCCGATCAGTCCTCCGGCTGAGCCACCGGCATCGGCGACATCCCCGGCACCGCGCTGACGTCAATCTTGCGTGTCGTGTGCTTCTCCGCCTCGCGAAGGATCTTCTCCCCCATCTCCTTCACGCGCGCTCCGTCGTTGGCGACCGCCTGTGCGTACTCCCGGTACTCGTCCGGGTCCACTCGCTCGCGCGCCAGCAGACCCGAAGCGTAGTCGGCCATCAGGCCCTGGATCGTGGTCGGGTCGCTCGCCTGCGGGTGGCTCTCCAGCGTAGACGCGAAGATCACCATCCGCGCCGAGAGGCGCACGAAGAGGTCCTCCGTCAGTTCGACATACTCCGTGACACCCTCGGCTTCCATCTGCTCCCGGGCGTCATGGATGACGCTGCGCTCAGCGGCTGTCGTCTCGCCACCCGATGACGACGGCTCCGATGCCGCCGCGGCCGGACTCTCCTCGTCCGGCACGTCATCACCCGCTGCTTGCTCAGCGATCATGTCGTAGGGCAGACGGTGGGCTTCGATGACCTCATACTCCGGCTCGGCCGGAGGTTCCTGCGCGGGCCTGACGAAGGCGTACGTAAGCACGCCACCGGTCAGGAGCCCGGCGACGATGGCAATGATGGCGAAGCTCGTGTCGCGGCGTTTGCGTGTCTCTTCCATGCTGCCTCCCGTGCGGAGTATACGGGGCCGATGCATCCGCTGTCAATTGACGTCCCGCCGGCCAAGGACGTTCCCGCGCCGCCCCGGTTTGCGCTCGCTGTTGGCTGTGTTATAATCGCGGCGACCACGCAAGACCCGATGGTTCGCAGCCGGGGGCTCACCTTGTACGAACTCACTGTCGAACGCGATTTCTCAGCCGCTCACCTAATGCGCGGACACCCTGGCGCCTGTGCGCGCATGCATGGACACAACTACCGCGTTGCGCTGGTAGTCGCCGGTGAGGAGCTTGATGATTGCGGCATATTGATGGACTTCGCCGACCTCAAGCGCGTCTTCGACGGGATTCTCAGTGAACTCGACCATCGCTACCTCAACGAGATCGCACCCTTCGATGAGATCAATCCGAGCAGTGAGAACCTCGCGCGGCACATCTACGGCAGGTCCGTTGAGGCGCTGGGCGAGCAGGTGAAGGTCGTCCGCGTCACCGTCTACGAATCGGCGACAAGTTCCGTCACATACTACGAGGAGTAGCGGCTATGTCGAGCGTCCTGCTGCTGTCGGGAGGACTGGACTCGCTCGTCGCGGCATGGGCCGCGCGCGAGTCGCATCCTCCTGCACTCGCATTGACCTTCGACTACGGCCAGCGAGCCGCTGCGCGCGAGGCGGAGGCGGCACTGTGCATCGCAGCCGAGATCGGCGTGGATCACCGCCTCATCAAGCTGCCGTGGATGAGCCGGCTGACGCCCGCGTCGCTCTCCGACCCGGCGAGTGACCTCGCGGAGGCGGACGACGCCTCCGTCTGGGTCCCCGCCCGCAACGCCGTCTTCATCAGTATCGCGGCCGCACATGCAGAGGCGATGGGGGCCGAAGCCATCATCTGCGGCTTCAATGCCGAGGAGGCGGCGACTTTCCCGGACAACTCCCCCGAATTCGTACGCCGCTGTGACGCTATGCTCGAGCTTGCCACGCAGAACCACCCGCGCGTCATCTCCCCCACGCTCGATCTGACCAAGCGGGAGATAGTATCGCTGGGCATTGAGACGGGCGCACCGCTGCACCTGACGTGGAGTTGCTACGGTCCCGGCCCCGAGCATTGCTGGCAATGCCCCTCGTGCCGCAGGCTCCAGGCGGCGCTTGAGGAGGCGGGGTGCTATGAGCAGTGGCGGGAACAAAAGCACACTCACGGCGGTTGAGATAAGCAGGGAGGCTTGAGATGCCGCGTCTGCGTTTCTTTGACGGCTGCTCGATGGTCGGCTGGCGCTCTGCCCCTCATCCGGAGCAGATCTGGCACCCGCGCGATTTCGCCCGCGACTACGCCTACTACGGCATCGGCGCGGCGCTCGTTCATCATGCCTCCGCCGTGCAGTACCATCAGGACTACGGCAACCGGCAACTGCTGGAGGAGGTCGCGGACTACCCCCAGCTCATCCCCCAGTGGGTCCTGATGCCTCATCACACGCACGAGATGGCGCCGCCCGAGGAGCTTGTGCCGGAGCTGCTCCGCCTCGGTGTCCGCGCGGCGCGCATCTGCCCGAAGACCCACCGCTTCTCGCTCAGCGACGACATCTGCGGCCCACTCCTCCGTGCGCTGGAGGAGCGGCGCATCCCGCTTTTCACCGACGTGGCCGAGGTCGGCATAGACGCCGCGGCGGGCATCTGCGGGCGTTATCCCGAGCTTCCGGTGGTTCTCTGCGGTGTGGCGTGGGGAGTCGATCGCGAGCTTGAGCCCGCCCTGCGCCGGGCACCGAACCTTCACATCGAGACGCACGCGTTTCAGGGCCACCGCGCCTACGAGCGCTTCGTCAGAGACTTCGGCCCCGGGCGCCTGATCTTCGGCACCGGTCTCCCCGACTGCAGCCCCGGCGCGGCCGTCATGATGTCGCTCTACGAGGACATCCCCGACGAGGCGCGCGAGCAGATCGCCGGAAGCAATCTGCTGCGGCTGCTGCTCAACGTGAAGACCGACGAGGCGCCGCCGATTGAGGAGATCCCGGCCGTCGAGCCACCCGAGGACGATGATCCGATCGTCGCCACCATGCGCGAGGGCAAACCGCTGACCGACGAGTTCATCTTCGATGCCCACGCGCATATCGCCCACGACGGCTCGATGGGCATCGCGTCAATTCAACTGCCGTACAACGATGGCGACGGCCTCGTCGGCACGATGGACCGTCTCGGCATCAACCGCGCGATCCTCAGCACCTGGAGCGGCATTACCCTCGGCGATCCGGCGAGCAACGACATCGCCCTCGCGGCGGTGGAGCGCCATCCCGAGCGCCTTTTGGCCTTCGGGACGGTCAACCCGCGCTATCCGGAGGAAGCGGCGGCGGAGCTTGACCGCGTCTTCCGCAGCGGCCGCGTGGTCGGGTACAAGCCCTACCCGCCGCGGCAGATGGTGCCGCTGACCGACATCCGCCATCGCCCGATGCTCGAGTGGGCCGACAGACAGGGCGCGCCGGTGCTCTGCCACGGCGGCCTCAGCCCGCAGGGGTCTGTTACGCCCGATCAGCTTGCCGCGCTGGCGCCGATGTATCCCAACGCGAAGTTCGTGCTAGCGCACGCGGGCAGTTCGTGGGCGCTTGCCGAGGCGCTTATCCCGGCGGCTCGACGTCACAGCAACATCCTGGCGGAAATCACGTATACTGCAATCCTGTACGGCCTCGTGGAGTACCTGGTGCGCGAGATGGGGCGCGACCGGGTGCTCTTCGGCACCGACTGCGTGATGCGCGACGCGGCCCCGCAGCTTGGCTGGGCGGCGTGGGCGCGCATCCCGCTGGCGGACAAGCGCCTGGTGCTCGGAGGCAACATCGCCGCGGTGCTGGGCATGTCAACGGCACGCTGATTGACCCGTGCAGGCGGGTCGGCCCGTTGTCACAGGCAACCGAAGAGCGCATACGTCTGGAAGAAGAGAGAGTTGGGGGCCCATGGCCGAGGTAATCCTGGCGATTGAGGACGAAGAGCCGGTACGGGACGCGATTGTCGCCGCCCTGGAGGCGTCCGGCTACAAAGTGATCACCGCGCAAGATGGCGAGGAGGGGCTTGAGCGACTCCAGGCCGAAGGGCCCGACCTCGTCCTGCTCGATCTGATGCTGCCGAAGATCGGCGGGATGGACGTCTGCACCGTCATCCGCGAGCATTCCGAGGTCCCGATCGTCATGCTCACGGGCCTTGCCGCGGAGGACGATCGGGTCGAGGGCCTCTGCCGTGGCGCGGATGACTACATCACCAAGCCTTTCCGCGCCCGCGAGTTGGCCGCGCGCGTGCGGGCGGTGCTGCGTCGCAGCAAGTACTGGTCGAGCGACGATCAGCACCTTATCGAGCTGGGCGAGCTATCGGTCAGGCCGGCAGCGCGCGTGGTGACTCTCCGCGGCGAGAACGTCCCACTCACGCCCAAGGAGTTCGACCTGCTGGAGTACCTCGTGCGCAACTGCGGCCGCGTTGTGCCGCGCGAGCGCATACTCGAGCGCGTCTGGGGCGAAGATGAGTACATCGACCCGCGCACTCTGGACGTGCACATCCGCTGGCTGCGCGAGAAGCTCGAGGAGAGCCCCAGCGAGCCGAAGCGCATCCTCACCGTCCGCGGTGAGGGCTACAAGCTGATGGACATCTGAGTCCGCGGCAGCGCCGCCGGAGTATTGTGCAATGCCTGAGAGAATCCTGATCGTCGAAGATGAACGCAGCGTCGCTGACGCAGTGGCTTATACTCTCAGGCAGGAGGGATTCGAGACGCAGACGGCCGCGGACGGCCGCTCCGCGCTCGACCAGTTCGAGAGCTTCGCACCCTCGCTCGTGATACTCGACCTGATGCTGCCCGGCCTCAGCGGCTGGCAGCTACTCAACGCATTCCGCCGCCGACGCGATGTGCCGGTCATCATGCTCACCGCCCGTGCCGCGGAGGCCGATCGAGTCGCGGGCATCGAGATGGGCGCGGACGACTACATCGTCAAACCCTTCAGCATGCGCGAGCTGGTGGCGCGTGTTCGCATGGTGCTCCGGCGCGCGGGGGGAGATCGCGGTGAGGATGCCGGGGGGCTGCTCGTCGCGGGTGAGATCCGGATGGACCTCGCGGGCCATGAACTCCGAGTGCGTGGCGAACCGGTGAATCTCTCCCCGAAAGAATTCGACCTGCTTGCCTACCTGATGATGCATGCCGGCCGGGTGCGCAGCCGCGAGCAGATCATCGCCGCCGTCTGGGGTGATGAGGATTTCCTCGACCAGCGCACGGTGGACGTGCATGTCCGCTGGCTGCGACAGAAGGTCGAGGAAGACCCCGCGGATCCCGCTCATATCCTCACTGTGCGCGGCACAGGCTACAAGTTCGCGGGGTGAACCTGCTGGGCATTCTGCGCCGCCGCGTCATAGTCGGCATCCTCATCATCATCGCGGGATCGTGGCTTGCCGCCGACGCGCTCCTCCGTTCGGCCAACACTGAGACTGGCGCCGAGCGCACCTCACTGGCGATTGTCATGCTCGCCGCGATGGCCCTTGCGGCCATCATCGTCATATTCGCGGACAGATCCCTCACCCTCGACCTGCGCCAGATTACCCGTTCCGTCGAGCATCTCGCCGAGGGCGAAGCAGGGCCGGGCTTCGTGGAGAGACCCTCCGGCGCGCTCGGCGAACTCGCCGATGCCGTCGCCGGGGCAGGCCGGCAGGTGCGCGGGGAACTAAGCGCCGCCGGTGATGAGGGCGGCCGCTACGCCACGATTCTCCAGCAGATGACAGACGCGGTCGTCGCCGTGGATCAGCGCGGACGAATCCGCTACTGCAACCAGGCATTTGGGCGAATCTTCGAGCTTGGCACCGACGAAAGCGTTGACCGCCAGGTCGAGGGCGCCACGCTCAGCTACAGGCTCGGTGCGATCGTCTCGCGAGTGCTGCAGCAGGGGAACGTGCAGCACGAGCGCATCCAACTGGCGCAACCCCGCGAGATGGTCCTCGATGCCGTGGTGTCACCGCTGCTCGATCGCGAGCGACAGCTCACCGGAGCCGTGGCGCTGCTGCATGATGTTACGCATGTGGCGGAGACGGCGCGCATCCGGCAGGAGTTCGTCGCCAATGCCGGCCATGAACTCCGCACCCCCGCCGCCGCCATCAAGGCGCTCGCCGAGGCGCTGGAGAGCGGCGCGCTGAATGACCCCGAGCACGCCCCGAGCTTTCTGCGGCAGATAGTGGACGCCGCCGACCGGCTGGCGGAGATCCTCGACGACATGCTCACGCTCAGTCGCGTGGAGCGCGGTGCAACCCTGCTGGAGCCGGAGTATCTGCGCGCCTGTCAGGCGCTCGAAGACGCCGCCGCCCAGGTGCGGCCGACCGCCGAGGCCGGTGACGTCACTCTCGCGCTCGACTGCGCCCCGGAAGAGCGTGTTTATGCCGACGCCCGCTCGCTCCGCACACTGCTCGTGAACCTCCTCGACAATGCCGTCAAGTACACGCCGCCTGGCGGGAGCGTCAGCGCCCACGGGCGTTCGGGCGACGACGGCTATGAGCTGTCGGTGCAAGACACCGGCATCGGCATACCGAAGCAGCACCTCGACCGCATCTTCGAACGCTTCTACCGCGTGGACGTTGCCCGCGACAGGGTGACCGGCAGCACCGGCCTCGGCCTCGCCATCGTCAAGCACATCGCCGAAGCCCACGGCGGTCGCGTCAGCGTCGCCAGCACCCCCGGCGAAGGCTCAACCTTCACCGTTGTTCTCCCGTCCGGCCCCCGCAAATCGTAACCCGAAGCACATCCTTCTCTTAACCTGACCTTAATGCCAACTTAACCGTCGCTTAAACAGCAGTAGCTATCATCTTTGCGACGTGAGACAAGCGCCACCCACCACTGCATTCAGGAGGCACAGACCAACATGACCTTGCGACACGTTCTCACCGTGGGGATCATGGCTCTCCTTGTCGCCATGGCACTGCCGGCGATGGCATGGGAGCCGGATGTGAACGGCTACAGTCAGTTCCGCTACGAATACTCGGACGCCGATGATGACGGCGACTTCGACACCCGGCGGGTAAGGCTGAACTGGAAGGACACGGTCAACGAGCAGGGCACTACGTTCCGAATTCAACTCGACTTCTCAGATCTACTTGCCCGAGAGGGGCAGGAGGTCAGCCCCAGGGACATCTGGCTTTCGCATCCATTCGCGCAGGACTGGTCGGCGCGTGTCGGCTACGGGACGGTCATGTTCGGATACGAGCTTGAGTACTCCAGCAGCAAGCGGCTACCATTCGAGCGAGCCCGGGTAACGCGCACATTCTTCCCGGGGGAGCGCGGGCTTGGCGTCTTCGCGACGTACCACTCGCCCGCAGGCCCCGGGGTGAACTTCGACCTCGGCGTGATTGACGGCATGGATGACTGGCATCGGGATCGCCTCGACGACGCGACCTCATTCGTGGCAAACGCGGAGGTCCCGTTTGGTGGCAACAGCGTTGCAGGCGTAAGCTACATGACATCGAACATAGACGTGGAAGCAACGGCAACCGACCCCGCGGTGGACTTCGACCCAAGCGTATGGGGAGCGCACGTGCGTTGGAATGGCGCCGGACAGGCCTCGGGCTGGGCGCTGCAGGCGGAGTATATGGATGGCGACTGGTACGATCACCGGAACTACGCTGTCGCCGATGCCAGTGGCTGGTACGGACTCGCGGAGTTCACGCCCAACGAGTCGGACGCAACGATCTTCTATCGCTACGACGAACTCGACGTCTCCGGCGCGAGCGACTACAGCCGACATACCATCGGCACCGCGTGGGAGGTATTTGCCAACAACCGCGTCACGCTGCAGATAGAGGACATTGACGACGGCGGCGACGGTGACACAACCGTTGGCGTGCAGTGGCAGGTCATCTACAAGTAACGGGAAGTTCAGTCTTCCAGTGAAGTGAAATCGAAAGGAGCAACACCGATGACGTATACAAAGCTGGGCCTGACAGTCATGCTGATATCGCTTCTGGCCGTAGCCACGGCCCTGACAGGATGCCCTCCGCAGCAGAGCGCCGACGGTGTGATTGTGGAGCCGCCCATTGACGATGCCGCGCAGGGCGCAGGCGCATCCGGGGCCATCAACCAGATCGGATCAACCACAGTCCTGCCAATCGCTGAAGCCTGGCAGAGGGCATTCACCAGCGCCCATCCTGAGATCAAGATCAACGTCTCCGGCGGCGGTTCGGGTACCGGCATCAAGTCGCTGGCCGACGGCACCGCCCACATCGCCAATGCCTCGCGCGGGATCAAGGATCAGGAGATACAGGATGCGCAGGCGCGAGGCGTCGAGCCCGTCGAGCACGTGGTGGCCTATGACGGCATCGCGGCGGTTGTCCACCCGAGCGTGGGCGTGGACACTCTCTCGATTGAGCAACTCTCCGATATCTACTCCGGCGAGGTCACTAACTGGTCGCAGATTGGCGGCGCGGACAGCGAGATCATCGTGGTGAGCCGCGACTCAGCATCCGGCACCTACGAGAGCTGGAAGGAGATGGTGATCCAGCAGGGCGGCGAGGCCGAGGATCGCGACTATACGCCCGCCGCGCTGAAGCAGCAGTCCAACGAGGGCATCCGCTCGACCGTTGCCGGCACTCCCGGCGCGATCGGCTACATCGGCCTCGGCTACATAAACGACAGCGTGAAGGTCCTCTCAGTGAGCCCGCTGGGCGGCGGCGATGCGGTCGTGCCGAGCGTTGAGAGCGTCCAGAGCGGCGACTACCCGGTCGCGCGCGAGCTGTACATGTACACGAATGGCGAGCCGACCGGTGCGATCGCGACCTACTTCGAGTGGGGGCTGAGCGAAGAGGGGCAGAAGATCGTTCAGGAAGCCGGTTTCGTCCCGGTCAACTAAGCATAGAGGTAATCACCCCTGGCCCGGCGCATTACCAATGTGCCGGGCCAGGCCACTGATCGCCATCCCGGTGTTGGAGGGCCGGTCATGATGAAGCGGCGCGCAAAACGCATATCCGAATGGATCATCGAGCGCCTGATACAGGTATCAGGGGTGCTCGGGATCATCCTCGTCCTACTCATATTCTTCTTCCTGCTGCGCAACTCGCTCCCGATGTTCCAGGAGCGCAGCCTGAGCGATCTTCTGCTTGGTGAGAAGTGGTCCCCCACTCACGGCGACGGGCACTTCGGTATGCTGCCGCTGCTGCTGGGGTCGCTCTACGTGACGGTGGGCGCCCTCATCATCGCGATCCCGCTCGCGCTTGCAGTAGCGATCTTCGTTGCTGAGATCGCGCCACGATGGATGCGCGAGTTTCTCAAGCCCGCGATCGAGTTGATCGCCGCCATCCCGTCCGTTGTGTTCGGTTTCCTCGGCCTGCTCGTCATCGGCCCGTGGATCGCCGAGCACGTTGAGGCCATCAGGGTCGGGCAGTTCGCCGCCCTCGGCTCCGTCATGCTCGCATTCATGGCGCTTCCGACCATCGTCTCCATCTGCGAGGACGCGTTGCACAACGTGCCGCGCGACATCTTCAACAGCTCACTGGCGCTCGGCGCCACGCGCTGGCAGACCATCACCCGCGCGCTGCTGCCTGCCGCACGTTCGGGCATCATCGCCGGCTGCCTGCTCGGACTGGGGCGCGCCATCGGCGAGACGATGACGGTCCTGATGGTCACCGGGAACGCGCAGGTCATGCCGCAGGGCCTCGAAGGCTTCCTCAAGCCGATCCGGACCATGACTGCGACGATCGCGGCCGAGATGGGTGAGACCGCGGTGGGCTCCACGCACTTCCACGCGCTCTTCACCATCGGCCTGTTTCTGTTCATCATCACCTTCGCGGTCAATACGATTGCGGACGTAATCGTTCGCCGCAGTGAGAAGGACATCGCATGAGTTCCGAGCGAGGCTATCTGGTTGATCCGCGCGTGACGGAGAAGGTCGCCTTCGCCCTGCTCTGGGTGGCCATGGTGGTGGTAATGCTCCCCATGGCGGGCATAATCGGCTACATGCTCTATCGAGGGGCCAGTTCGCTCAACTGGGAGCTTATTAGTGCTGCGGACGGCGGCCTCTACCCCGCGATCATCGGCACTACCTTCCTGGTTCTGCTGACGGCGCTGGTCGCGGCGCCCATAGGGGTCGGCGCCGCGATCTATCTATCCGAGTATGCGCGCCCCGGGCCGCTCGTGCGACTGGTGCGCCTCGCGATCATCAACCTTGCAGGTGTGCCATCGGTCGTCTACGGCCTGTTCGGGCTGGCCGCCTTCGTCATCCTCGTCGGCTGGGGGCGTTCGCTGCTGGCGGGCGCATGCACTCTGGCGCTGCTGGTCCTGCCGCTCGTGATCAGCACCGCGGAGGAAGCTCTGCGGCAGATCCCGAAGGGGCTGCGCGAGGGCTCGCTGGCTCTGGGGGCGAGCAAGTGGCAGACGATCCGGCGCGTCGTGCTCCCCAACGCCCTCCCGGGGATCATCACGGGGCTGATCCTGTCCATCGCGCGTGCAGCAGGCGAGACTGCGCCGATCCTCTTCACCGTCGCCTACTTCAGACTCAGCGACCCGATCCCAAACAGCATCTTCGACCCCATCGTTGCGATGCCATACCAGTTGTTCGTGATGGCGACGGAGATGCCCGAGATCCCGGACGAGACCAAGTGGGCGACAGCGTTTGTGCTCGTCGCGCTGGTTCTGGGGCTCAACATAGTAGCGACCATCGTCCGCACCACGCTGCGCCGACGCCGCTGGTAGATACGGTGCGCAGAATTGACCGACTCATAGCTCACGCCAGATGCGAGGTGTGTCATGCAGGACTCTTCCACCGATACGGCCGCAGGTAACACGAGCGACAGCGGAACCCGGCAGTATGACGAGGACCGCGCGTTTCTCAACGCTCCGGTAGATGCAGATCGCTCAGCGGAGCAGTCGATAGCGGATCATGCGGTCAAGATCCAGACGACCGACCTGAACATCTACTACGGCGACTTTCACGCCATCAAGGGCATCAACTCCAGGATTCGCAGCAATGAGATCACGGCCCTGATCGGCCCCTCCGGCTGCGGGAAATCAACCTACCTGCGCGCGCTCAACCGCATGAACGACGAGATCGCCGACACGCGGACCGAGGGCGACGTGCTGCTCGATGGCGTTGACATCTACCAGCCCGGAACGGACCTCGTCACGCTGCGCCGCCGCGTCGGACAGGTCTTCCAGCAGCCCAACCCGTTCCCGATGTCCATCTACGACAATGTCGCCTACGGACCCCGCCTGCAGCGAAGGTTGTCGCGCGCCGAGGCCGATGAGATCGTCGAGCGAAGCCTGCGCGGCGCCGCGCTGTGGGATGAGGTCAAGGATGGCCTGCGCAAGTCCGCGATGGACCTCTCCGGTGGGCAGCAGCAGCGCCTCTGCATCGCGCGCTGCCTGGCGGTCGACTCGGAGGTGCTGCTGATGGACGAGCCCTGCTCCGCCCTCGATCCGACCGCCACCTTCCGGATCGAGGAACTGATGATCGAGCTTAAGGAACGCATGGCGATTGTGATTGTCACGCACAACATGTACCAGGCCTCACGCGTCTCGGACCGCACGGGCTTCTTCCTGCTGGGCGAGTTGATCGAGTTCGACGACACGCCGCGGATCTTCGAGCACCCGCAGGATGAGCGCACCGACGCGTACGTCCGTGGCCGCTTCGGGTAGTCAGATAGCGCCGCAGCCATGCCCGTGAGGAAGTGCTTAACATGCGCAGAATGCGCGAGACGTTCGAAGAGCAGATCGAGCAGGTACAGACGGATGTCACACGCCTGGCGAGCATCGTCAACGAGATGCTTGCTGAAGCGGTGCGGGCGCTGGTCGATCAGGATGAGGCGCTCGCCGAGAAGGTCATCGCCGATGATGACATCGCCGACGAGCTTGACCTGCACATCGAGCAGGAGTGTATGAGACTGCTGGCCCTTCAGCAGCCCATGGCCAAGGACCTGCGCATCATCGGCACGGCACTGAAGGTGATATCCGACCTCGAACGCGTGGGCGACTACTCCGTGGATATCGCCAAGAGCGCGATCACTCTCGCCGACGAGCCCTACTTCAAGGCGCTGATTGACATCCCTCGGATGGCCGAGATCACGATCTCGATGGTGCGGATGTCCGCGCAGGCCTTTGTGCGACAGGACCTCGATCTGGTGCGACAGGTCATCGAGCGCGATGACGAGGTGGACACGATCTGGGAGCATCTACTTGAGGAACTGGTGGAGTATATGCGCAGCGATCCCGATCTGATCCTTCAGGCCACGCACCTGCTGCTGGTGGCGCGCTACCTCGAGCGTATCGCCGATCATGTGGTGAATGTGGCCGAGCGCGTCTCCTACATGGAGACCGGGCGGTTCGAGGACCTGGCGCTGTCGCATGCGATCACCCAGGAGCCTGCGGAGGAGGGGGATAGTTAGGCCCGCTCCTCGAAGAGCTCCTCGTCGGACATGTCGAGTACGCGCAGGGCGGCGGTCTCATCATCCGCCTCCTCCATCCACGGACCGAAGCAGGCGATCACCTCGCGGCGCGGCACGATGGTAAGTGCTGCGCCGCTGTCGCGTACCACGAGCGTGAGCGACACCTCGTCCGATGGCACAACCTCAATATTGCGCTTGCCGAAAGTGCAGCCCGTGCTGTACTGCACGCCATCGGCGAAGCAGGACGGCGGTGGCTGCGGCGGGCAGTGCACGGTGGCATCCACCCCGAAGTGCGTCGGCGCGTCCAGTTCCCGCACCGCAAGCCTCCCGGCACGGTATCCGAGGATCGCGAACGGGCCGAGGTGCCCGTGGAAGGCTCTCAGGCGGTCAACGAGTTCATCGTGCGAAAGATGGTGATGGTGATGGTGTCGGGCCACTTGCTCTACCCCTCCGGTATGACGAGGATGCGGCGGCAGTTCTCGCACTTGACTATGTCGGTTCCGCGCACCACCATCGGGCGATGTACCCGGGGGATCGCTACGTGGCAGACCGCGCAGTTATACCCATCCAGCGCTGCCACGGCGAGTCCGTCGCAGCGTGGGCGAATCTGTTCGTACTGCTTCAGCAGCGCCTCGGGGATCTCCGCCACCAGCTCCTCACGCCGCCCCTCAAGCGCCTCGATCTCCTCCCGAGCCTGCGCGGTGCTCTGCTCGAAATGCGCAACGATCCGCTCCAACTGCCCGCGCAGCTCCGCCACTACCGCACGCTGCTTATCCGCCTGAGCAGTCAAATCGTCTACCTCATCGAGCACGGCGAGGACCATGTCCTCATGGCGCCCCGCGTTACGCTCAAGCTCCGCGATCTTCTTCTCCAGCGCGGAGAGTTCCTTGATGTCTGATACCGTGCCACCGTAGGCCCGATCGCTCTTCTCCTGCTTCTCCTGCTCTATCACGCCGAGGTTAAGCTCGAGGGTCTGCTGCTCGGCCTGCTTCTGATGAAGCTGCTCCTCCAACTCCGCCAGCCGCGCCTCCGCTGCCTCAAGCGCCGCCTTTGCGGAGGTCCCGTCGTCGGCCTTTGAGATCAGTGCGTTGCGCTCGTCTATTCCCGTGTCAACAACCTGTAGCTCGTAGAGGCGCTGGAAATCCTCGGGCGTCATTGGCCATCACTCCGATTGGCAGAATCCTGGTCAGCGGCAAACGGATCAGTTATCACGCGCGAGGCCAGCACCGGGACGTCCGCACCCAACTTCTCCACGAGGTGGCTCACCAGTCGCGCTACCACCGGGCGCTCGGTGGCATAGTGTGTCGCGTCAATTACCGTCAGCCCCAGCGCGAGCGCATCGAGCGCGTCGTGGTGCTTGAGATCGCCACAGATCAAAGCGTCGGCACCCGATCTCACCGCAGCCTCAACCGCATCCCCGCCCGAGCCGGGCATCAGGGCGAGCCTGCCGACGGTGCGCGAGGTATCCCCCACTATCGTGACCCGCGCGGGCGAAAGCACCTCGCGTACGCGCGCCTCAAGCTCTGCAACGGTTGCGGCACTCTGCAGGTTCCCCACCAGCCCCAGCCCCACCTCGCCGGCCTCAACAAGTGGCGAGGATTTCTCCACCCCCAGCAGCTCGGCGAGCGCAGCGGCAGTGCCGATCCCGGCGGCGGCATCGAGGTTGGTGTGCGCGACATACACCCCCACCTGATCGGCCAGCAGTCGCTCGATGAGCGCCCCGAGAGGGCGATCGGTGCGGATTGCCGTCAGCGGCCGGAAAATCAGCGGATGGTGCGCGACGATCATGTTGGCGCCATGGCGATCGGCCTCGTCCACCACCGCAGGGGTGATCTCCAGGCACACGAGCACACCCATCAGCGGCCAATCGGGCGCCCCCACCTGCAGCCCCACGTTGTCCCACTCCTGCGCGGTGTCAACGGGCGCCACGGCCTCAATCTGCGTCATTACATCTGCGATCAGCATCTCTGCCTCCTCGGCCGCCCCTCGTGCGACCAACGGCGCGATGGACTGCGGGCCGTTGCGCGGGAGTTAGCACTCACCCTGTCGGAGTGCTAAATGGTCGCGACCAAACCTTGACTTCGCATCCCTCGCCGTTTATACTTCAAAGGATTACCGACAGCCAATCCGGGAGGCGTCAGCCCATGCCCATCTACGACTATCGTTGCGAGAAGTGCGGGAAGGTCTTCGAGATCAGCCACGGTTTCGACGAGAAGGGTCCGAATACCTGTCGCGCCGACGACTGCGACGGGAAGATGCATCGCATCTTCAGCCCGCCCACGATCATCTTCAAGGGCAGCGGCTGGCATGTGAACGACTACGGGCGCGGCAATGGCAAGAGCAGCCCCTCCGCCGCTAAGGACAAGGCCGAGAATGCCGTCGAGGCCGCCGACTGACCCGCTCCTGTTACACTGAGCCATCACCACCGGCCGCGCACACCACGCGGCCGGTTCGCTTGTACGCGTTCTCAGGGCTTGAGGATGACCTTGATCGCCCCCGTCTCCTGCTTCCCCGCCGCCACCTCGAAGGCACGTGGCGCGTCCGCGAGGTCAAACACGTGCGTGATCATCGGCTCAACCAGCACCTCTCCGCGGGCGATCAACTCAAGACCACGCTCGAAATCCTCCGGGAGGTTGTTGCTGGAGGTGGTGACCACTCTTTCGCCGGCCATGGCCGCCGTCGTCAGCGTGAGGCCATCGGCGGCCCCGGCCATCAGCATCAGCGTGCCTCCCGGCGCCAACATGCCCGCCGCGGCCTGCTGCAGCGCCAGGCTGCCGGTGCTGTCGAAGATGGCGTCAACTCCCTCGCCGGCCGTCCACTTCATGACCTCGGAGGCAAGCTGATCCGCCTGCAGCTTCCGCCCGTCGAAAGCGCGTTGGGCGCCAAGCTCGAGGGCGCACCCCAGCGCCGCATCGTACACGTCCGAGACTGCGAATGCCCCCGCTCCCTCATGCTTCGCATACTGCGCGATCAGCAACCCGATAGGCCCCGCGCCGAGCACCAGCACCCGGTCGCCGCCGCGTATGTCGGCTCGCCTTACCGCATGGATCGCCACACCGAGTCCGTCGAGGAAGGTCGCCTGCTCGAAGCTCACATGATTGGGCAGCGGGTAGACGTTCTCGCGCCATACGGGCATGTACTGCGCCATCCCGCCGGGATTGAAGGGCCGCCCTTCCCAGCCTGCGCCATGGCCGAGATGCTCCGTCTGCCGGCACAATTGACTCGCCCCACGACGGCACTGCGGGCAGACGCCGCAGGTGCGAAAGGCCAGTAGCCCCGCCCTGACCGGACCATCCCCGAGGTCCACCGCTCCCGCTACCTCGTGGCCGAGGATCATATTCGGCGGGTTCGGCTTCTCATAGCCGAGCGTGTGCTTCGCCCACGGATTCTCCCCGGCGAGGTAGCGCAGGTCGCTGCCGCAGATCCCGCAGGCTCCGACCTCGCAGAGCACCTCCCCCGCCTCCGCTTCCGGCACAGGCACGCGCTCAACAACCAGGTCGTGCGGGCCCTTCAGCACCGCCGCGAGCATGGACTTCATCATACCGTCTCCAGACCTGCCGGAACGAGAAGAGGGCCGCCTGCATCTCGGCCCTCAACAAGCTTCTCGCCGGCGCCAGTCATTCCGGCGGCGGCCCCTGCTCCTCCGCCGCCGGAGGATTGAGGATCGCCAGTATCCCCGGGATCAGTTCGGGGCAGTTGCTCGTCAGTGTCGCCGTCACCTCACGCGACAACTCGGGGTACTTCCGCGCGACGAGCCCCGCGACATCCGCAAGCAGCGCCGGGTGCTTGACTATCACTTCGCGCTGGACCTCCTCAAGCAGCGTGGGGTGGCGTTCGCGCAGCAGGATCCGCACATCCTCAAGCAGCGCGCGGTGGCGCTCCTTCACCAGGCGGGCCGCCCGCTGCGCCGGATCGCCGCCCTCGCCGGTTTCATACATCGCCTGCAACACGTCCGGGTACTTCTCCGCGATCAACTCGGCTATCTCCTGCCGCACCTGCGGATAACGTTCGGCGATGGACTGCTGGAGCAGCTTCTCCACCGTGACGGCAAGCCGCGGGTATCGCGTGGTGATCAGCGCCTGTATCTCGCGGTCGAGGTCCGTGAAGATGCCGGGGTGCCGCGTCTGCAGCAGGGCGAAGATATCCACGCCCATGCTGGGGTAGCGGTTGCGAATGAAGCGCAACATGCGTGTGCGCTGATCCTCGGTGGCAGAACCCAGCAGGTCCATCAGATCGGGAGGCGTTGCCTCTGCTCCGGCAGCATCTGCCGGTTCCTCCAGCGACGCTTCGGCGGGGTCATCAACGGGAAATATCTCTTCGCCCGGCTGCGCCACCGCGGCCGTGGTGAGGAGCATGAGCCATGCTGCCGCCAGCAGGATTCTGCGCATCAGGGGAGGCGATTCTCCGTTTCTGTCAATGCGCGACGCATTGCATCGGTGAAGCACAGACCAAAGGAGGCGTCATCATCGTCCGCCAGCATGGTGCCAAGCTCCGCCGAAGGGGTCTCGGTCACGACCGCGAGCATGTTTGAGGAACTCTGCACGAGATGCTCGCCGATGTACTTGTCAAGCACCATCCGCGCCACGATGCCGGTCGCCAACTCAGCCTCAACCGGCGAGGGCCCGACCGGTTCGAGCTCCGCGTCCTCGTCAATGGTAGTGCGCGAGGCAACCATCACCGGCCGCGCCTCGGCAAAGACCGGCCCGGCCGCCCGCGCGGACGCGCGCTCTGCATTCTGCGGCGCGAAAGCCAGCACAGGCTCAACTTCGGCACTAACCGGGGCAGAGGTCTCGGCCTCTCCGGCAGCGGCTTCCTCGCGGACCACCCTCCTGCCTCGTGCGGATGGCCGCGCAGCGCGGGAACCGCGCGAAACGCCGCTCATTGCCGCACCGGCCTCCGGCGCCCGCGTCACTTCGGCAATAATCGTCTCTGACTCGGTTGCTGCGATCTCGCCGGCGACGGGCTGTGCCTGCTCGGCGACCAGGGGCTGGTGCCCCGGGACGATGCAAACCGCCGGATCTGAACCGCGGTCGCCACTCTGCCACGGCGCCAGCACCGCGAGCATAACTGCCGCAGCCGCCGCCAGCCCCGCCACGGGCGCTCGCCAGCGCAGCCAGAAGACGCTCACGACGCTCTCACCCCGGGCCATCTCCGTGGCCGCGTCTCGCTTGATCGCGGCCAGCAGATCGGGCGGCGGGGCGACCGGAGGCATCGCCTCCAGCAGCTCCCGCGCACCACGAAGCTCCGCCAGCACACCGCGACACTGCGCGCAGGATGACAGGTGCCCCTCTACCGCGGCCGCTTCCTCCGCCGAGAGTTCACCATCGAGCATCGCGCTCAGTTGCGCCTCCAGTGCGGCGCCAGGATGTTTCATCTCAATCTCCCGATTTCCTCATCGGACACCGTTCGCGGCCCCCGCTCCGACTCCGGCGAAAGCTTCCCCTCTTCGTATAGCTGCCACTTCTCAGCGAATTGACGGCGAGCCCGCGCCAGACGCGACTTGAGCGTCCCCAGCGGGCATTCGAGCACCAGCGCCGCCTCCTCGTAATCAAGCTGCTCAAGGTCCACCAGGGTCAGCGCCGCCCGGTGCTTGGGCGTAAGCGTCGCCACGATCGCATGCACCGCCCGCTGGATCTCGCTCCGTTCGGCCAGCACATGCGGACTGCGCGACTCGTCGGGCACGGAGCGCGACACTGTCCCGTCATCGGTCACAATGTCCTCGTCCAGCGATGGCCCTTCGACATCAGAGCGGCGTTTGCGCCGGCGCAACTCGTTGATGCACGCATTCACCGCGATGCGGTAGAGCCATGTGCGGAAGCTGGCGTCGCCGTGGAACTGGAACTTGCGCAACGCCCGCAACGCCCGCAGGAAGATCTCCTGCGTGAGGTCCGGCGCCTCGTCGGCGCCGCACATCCGGTATACGATGCCATGGACGTTCGCATGGTAGCGCCTCGCCAGCTCCCCGAACGCCTCGGGGCTGCCGGCCTGCGCCGCTTCGACCAGGGCCTGGTCGGCCCGGTCCATCGCGCCCCGATCGGTATCGCCGGTCGTCACCGGAAGACCCTCACCATCAACAAACGCTTGGGTGCTCATAAGGTTCCATCACTTTGCCTTAACCCTTCGCGCAAATTGCGCATCCAACCCTACCCCAGCGGCATGACGCGGACAAGCCGGTAAAGCTCCTCCGCGATCAGCCTCTGCCCCTCAATCGTAGGATGCACGCCATCGTAGCGGCTTATCAGGTGGGCGATGCTGGTGAGGTCGTCGGCATCATCCGCCGCGCCCTCAAACTCAGCCCGCACTGCCTCGCCGAGAAATGCCTGCTTGAGATCGCACACCGGCAGCGCGGCATCTGCCGCAAATTCGCGAATGACGGCGTCATACTCCACCAGCGCGTTGTTGCAGCCACCCCACGGCTCGTAGAAGTCCACCTCCTGCGAGTAAGTGTGGAAGGCGTCCACGATCGGCGTGGGTGTGCAGATGATGATCTCCGCACAGACCTCGAGGGTCCGCTCCACGATCTCCTCAAGATTCTGCCGGAACTGATCAAGCTCCACCCGCTTGTGTGGCTCGTAGCGAACGTCGTTGCAGGCGAACTCCACCACCGTCAGCGCCGGCTCATGCGCCAGCACATCCGCCTCCAGCCGCGCGAGGCCCTCGACGGTATTCTCCCCCGGCACGCCGGAGTTGATGACCGTCACCTGTGTCCGCTCACGGCGCAGCTTCCGGTTCAGTCGCCGCTCCAGCACCGCGGGCCACGTGTCGCCCTCCGGCACATACGGATAGCCGCGGGTAATTGACGTGCCGAAGCCGACAATCGTCGGCCGCCCGAGTATCTCCTCACTGCTCACGCTTTGCACCAGCCTTGAGCGCGGCCTGCTCCACGGCCATCTCCACATCGTCGAGCACGACCGTCAGTTCGTGGAAGCCCATGGTGCGCATCTTTCTCGGCAGGTCGCCCGGTTGCGCGACCAGGATCATGTCGCCCTCGCGGAGCCGCAGCCGCCCGATCACCGCGAGCATCTCCGCGAGCGCGCGCTCATCAATGTCACCGGCCTTCGTGAGGTCCACCACGAGCCAGCGATCGCCGCTGTCCACGAGGTTGTGCAGCAGTCCGCAGAGGCGGTCGGTGCCGCACTCCCCGCACTCGACATTGCCATGCACTTCGACCACCGCGACCTGCGGGTGTTTCTCGGAGCTGTAGATTGTTGTCTCCACGAGCACGCCTCCCTTGCCGCGCTTCAGTGCAGCGGGATGTCATTGATCACGAAGGTCACTCCGGCATTGGCGCTCCATGCTCGCGAGCCCATGCGACAAGGCCCTCAGCACAAGAGTCCGGCACATCAACGTCGCCGACGGCGACAGGATGGCTGCCGCCCGGGCCGTGCGAGTCCGTCCCGCCGGTCACCAGCAGCCCTCGCTCCTGCGCGATGCGCAGCACCCGGCGGGTGTTGGAGGGCGTGTGGTGATTGTGATACGCCTCAAGGCCCTGTATGCCCGCCTCGATCAAGCCGTCAATGACACGATCGCTCACCCCCAGCCCCGGATGCGCCAGGACCGGGCAGCCACGAGCGTCGCGGATAGACTCGACGGCCTCATACGGCGACAGCTTGTAGCGCGGCACGAAGGCGGGGCGATCGCGCCCCAGGTAGCGGTCGAACGCCTCCTGCACGCCCTTGATGTAGCCCTTCGCCATCAGCGCCTGTGCGACATGCGGCCGCCCCAGCGTCACCCCGTCGCTCTGCGCAACGACATCTTCCAGTGTGATCTCGATGCCCAGCGACCGCAACTTGCGCACGATCTCCTCCGCGCGCAGGCGCCTCGCCTCGCGAACGTAGCGGAACTTCTCATGAAGCTGCTCATCGTCAAGCTTGATCCAGTAGCCGAGGATATGCACCTCGGTCTTCTGATACTCGGTGCTGATCTCCGCGGCCGGTATGACCCGCAGGTCACTTCCTCGCGCCGCGTTCATAGCGGTCTCCACGCCCGCGACCGTATCGTGGTCGGCGAGGGCGATGGCGGTCAGCTTCTTCTGAATTGCCTCGGCAACTATCTCCTCGGGGGTCTGCGTCCCATCCGAGCAGATAGAATGAATGTGCAGGTCACAGCTCATGAATCGCCAACTTTCCTCGATTGCGCTTGATGCTTAAGGATAGCTTCTCGCCGGAGGGGGGTTGGTCCTTCATTGGCAACTGTCACCAGCCGTAGCCGTTTGGCGTTGGAGAGGCCGGCCCCCGCGCCGACTTGTGCCGTTGGCGTCTGCCGTAAGCCGTTCGGAGCGACGCATCTGCCGTTTAGATGCGTCGGCCGTCGCCGTTACTGTCGTCGCCGTCGTTGCTGTCGTTGTTCAGTGGGCCGGGGTGGAATCTCAGGCACCTGTCTCGCTACGCTCGACTCCCCTGACCCTCGCTGCGCGAGAGCGGCCTCTCCGTACGACTCACCGCCCGCCGTTCCTCCCCCACCAGCCGTCTCGCCAGCAGCAGCGCTCCCGCCTTGTCCAGCGGCACGTTGTCATTGCCGCAGGCGGCGGCCTGCACGCACTCGGGGCAGCCATCCTCGCACGGGCAGCACTCAATCTGCTCCGCGACCGCCCGCAGCAGGTCGTCGAGACGCTCGTAGGCGATCTCGGCGATCCCCACGCCGCCATCATACCAGTCGTAGACGCTCAGCACCGGCCCCTTCAGGTCCTCGTGCTCGATCTCGGATATCCCACCGACGTCCTGGATGTCGCAGAACGCGAAGATCGGCAGCAGCGCGATCATCGCGTGCTCCAGCGCGTGCAGCGTGCCCATCAGATCGTATCCGCCCGCGGCGAGCGCCTCTATGTCCGCCTCACCGGGAGCGATCGTAAGCCCCACCGTCTCGATGGTATCCGCCGGCAGCTCGAGCGGGAAGCGTCCCAGCTCCTGCTCAGTCGCCGGGCGCACTCTCACGTAGCCGATCACCCGCCATTCGATCTGCAGGTCCCCCAGCAGCACCCGCGAGCCAGAGGGCGTCTGCCGCTCCATCTCCCAACCCATGACGGACATGCGCGAATGCGTCCGTGGCCGCGTGTAGTAGCCCGGCTCCTCCTGCCGCACCCACGCCGTCTCTGCCTCAAGGTCCAGCCGCTCCACCACGTAGCTCTCCCCTGCGTGCAGGTAGACCGCGCCCGAATGGACCACGCGCAGGGCCGACGCCGCGTCCACGGTGGCGAGCAGATCTCCCCCATCGGTCAGCCGGATCTGCCACGGGCGTCCGCCCGCCGATCGCAGCGAAATCTCGCCCGCCGGGTAGACGTTCGGGTCAACCCAGTACCAGCGCGTTCGCTTCGCCACGAAGGGGAGGTCCGAATCGTCGCGATAGTCCGGATCGGCGAGGATCTGCAGGATCGCCTCCATCTCTTCGCCGAAGAGCCCGGCGTCGGCATCCTCAATCGGCCGCTCGTATGCCGCGCAGAGCAGATGCCCCGCCAGGATGTAGCGGTTGCGCGGGTTGATCGTCGCCCGCTCGTTCTCCGCTTCGAGCAGATACTCCGGATGCTGGAGTATGTACCTGTGCACACCGCCCTGCGGCGTAACCACTATCGCGAGCGAGTCGCTCATCCCGCGCCCCGAGCGACCGATCTGCTGCCAGGTGCTGGAGATGGTGCCGGGAAAGCCGTTGAGGATCGCCGCATCGAGGCCTCCGATATCCACTCCGACCTCCAGTGCGGAGGTCGAGACCACGCCCAGCAGTTCGCCCTCAAAGAGCTTGCGCTCGATCTCCCGCCGCTCTTCGGGCAGGTAGCCGCCGCGGTAGGACATGATCCGCTCGGCAAGGTCCTCGAATTCGGCAAGGCCCTCGCGAGCATAGCGCAGAACAAGCTCTGCCACCCGGCGCGCGAACACGAAGACGATGGTGCGCACGTGCGCCTTCACCAACTCGGCCATCAGTTCCGCGGCCTCCATGTTGGCAGAGCGGCGCACCTCCGGCACTCCCTCGACAAGCTCCGGAGGCCGCCAGAGCACGAGGAACCTGCGCCCGCGCGGTGCGGTGTCTTCGTCAATAACCGTCGGCTCCAGGCCACCGGTCAGCTCGGTGAAATGCTCGCCCGGGTTGCCGATGGTGGCCGAGGAGGCGATGAACTGCGGGTTCGAGCCGTAGCCCTCGCAGATGCGGCGCAGGCGGCGGATCACGTTGGCGGTGTGAGAGCCGAAGACCCCGCGGTATGAGTGGACCTCGTCAACCACCACGAACTGCAGGTTGCTGAAGAAGTCGCTCCACGTCTGGTGGTAGGGCAGGATGCCGATGTGCAGCATGTCCGGGTTGGTCAGCACCACCTGCGCCTCGCGCTTGATGCGCCGGCGGTCACCACGCGGGGTGTCGCCATCATAGGTGGCGGCATGGAAGGCGCTCCCTGCGCCGAAATCCGTGAGTTTGCGGAGCTGGTCCTGCGCGAGGGCCTTCGTGGGGTAGAGCAGTAGTGCCCGGCGCGCAGGGCGCTCGTAGAGGCGCTGGACCAGCGGCACCACGTAGGTCAGCGTCTTGCCCGACGCGGTGCCGGTGACGGTGACCACGTGCTCTCCGCGCAGCGCCGCCTCGATCGCCTGCACCTGGTGGACGTAAAGCTGCTCAATACCGAGGTCCGCGAGTATCTGCCGCACAACCGGATGAAGCTCGACCTGCAGCGGGGCATACCGGGCTTCGCCAGGGGGAATCTCGTGCAGCCACTGTATCTGCCCGCGGTAATCGGGGTCGCTGCGGATTTCTTCGATCAGCCGGGCGAGATCCATCTACTCGACTCACTCACTTCTGCCCACACCGGCTCAGCATGAGCCGCATTCTCCTGAAGCCGCTCGTGATTCGGCCACATACTGCTCGGGAACAGGAAGGTCGAACCTTTCGCAGAGCAGGAGCACATCATGCACGTCAGTCCGGGTGTGCTCATATCCCTGGTGGAACAACAACTGCGCTTCCGCCGATACACAGCGCACCGAGACGCCGCCGATGGTTCCTGTCGCGTCAAGCCCCCCGGGAGGATAGCTCTCACCTTCATAGTGCGCAATGCCCGCCTCGTCAAACTCGATGAGGTGAAGGTCCACGATGCGATCATCTTCGGTCTGCCATACCGTATGTGATGGAGTGGTGTAGTCAACTACGACCTCACAATACCCGCACCTGATGATCTCCGCCACAAATGCTTCGGCATTCCTTCGTTCAATGACGAGGTCAGCGTCATTGTGCGGGCGCGTCTGGCGCCCGAGTAGTGCATCAACGCCCCAGCCGCCATCTATCCAGACCGGTATGCCTCTCCGCTCCGCGATTCTAAGTAACTCGACTATCTCCTGCTGCGTCATTGCCATAGCCGATCACCGTCCCCCCTTTGCGGCACGGAGTGTCGCCCGCCAGACATCCAGTCACATTCCAGAAATCGGCGGGTGGTCAAAAGAAATGCGCCTTCGCAGGTGCTCCAGGAGGGGCTGCTTTTCCCGACGCCGCCTGGGG
>JAAYJW010000501.1 GCA_012522765.1 candidate division WS1 bacterium | reverse complement strand
CAACCTCCCGCTGCGGCACTTGCAGTCGGCTCCTGATGCACAGGACTCGTCAAAACCCCTTGCACTCGCGCGACCAATTACTTATACTCGGGCCGGTGTCATAACGCTGTGCCGTTGTTCGATGCGCTGTAAGGGTTCTTCCCCGGCGCTTGAACAGCGCACCAAATGCTACGGGGAGGCAACCCGTATGGCGACCGGAACTGTGAAGTGGTTCGACGACGCAAAGGGCTACGGCTTCATCGAGCGCGCGGATGGGGAGGATGTCTTCGTCCACTACTCTTCCATCGTAGGTGAGGGCTACAAGTCACTCGCCGAGGGCTCGGACGTCGAGTTCGATGTGGAGCAGGACTCCAAGGGTCCTCGCGCCACCAATGTCGTGGTCACCAAGGCCGCGCCCTCAGGTGACGCTACCTCGATGTGGTAGAGACGACCGACGTGCGAGTCGTTGCGCCCGGCTTGAAGTCGGGCGCATTTTCGTATCTGGAGGATGCCGCAAGGTATTACTTGCGCCACACATTTACCTGTGGTAGGATATACTTGGTAGTATGCAAATGGCGGCAGGACCGCCGACCTTGTTGTTCGGGACGCTTCGCGCAGCATTGCGATCTGCTGTGGCGCGGCCGGAGCATCGGGGGAAAACCAAGTGACGGAGGCTGTACTGTATGGCGACAGGCAAAGTGAAGTGGTTCGACGACGCGAAGGGCTTCGGTTTCATCGAGCAGAGTGAGGGCGAGGACGTATTCGTGCACTACTCCTCCATCGTAGGAGAGGGCTATCGGAGTCTCGCTGAGGGCTCCGAGGTCGAATTCGACATCGAGCAGGACGCAAAAGGGCCCCGCGCGGCCAACGTTGTTGTGACCAAGGCTGCGCCGAGCAACGACTCGCCGCTTGTGTGGTAGACGCACCTTAGCAGTCGGAAGGCGCCCGGCCTCAATGGTCGGGCGCGTTTTCTTGCCCCTCGGGCTTCAGGGAGGTCCCACTGATGAGCGCACCCGTTACCGCCGTCATCGTAGGCGCCGGCCATCGCGGCGTAGGCTATGCCCGCCTATCGCAAGGCAAACCGGAGATGCTGCAGATCGTCGGCGTCGCCGACCCCGACCCGATCCGCCGGCAGAAGGCCGCGACGATGTTCGACGTGCCCGCCGAGAACCTCTACGAGACCGCGCAGGAGATGGCCCGGGTGCCGCGCTTCGCCGACGCGGTAATCAACGGCACGATGGACCTCGACCACGTCCCGACCGCGCTCCCGCTGCTTGAGGCCGGCTACGATATGCTGCTCGAGAAGCCGATCTGCCCCACGCGCGAGGAGCTTCTGACGCTGCTGCAGACCACCCGCCGCACCGGCCGGAAGCTGATGATCGGCCACGTGCTGCGCTATGCCCCGTTCTACGTGGCGATCAAAGAGCGCCTGCTGGCGGGCGAGATCGGCGACGTGTACGCCGTCCACTCCACGGAGGCGGTGAGCTACCACCACATGGCGGCGGCGTTCATCCGCGGCCGCTGGAGCCACCGCAGCACGAACCCGATGCTGCTGGCGAAGTGCTGCCACGACCTCGATCTGATCGCGTGGTTCTACTCAGGTGTGCGGCCGCGCTACGTCTCCAGCTTCGGCTCGCGCACCGTCTTCTGCGAGGAGAACGCGCCCGAAGGGGCCGGCACCCGCTGCCTCGTGGACTGCGACGCCGAGCCGGACTGCCCCTACTCCGCGCGCAAGAACTACCTCGAACAGAAGCTCTGGTCGCCCTACTCATGGGAGGCCATCGAGCATGTCGAGGAGCCGACGGATGAGGACCGCGAGCGCTCGCTGCGGGAGGACAACCCCTTTGGCCGCTGCGTCTACCGCACCACGGGCGATGTCGCCGACCACCAGTCGGTGATCATCGAGTTCGAGAACGGTGCGACGGCCAGTCATGATATGATCACCGGGACGGCGCGCCCCGGCCGCACGGTGCATATCTACGGCACCGAGGGCGAGATAGAGGGCTTCATGGAGGACGGATCGCTCGTCATCCGCCACGCAGATGCGCGCGAGGGGCACGAGTACTCCGAGGAGACCGTGGACGTAAATGTGAGCGCCGACGGGCATGGTGGCGGCGACATGCGACTGGT
>JAAYJW010000081.1 GCA_012522765.1 candidate division WS1 bacterium | reverse complement strand
GGGACGCCGGAGATCATGCGCTTCCTTGCGTCGCTGAGCCGGGACACATACGTCAACGTCATGGCGCAGTACCGGCCATGCTACGAGGCGCATGGGGATCCGCAGATCGGCCGGCGCATCACGCAACGCGAGTATGAAGAGGCGGTGCAGGCGGCACTCGCCGCCGGCCTGCACAGGCTCGATGACCGGCTGCGGGAGTCTCTGCAATAAGATTGGTGAACGATTAGCCCGCCGCTCAGGAGGTAGCGGGCGGTCGGGCGCGAAGTCATTGGTGGGGCAAGTGTGTTCTGATCGCGCTAATCAGCACCTGTTGCTAGTCCGACAGGGCAGGCCAGTCGGGACTGGAGGAGGAGACGGAAGATGGCAGGAATCGGCGAACAGATCAAGTCGGCGAACCGGACAGTGTCTCGCTGGGCGGAGAAGACCACCAGCGCCGTGAGTGAGTGGTGGGAGCACCTGAACGCGATCCAGGAGCGGCGCGATGAGGTGCGCGAGCTTGCGCGCGAGCGTCAGAAGCTGCTGGTTGAGATGGGCGCGAAGGTCTACACGCTGCACCGGCGTGGCAAGGTGCAGAATCGGGACCTGCTGCGAGACTGCGACCGGATGGATACGATCGGCAGCGACATCGAGCGCCTCGAGCGCGAGATCACCGAGCTGCGGCGGCTGAGCATGGCCTCCGAGCCGCGGCGGGTAGTCGTTGAGGACGACACGCCGGTTGTCGGCGAAGAGGACGTTGAAGTGGCGGCCGTCGAGGACACACCTGAGACGGACAAAGAGGCGACAATCCCCTGCGCGCACGCCCACACCGCTGTTGAGGGGCCGCGCGAGGGGGAGGAGACTGCCGAGGCCTCGGTAGAATGTCCCATCGAACCACCCGCGGGCGACATCCAGCAGGAGACGGACAAGGAGGGCGCAGTGCCCTGCGCCCACGCCGAAGATGCCGTCGAGGGACCGGTGGAAGGTGACGATGAGAGCCATGCTCGGCCAGAGTGCGAGATCTGAAGCGAGTGTCGTGCGAATCTGAACACCGTACGGGGGCGGCCCATCGGCCGCCCCCGCAGCATTAACAGCCAAGTGGGAGGCGACGATGACTAAGTACTGCTTCGTAACGGGGGGCGTCGTGTCGGGGATCGGCAAGGGGATCACAGCCGCATCTCTGGGTCGGCTGCTCAAAGCCCGGGGCCACCGCATCGCAATCGTGAAGGTTGACCCCTACATCAACGTGGACGCGGGGCTGATGAACCCCTTCCAGCATGGCGAGGTCTTCGTCACCGATGATGGCGCCGAGACAGACCTCGACCTCGGCCACTACGAGCGCTTCGTGGACGAACCGCTCAGCCAGCTCTCCAACGTCACCACCGGCCAGGTCTACGGCTCGGTCATCGCCAAGGAGCGCGACGGCGATTACTACCTCGGCCAGACCGTCCAGGTCATCCCGCACATCACCGACGAGATCAAGTCGCGCATCCGCAAGTGCGCCAACGCCTACGAGGCCGACATCTGCATCGTGGAGGTCGGCGGCACGGTGGGTGACATTGAGGGCCAGCCGTTCTACGAGGCCATCCGGCAGATGCGCATCGAAGAGGGCCGCGAGAACTCCTGCTACATGCATGTCACGCTCGTGCCCTACCTGCCGACAGTGGGTGAGCTGAAGACCAAGCCCACGCAGCACTCGGTCCGCGAACTGCGCTCGATCGGCATCCAGCCCGACCTGCTGGTGGTGCGCACCGCGAGGCCGCTTGGGCGCGAAGTTCGCCGCAAGCTCTCCCTGTTTTGCGATGTCCCGACCGAAGCGGTCATCGAGGCGGTGGATGTGAGGGAGTCGCTTTATCACATCCCGCTGGCGATGGAGCGGCAGCAGATGGCCGAACTCGTCTGCCGCGCCCTGCACCTGCCCGAACGCACCCCCGACCTGAGCGAGTGGCAGGAGATCTGCGACCGCTACGCCCACCCCGAGAGCGAAGTCACGATCGCGATGGTGGGCAAGTACATGGAACTGCAGGACGCGTATCTGTCGGTGACGGAGGCGCTGATGCACGGCGGGATCGCCAACAGCGCGCGTGTCAACATCAAGTACGTCGATTCGGAGTCGGTCGAGCAGCAGGGACCGGCGGCGTTGCTCTCGGATGTGCAGGGAGTGCTGGTACCCGGCGGCTTCGGGGACCGTGGCATCGAGGGCAAGATCGCGGCCATCGGCTTCGCCCGCGAGAACAACATCCCCTACCTCGGCCTGTGCCTCGGGCTGCAGACGGCGGTCATTGACTTCGCGCGCAATGTCTGCGGGCTTGAGGACGCGAACTCACGTGAGTTCAACGAGGACTGCAAGAACCCGGTGATCATCTACCTCAAGGAGCAGGAGTATATCACCGAGCTTGGCGGCACGATGCGCCTCGGCGCCTACCCGTGCGTCCTTGAGCCCGGGTCGCTTGCCGCGCGGCTCTATGAGACGGAGGAGATCTCCGAGCGTCACCGGCACCGCCTTGAGGTCAACAACGAGTACCGTGACACGCTCTGTCAGAACGGTCTCGTCTGCTCGGGTACCTCGCCCGAGGGCGACCTGGTGGAGATGGTGGAGATCCCGGAGCACCCGTTCTTCATCGCCAGCCAGTTCCACCCGGAGTTCAAGTCGCGACCCAACCGCGCGCACCCGCTCTTCCGCGGCTTCATCGAGGCGGCGCTGAAGCACTCGGCGGGGTAGCGCAGCGTCGAACGTGATGTCGCAGGGGCCCGGTCCTATCAACCGGCCCCTGCGGCCCTGACCCTACCCGCGCAGGCGCAGGATCCAGGCGATCATCGCCTCGCGCAGGTCGTAGAGATCGCCCGTCACGTCCATTGCGTCCACGAACTGCTGTGCCTCGTCCGCGAGGCGGGCCCTGTCGCCACCGGCCTCGCGCGCCTCTACGATGGCATTGCGCAGCGTCCCGAGGTAGCGCAGGTCGTCTATCCCCTCGCGGTAGCCCTCCCACTGCACGGTGTCGATCACGCCATCCATCGTCGGGTAGACGAAGTTGTGCTGGCGGTAGCGCGAGCCGGAGAAGTCGTTCCAGCCATGGTAGTGAACGTAGGTCATGCCGCCATCGTAGTCGTTCGCCGCCAGCAGCAGGCCGTAGTTGCGGCGGTAGGTCTCCGGCTCCTCCATCCCCGACTGCGGGTTGGCGTAGCTGAAGATCTTGTTCCCCTGCGAATGCCACTCCTCCGCGGCCTCCTTCGAGGGGTCGCCGTAGCTCACCAGCAGGTCCTGCAGGTCGCCCACCACCGGGAAGCTCTCGTGGTGCTGGCCGGCCACGAAGACCCTGCCG
>JAAYJW010000500.1 GCA_012522765.1 candidate division WS1 bacterium | reverse complement strand
TGGAGGATGTGGCTGAGGTCGCCAACGCTGAGTATGAGCGGAATGGATGGAACCACGATAGCCTACTATCCACAATCAATGAATTCTCGTCGTTCCCGTTGTTCGCGCCTTCGTCCGAGGCAGATCGACATCAGCTATTGCGACAATCGCATGTGATTGACGTCCATCACCTACCCGAGGATCTCAGGAAGCTAGCTGTGTTCCTCGTGCTGGATTGGTTGCATACTCACGTCATGAGCTCACCAGACGCTCCTGTGGACGACGAGAACAATCGCCTGCTCAGGCTGGTAGTCGTTATAGATGAGGCACATCACTATCTTCCATGCAAGCAGCCCACATTGGAGAACATCGTGCGTGAGGTTCGGTCAAAGGGTCTCTCTATCATGCTCCTTTCGCAGTCCCCTGACGATTTCGATCAACCACAATACAACTTCGCTCGTGAGATGGGCCTGGCGGTCGTCTACGCGTGCATGATCGGCTCGGCCAAGATGCTTGAGGCCTTACTCGGGGGCAAGCTCACAGCAACTGAAGTGAATCAGCTGCCAAGCGGTGTGGCGCTTACCAGAACATCCGAGCATAAGCAGCCGACACGGGTGAGAATTTGGGACGCGGGCTAGGTGGGTGGGGGCCGAGCCCAGCCCCGCCATCATTGGCACCGGGGTCGATCAGCGGTTGTCGTCGTCATTCCGGGACCGGTCGCGGGTGTGCTCCCTGGTGGCGAAATCGCCGCGTCCGTAACGCAAAGGTCCCTCTCATGCAAAGGAGGAAGGGTAGCGGCGACTGCGGGAACTCTGGAGCGCAGGGAGTGGCGTCAATGACATCTGGCAACGGCAATGAGCACGAGGCGGCGTCCGGTGGTCAGAGCCGGCGCGGCTTTCTCCGCACAGTCGGTCTCGCCGGGGGAGCACTCGCAGGAGCGAGCGCCGCGCTTGGAGCGCCAATCACTCTCTCGCGCGATCCGCTCCTCGCAAAACAACTGAAACGCGCGACCGGGACGCTGCAACTGTCGAAGCTCCCGTCGCTGCAGAAGCTCAGCACCGGGGGCGGCGGCCAGATGAAGCTGCCGAAGCTCCCCACGCTCGGGGAGCCCCCGCTGCCATCATCCCGACAGCGACTGCTCAGCGCGCTCTTCTCCGACGGTGGCCTGAACGCCGGGCAGTTCAAGCTCAAGCAGGGCGCGGGCGGCATCTGGAACTGCTCGCAGCCGCTGACGCAGGTGATGAGCAACGATCAGCTTGCGGCGGCCTACGCCGAGGGGATCACGCTCACGCCCTCAGGCTGCGAGTATGCCGAGGGTGTCCAGTATACGAACCTCGGCGGGAAGGAACCGGTGACCTACTACACTCTCCAGGCGGCCGGCGGGCCGGATGACTTCGGCCAGAGGCTTCAGCTCCTGACCGCGCAGACAAACGAGGTCTTCAGCGCCTTCTTCACCGCGATGTTCAACACGCCCGGCCAGTGGAACCAGCGACTGACCTACGTGCTGGAGCTTTCCATGGAGCCGTGGAGCGCCGACTTCGATGTGTTCATATCCTCAGCGCCGCCGCCGGGCGAGCAGTACGAATCGGCGGCTGTGGATTTCGTGACGACCAATGAGGGCACGGTTATGGCGCTGGTAGAGCTTCCGGGCAGTGCGACGGCCGACAACTACGCCCACATGCTCCATCTCAGGCGGGGCACAGCGCAGCCGCTCTTCACGCAGTTCAACTGGCTGAACATCGTGGTTCTCTGAGCGTAATGTGAGTGCTGATCCGCCGGCCGTGGCAGGATTCGCGCCTCCTGCCGACGAATGAGACCCTCAACATCACCACGCCTGGTGCGCGTGGTTGGGCGACTATCTCCATCAACGATCGGAGCGACCGTGTCATGAGCGACATAACCGCCGTCGTCACCGGCGGCGCAGGATTCATTGGGTCACACCTCTGCCGCGCGCTGCTTGACAGAGGCTGGGAGGTCCATTGCGTAGATAACGTCCTGACCGGCCGCGCGACGAACATCGAAGATCTGCGCGACAACCCGCGCTTCCACTTCATCGAGCACAACATCATCCATGGCCTCCCGGATGAGCCTGCCGAGCCTCAGTTCATCTTCAACCTCGCCTGCCCGGCGAGTCCGGTGGACTTCGGTCCGCTGGCGCTGGAGATCATGCGCGTGTCCTCGGAGGGCATGCGCCACCTGCTGGAGCGGGCGCGGGAGACGGGTGCGACGATCCTGCAGACCTCCACCTCGGAGGTCTACGGGGAGCCGCGCGAGCATCCGCAGGAGGAGCATTACTGGGGTAATGTGAACACCCTCGGCAGCCGGGCGTGCTACGACGAGGGCAAGCGCTTCGCCGAGGCCATGCTAATGAACTACCGCTGGCTGCATGGCGTGGATGGGCGCATGGTGCGCATCTTCAACACCTACGGCCCGTGGATGCGCCCGGACGACGGTCGCGTCGTTCCGAACTTCATCCGCCAGGCGCTGCTGCACGAGCCGCTGACGGTCTACGGCGATGGCGGCCAGACCCGCAGCTTCTGCTACGTCAGCGACACGGTGGCGGGGATACTTGCGGTCGCGGACATGGAGGCCAGCGCGATTGACCCCGAGCGGCCGGTCTATAACCTCGGCAACCGCCGCGAGAGCACGATCCTGGAGTTTGCCCAGACGGTGATTGACGTCTGCGGCTCGGACAGCGAGATCGCCCACCAGCCCAACCCGCACGCTGATGATCCGGCCCGGCGTTGCCCGGACACCTCAAAGCTGGAGGCTGCGACCGGATGGCAGACGCAGGTGGGTCTGCGCGAGGGCCTTGAGGCGACGGTGGCGTGGTTCCGGGACGAACTCTGCTGAGCGCCTGCGGCATTTGCAGCTACGACAAAGCCCCCGCTCATTGAACGGGGGCTTCATCGTCTACCCTCCCTGCAAATCTACTTCTTCGGCCCGCGGCCCTTATCGTGCGGCACCGTCACGGCTCCGCCCGCGGTCACGGCGTTGCCGGCGGCGTCAGTAACTACGGCCTCGATAGTGTAGATGCGCCCCTCAGCGCCACCCGCGCGCTCGGCGCGCAGCCAGATCTCCCAGACGCCCTCGTTCTCGATGATCTGCCAGTCCGCGTCGGTATTCCCGTCGCCAGCGCCATTGGCGGCCTCATTGCAGCCGACGGTGACATTGACGACCGGCGCGGGATCAGCGGCGTCACTTACATCAGAGAGCGCGGCCGCCAGCACCATCTGGTGGTTCGGGGGCCAGAGCTTGGGCTGCAGCACCTCGAACATCGCGGTCGGTGCGGTGGTGTCCGCCACGGTGACGACAACTTCATCGCTGTCGCTCTGCCCGGTGCCGTTGGTCACGGTAAGCTCGATGGTATGCATGCCCGCCGAGAACGTGGTGGTCAGGACAGCGGAGGTGCCGAGCACGGTACCGTCCTCGCTCCACGTGTAGTTGAGGCCATCGGGGGCTGAGCCGGAGGCGTCGAGCGTCACTTCCGCGCCTGCGGGTGAGGTCTGCTCGATGGTCTGATCGGGACCGGCATCGGCGGTCGGCGCCTCCCCGGTTGTGGCTACTTCCAGGGTGAGGTAGGCGCCAAGACTGCTGTTAAACTCCCTTTCGACGAAGTACTTCCAGGCGTATGCGACGCCCTCCTGGTTCTCTCGCAATACCAGCGTGATCATGCCGTCCGCGGGCACGCCGCCAGCGAGCGCTCCTGTGACATCCCACGCGTACCAGTTCTGTGGAATGAAGGGAGGCGTGACGGTGTCGAGGGGCGTCGGCGAGAGGAACCCGGGTGCGTTGGCCCAGGTGATGGTGCTCTCATTCCACCAGTTTCCGGCAATATATGCATCGACATCGAGATCGTCCGGATAGTACTTCGCGTTGAGGTAGACGTGGAGCGTGGCGCTCGTGACGGTAGCACCCTCCGGAATGGCAGCGCCGACGGCGAACTTCATATAGGAGCGGCTCTGGTAGGCGCCGATGCTTGAGGCGGAGCGGCCCACGAACAGCCCGCCCTGAACGAGGTTGTTGCTCCAGTTCGTGTGCTGGTAGTAATCCGAGACTACGGTCTCATCCTGATAGACGTCCACGCGGATCGGATCGGCAGAGGCCAGCGAAATAGTGAGCAGCAGGCAGACAGTCAGCAGGCCCAACAGATACCTCATCATGGTACTGCACTCTCCCTGAAGACGGATTTCTGAGGCCGCGAACCGCTGGGATGTCGGCGGGTGGTGCCATGCTGGCGGCGAAAGTGGTGCTGTGAAGATAGGCAGAGGGCAGCGGACGCGCATCATCTACTTCAGCCGCTCAGAGTATAGCGACGTAGCCACCATGGGTCAATGAAGCGTGATTATCTTGAGCAGACTCCGAGGGAAATGACATGAGTGCCACAGAATGTTGCGTCAAGCATGCGGGAGGATAGAAGCGAATGGCCGGGAAGCGGGGAGCCTCCCGGCCATCATGTCGTCTCTGCGACAGCAGATGCTACTGCGCCGCTGCCGCGAATGTCTCGCAGACGTCGGCAGGATATTCCTCCTGGAAGAGAAGCTGCGGGACCTGTGCGCCTTCGCTCACAATCCCTATCGTTCCGACATCGCCCGCACGATGCAGCAGCCACAGCGCCCCGTCGGCATCCTCCGGCACCGTCACCGGCGGCGTGAGCTTGTTGGCGTCACTGCTGCCGATCGACCAGTGTTGGCGGGTGCCATCGGGAGCGGTCAGTTGCACTGAAGTCGCGCCCGCCCCGGTGGAGATATGCACCTGAAGCGCGGTTGTGCCGGCAGGCACCCAGATTGGGAAGCCCGCCTCGTTCGGCGGGAAGAGGCGGCCGGTGATCGGGTAGGCCACCGGCAGCGCGGGCTCCACTACGATGGGGTGTCGTGTCTTCCCGAAGCTCCCCGGGCGGGCAACGGTTAGCTTGTATACACCGCTCTGCCCATCGGCCGGCACCGCAAGCTCGAAGACTCTCTCCCCACTCGGGTAGCTCTCCACCAGCCGCGCCGCCTCGGTGCCATCGGGAGCCGTCACGATCAGCGTCCACTCCGCGGTTTCGTAAGTGTGACTGGTGCTGACGCTTACGCTGAAGGCCCCGTCCTGCTGCTCGAGCAGCCACGCCTCAACGGTCTCAATCTTCGTGGGAACGCCGTTGATCTCCGGGCGCGTGCGCAGGAACGGCAGCGGGAAGCCCTCCTCGATGCAGAAGAGCGGGTCGGGCTTCACCGGCTGCCCGTGCTGCGCCAGTGCCGCCAGCAGGTTCGGGGCGCGCTGCACGCCGTAGCCGCTGAGTGAGGTCTGCCCGGCCATGAGAAGCCCGTGCAGCAGTTCATCCTCACCGGTGTAGGCGGAGGCGGTGATGCGATCAAGCTCCCAGAGGCCGCGTGCGAGGTACTTCGGGTCGCCTGAGATGGCGTAGGCGTAGGCGAGGATGTTGACCTGTCCGGCGACGTTGTACTGCGAGAACGAGTCACCGTAGCCCGCGAGGTAGGCATCGGCCCAGCGGACGATGCAGTCGGCGGCAGCCTGGTCGCCGGTCAACTCCCACCAGCGCTCCAGCCACGGTGCGTAGTTCTCCCACTGCGGGAAGGAGCCGTCCTCCTTCTGCGTGGTGATCATGTAGTCCGCGATCTTCTTCGCGTAGTCGAAGTAGCGCTGGTCGAGCGTGTCCTTGTAAAGCTCGATCATCGCCGCACAGGTCCCCGCGCCCTCGCGATGGCCGAAGGGCGAACGATCGCGCTCGACTACCGTATCGCCCCAGAGCTGGGCGACCTCAAGTCCGCGGCGGTCGCCGGTCATGTGCCAGTACCAAAGCGCGAAATCGGTGGTGGAGTTGTAGTCGGTGAGGCGGTTGCCCGCCGCCCAGTGCACGAGACCCTTGTAGTCGCAGAGCGCGCCACGAAGCTTGCCCTGCGGCCATGGCAGGTCCTCGAACTCCTCGATGCTCCAGTGGCAGAAGCCGGTGTCGAGCGTCTTGCGCGCGTTGCGGATGCCGTAGGCGAGGTACTTTGGATCGGCGGAGCGCACGTAGAGCAGCCACGGCACGCGATTGCAGCCGTGATGCGTGTTGCGCCAGCAGCGGTAGACGTCGTTCCAGCGCCGGTTGACCGGGTCCCAGCTTGTGTGCCCGCCGCCGAAGTTCCAGAGGCCGTAGTCGCCGGTGAACTCCTCCATCCGGCGCTCGGCATCGAAGGTGTTGGAAATCATCGCATCGTAGCTCGCGAAGCGCTCATCGCCCTCGGGGACGGTCATGCCGAAGACCCCCGAGGCGCACATCCACTCTGGCGAGGCCATGGCGATGGAGGGCTGCTGCAGGCGCGCATTGAGGTCCGTGGCCTCATCGACATCAGCCGGACCGTCGCCGAAGCTCACCAGCAGTTCGTGCGTCTTCGCTACGCCCATGCCGTTGGCGTCCTTCGAGGAGCGGACGTAGCGCATCTCATACTCTGAGTGCGCGCCCTCGTGATTGTAGACTGCCTCCGGCACCTGAAAGTCCAGCAGATCGCCCTCATGCGCGAACCAGAGGTACTGCAGGTTCGCGTCTGTGACCTCCCGGTTGGGGTCGGCGATGCCGTGCGCAGGCCAGGTGTGAAAAACCGCCGCATCCGGCGTCGCCTCAAGCTCCTTGGGGAAGTACTGCCAGAAATCGCGGCAGGCGATGACAACATGGCCCTCGGGACCCTCTGCGGCGAACCACCCTGGAGCGCGCTCCTGCTCCGCGTCGGGAGTGTCAGTGGGGGAGATCAGGTAGCCGCCGGGTTCGTGCTGAAGCAGATATGCGGGCGCCTGGCGCACCTGTGTGCCGTCCGCGGTGCCGAAGGTCGCCTGCTGCGCCTGCATCGGCACGCTGAGGCCGATGTCGCTGAAGCGCATTTCGCGCGAGTCGGTGGTGTTGATCCATGTGTAGAAGACGCGCATCCACGGCTTGCCGCGGTAGGAGTGAATGCGGACGATCGCCTGGCACTTCTCATCGCCCGCACCGTTGTTGTACCAGCCGCGAGCGGTGACTACGTTGCGCATGGGACCCTCAAGCTCGACCTCGGCCGCGTCTGCGATGTCGGCGTTGTACTCGTTGCCGGCATCATCCACGAAGTAGGGCAGAAAGCGCGCCGCGATTGAGGTGTCCGCGGCCAGCGGCTCCGGCACCGGCGCGCGCTCCACGCCCTCGCCGAACTCGAGCGTGAGCGTACGGCCATCGGCGGGGACATCCGCCTGGAAGTCGAGCAGCAGCCAGCGCACGGAGCCGTCGGGATAGCTACCGGTGACGGTAACCTGCAGCGGGATCTCAGTGGCGCCATCGAGCAGGCGGACGTTGTCGCCGGATGCCAGCGCACCCTCAGGGAACGGGACTCCCGTGGTGATCGGCTCGGCCTGCGTGGCCACGCCCGAGGTGTTCGTGATCTGCAGCGGGATCTGTGCGGCCATTGCTGTCGCGGCCAGCAGCAGCATGATCGTGACGAGCGTGAAGCGCATCGATTACCACCATCCATGGGCTATTCTTGAGCGACGGAGATTTCGTCGCGAGCGAGGCGCGACCTGCGGGTCCGTGAAATGATGCGCTTCACGGTCCCTGCAGCGAGACCGGCGCGGCGAATGTGATCGTTACGTCGAGGTGGAAGCGATCGTCGGCGGTCATCTCGCGTCCGGGGTCCTGCATGATCGCCGGCAGCCGCACCTCGTAGACCTCGTTCTGCCACTGGCGCAGGTCCTGTATCATGACATCCGTGGCCGCGCGCACTTCGATTGTGACGGCGTCAGGTGTCCCGCTGGCGATCTCAATCTTCGCACCCTGGCCCGACCAGACCTGCGCGCTGGTTTCCTTGCGCTCCTGCGGAAGAGCGCTGATCTGCGGGTCGCCGCCGGGCTGACTGATCAGGATCTCCTTGCCGGCGTGTGTCGCGACGGGCAGGTTCACCGAGAACTGCAGGCCGTTGAGCTTCAGTGCGCCATTCATCGTCAGGTCGTAGGCGATGTGCATGCCCTGCGGCAGCGGCGTAACCGTCTGCGTGTAGGCGATGGCGCCCTCGGTGCCGGGGATCGGCAGCGTGCCGACGAACTGCCTGCCGCCATCAGGCAGCGGGCTTACCTCCGCGGTCGCGGTCTCCTGAGCGGCGTGGGCCCAACCTGGCCCGTGCGCGTTCAACTCGATCATCGCCAGCGGCGTAGTGCCCCGGGCGACTGTAATCATCCCGGACGGATCAAGCTGCGCCGTGAGCCCCTGTGCACCCGCGATACCCGCGGTCAGGAGCAGCGTTGCCATCGCGATACCAGTGACGGCCGTCAGAAACATCCTGTTCATGCTCGCATCTCCCTGAGTGACTGCTTCACCGGCTCACGATCTCGATCGGGATCGCGGGGAGCACGCCAAGCGCCACCCGCCGCTCGCCCGGTGGCTCAATGTATGCTTCCACGATCACATTGCCCGTGTCACCGGGCAGCGTCATGTTCCTGTCTGCCTTGAGCGTGAGGACGACCCCGGTGGGAACCACTCGTGTCTCCCGGAGGCTGATGCCGCGCGGCTGGCTGCTGATGCGGAAGCGCACACTCTCCAGCGCAGACTTGCGGCTATCCGGCAGCACCTTCGGCGCCTCCACCTGCACCTGCGCCATGTCGCCTGGGTCCAGCCGCAGCGCCGCCTGCGACGTCAGCTTCATGCCCGGCACGAGAGGCCGCCACACCGCCGGAACCGCTCGTTCGCCTGTGATCGCCACCGCAAGCTCCTGCTGCGGCACGAGGAAGCGCCAGAGGAACGCCTGCATCATGTCCTCGGCAGCCACCGCGGGACGCGTGACTGAGGCCCCGGCGATCTCCGCCGTGCCCTCAATGCGGAGCCGCACCACCTGTCGCGATGCTCCGCGCGGGGCGGTGATGCTGATCTCGGCGGACTCCGCATCGGCGGCGATGGTTGCCTCGGAGACAGTGAAGCCCTCCGGAGCATCTGCAAGCGAGAGCGTGATCGGGCCCTCGAAGCCGTCCTTGCGGATCGCATGCACGAGCGCCTTCGCGGAGCGCCCCGCAGCAATGTTCAGGCCCGAGGGCACGAGGCGCAGCGCGAAGTCCGGCTGTGCCGGGCGGATCTGCAGGCGGTAAGCGTAGGCCTCGCCGCCTGTGCGCTGCGAATCGGCAACAGACAGATGGTAAGTGCCATCAGCGGGCAACTGCAGGCGCAGGTAGGAGTCCGCCTGGTGCGTGATCACCCCGCGTTCGCGGTCTTTGTAGTCGTCACTGAAAGCAAGCTGATTGCCCGCGCCGTCCGTCAGCCGCAGCGTCGAATCGAGCGGAGACTCGAGCCTGCGGGCGTGAATCTCCGCCACGATCTCCTCGCCTCCGGCTCCGCTGAAGCTGAACACGTCCGTGTCGCCGACCTGTCCGATGCGGCCGTTGACGACCGCCGGGAAAGCGACCTCCTCCGCCTCGCTGGCTTCATCGTTGGGTTCGCTCTCAGTGACTTCGCGTAGAGCATCCACGGCATAGCAGACTTCGTTGAGCGCGCCGGGGCATGCTTTCATGCGCCGAACCGATGAACCGCCCGGTGCGGTGTCGAGCGTCAGCCGGTCAGAGGGGAGGTTCCATCCCGAGATCGTGGCCACCGCTTCCTCCCCCTCACTGCCGCCGAGCGGGAAGACCTCCGTGACGAAGGGCAGCTCCCCCGCGCTGATGCGGTAGATGAAGTCCGCCCGGCCGCGGTAGATCGAGTCGCAGACCTCCAGCCGGTAGAGGCCATCGGCGGGCACTTCGTACATAAGCACCGGGTCGGGGTCGAAGCGATAGTCGTCGCAGAAGGCGACCTCTTTCCCGCTCGGGTCGTAGAGCGTCAGCGTGGCCTGGAACCAGCCGGGGACGGCGTCGGCGAGGTAGGGGATGAGCTTCCTCGCCTGTGCCTGCACAACAAGCCGCTGGCCCTTCTTCGCGCGGAGCGTCCAGCGATCCACCTCGCCGGGCATGATCTGCCCGTTGATCAGCACCGGCATCTCCACCTCCGGCGCATCTGAGGAGCCGGGGCCGGTGAAATCCTCCTCGCACACCTCCGGCAGCGTGCCCACCTGGAAGCGCATCGGGTTGCTCATGCCGGTGGGGGAGACGACGCGCAGTTCGCGGTATCCCGGCGCGGCATCGGCGTCAATCGTCAGCGTGAGCACAAGCTGTTCGCCTATCTGCGCGTTCGGCTGGGCCCTCGGGTCAAAGAGCTTCTGCCGCAGCCGCTCGAGCTCAATCGGGCTGCGCTCATCGAGGTCGCGCAGCCACGGGTGATCCGGTAGAGGTGCCTCCCCGGGCATCAAGCCGGAGTAGGCCGAATCCTTGACGCTCGCCACCCAGCGGCGCCTGACGAGATCACGCAGCACGCGCTGCACCTTGCTCAGTTCCTGATTGCCCAGCGCCGGCACATACTCCTCGACGGAGGCACGGATGCCATCACCGGTGACGTAGATATCATCGCTGCCGCGGAGCGACTGTCCACCGATTGTGACGGTGAAGGTCGCCCCCTGCTGCCCGCCGGCGGGGTATACGTAGCCGACGGTCGGTGCAGCAGCGGCCGGTATCGCGCACGAGACCGCCAGTGCGGCGGCGCAGACGACCGCCGGCCAGCCTCTCCATCGCTTCATGCCAGTGCCCCTCGCGATCACATTATCTCCGTCAGAAGTCCGGCGCTGTCGGTCGCCACCTCGTCAGGTGGCATGACCGCCATGTCAAGCCCCCGCGAGTTGGACATCCGCTCATTCGGGTCAATGCCGAGCAGTTGGCAGATGCTGCCGAGCACATCCGCCGGATATACCGGGCGCTCGGCCGGGCGCTCGCCGGTCTCGTTCGATGCGCCGACGACCTGCCCGCCCTTGAAGCCACCTCCGGCAAGCACCGCGGAGAAGCAGGGGCCGAAGTGATGGCGGCCGCCGTTCCATGGTGGCTGCCAGTCCACGCGCGGGGTGCGGCCGAACTCGCCGCTCCACCACACAATCGTGCTGTCGAGCAGGTTGCGGTCGGTAAGGTCCTGCAGCAGCGTGGACATCGCGGCATCCATCTGCGGTAGTTTCCGGCGAACGGTCTCAAAGTGCGCCTTGTGCGTGTCCCAGCCACCGTAGTTGATCGTCACGTAGGGGACACCCGCTTCCACCAGCCGCCGCGCCATCAGGCATGACTGCCCGAAGGTGTTGCGGCCATACTGCTGGCGCAGGGCGTCGTCCTCGGTGGAGAGGTCGAAGAGCTTGCCGGCGTCGCCGAGGATCATGTCATACGCCTTCTCCTCGGTGGTAGTGAGCTTCTCTGAGGCCCCGTGGCCGGGCATGGCGTTCCGCAGCGTGTCCAGCGTGTGCAGCAGATCCCGGCGCGTAGCCTGGTGCTCGTCGGTGATGTTGCCGGAGACCACGCCCTCCACCGCGAAACGTTGCGCGTTGGGGTCGCCCCCGGTTGCGAAGGGCTTGTACCGCGGCCCCAGGAAGCCCGCTTCGTCGAAGCGCCCCTGTGGCTGTGTCAGCACCACGTAGGGCGGCACGAGGCCCTCATAGCCGCCATCGTAGCCCTTGAGCAGCGAGACGATGGCGCCAAGTGACGGGTAGACGATCCTGCCGCCCGGGCGGTGGCCGGTCTGCACGATGTAGGCGGCCGTCTCGTGGCCGTTGTTCCCGTGCGTCATGCTGCGGATGATGGAGTACTTGTCGGCATGCCCGGCAAGCTGGGGCAGAAGTTCGCCCACCTGTATGCCCGGGACATTCGTGTCGAGCACACCATCGAGCGGCCCCGTGAAGTCGTAGCCCGCGTTCGGCTTGGGGTCGAAGGTGTCGGTGTGAGGCGGCCCGCCCCACATCCAGATCTGAATGACCGCTTTCGCCCGTGCGGACGGTGCGGCGGCCTGAGCGAATGCCGGAACATGCTCGCTCAGCGCCAGCCCCGTCGCCCCCCAGAGCATCCATCTAATCGCGTCACGTCTGCTTACTCTGTCACTCATGCTCACCACGCCCTCGCTCCATGCGCGTCAGTGACGGTACAGAAACTCCATGCTGTTGATAAGCGACCATGCCAGGTCTGTCGCGGCGTTTGCCTCGCCAACTCCGGGCGTCGCCCAGTACTCGGCCGCATCGGCAACCTCCGCCGCGGTTGGCTCACGCGAGAGCAAAATCATGTAGATGCCGCTGATTAGCGCGTCACGGTCACCTCCGGCGGCAATCGCGATCCTGCGCAGCCGGATGCTGTTGGCGACGCGCCGATAGACATCGGTGGAGTTGAGCAGGTAGAGGCGCTGTGCGTCGTTGATCTCGTATCCGCGCTCTGACTCGAGGCCGGTGTCTCGCGGCGGGCGGCCGAACATCTGCAGGAACGTGCTGGTGATGCTGCCATCCGCCAGCAGGATGGACGGCTGATCGGCCGGGATCCAGGTGAACGGCTCAGGGATCGGGCTGGTGTACATCTGGCCCGTGCCGCCGAGCCAGTCGAGGGTGTCTATCAGCACCTCGGCCTCAAGACGCCGCACGGGGTAGCAGGCGAAGAGCGCCTCGGCCTCGGGGCTGTCACTCTGCGCGACCGGCGACTGCTGCCAGGTGCGGGAGTTCATTATCAGGCGGAAGAGGTGTCGCAGGTCGTAATCTGCGCTCACCAGTTCCCGCTCAAGATAGCTCAGAAGCTCCGGGTTGACCGGCGGGTTGTCCGGGCGGATGTCATCCGGCTCGTGGATGATCCCCCGGCCCATCAGCCACGACCAGACGCGGTTGGCGATGCTTCGTGTAAACCACGGGTTCTCCGGCGTGATCAGCCAGTCCGCGAAGACCACGCGTGGGTCTTCGCCCGCGGGGATCGTGACGCTGGTGCCGTCGGGGAAGGTCGCCTGCAGAGGCCCGGTAGCGGTCGGGTCCACCTGGACTATCTCCTCTTTCCACTCGTCCGTCGGCTTGTACTGCAGGCGGGAGAAGAAGGCGGCCATGCCCTCGCGCTGGTCTTCGGGCCAGGTGCCGATGCGTGTGCCCATGAACATGAGCGCCACGGCCTCCGCAAGGCCAGCAGGCTCGCGGCTCTGCACGCCGCGGTAGAAGTTCACCGGCCCCACGCGGAAGTTGCTGCCGCTGGAGGTCAGCAGCGCGCGGGTGAACTCATCGTAGGGCATGCCATCGCGGATACCGTCGCGGATCCAGCGGTGGTATAGCTGCACGGCGTTGGGCCAGAGGTTGATCGGGAATTCAGCCTTCACCCGCAGCAGGTCGCACCACTTGAGCGACCAGTAGTCGGCGAATTCGCTGCGCGCAAGCAGCGCGTCTATCAGCGCCGCCCGCTTGTTCGGCCGAGCATCATCGAGGAACTCGCGCGCCTCGTCGGGCGTGGGGATCCTGCCGATAGTGTCGAGGTAGACGCGGCGGACGAAGACTTCGTCTGAGCACGGGTTCGCAGGCTCGATCCCATGATCCGCCAGCGTCGCAACCACGAGGCGGTCTATCTCGCTCTCCGGCGTGGCCCAGTCGGCGCGCTCATAAGGCGACTGAGCGGCGGCGACCGATGCGCCGGCGATCACCAGCACAACAGCGAACAGAAACGGAGGCAGCTTCATCATGCCGCAATCCATCCCCCGTCAGTAGGCGTCAGCGGTTGCCTGTATAGACAAATGATGCCTGCTGATAGTTCGGCGGTGCAGCAATATACCCTTCAGACCTCACCCTGGAGGTGTTGAAGGCGGTGGTAGGCGGCCGCTCACGAAGACCCTTCCCGTTACCCACAAGTCGCCGGGCGGTATCGCCGTCTCGCCCTCAGCGGAGGAAGTAGCCGTTGGTGGTGGGGGCGGCGTCGGTTGTCATTCCGATGCCCAGCTT
>JAAYJW010000499.1 GCA_012522765.1 candidate division WS1 bacterium | reverse complement strand
GAGCTGGTGCGGAGCATGGGCATCCACGGCTACTGCCTCTTCGCGTTCGGCAACTTCAGCGATGAGCAACTGGCGATCCTGCGCGACGAGGTGAACGCTGAGCCGGCGGTGCCGTGGTATCGGTAGGAGGGCGGGGCGCAAAAAAAGTGCTTGACACGCCGCAGGCCGATCTGATAGGTTCAACTTCACAACGATGATTACCGACTGTTGCAGGCATTCGGTCGTAACGATCTGGGCTTGGCGCTGGCGACTGCGAGTCGCTTAGCGTCTGGTTCCCTGCCGCAACAGTAAGACCGGAACAGAACCAGGCCGCGGGCGGCTCGCATTACACCCCGCGGCCTGATCGGTGTACCAGGAGGCCACATCCGGCGCCTCCAGCAGCCATAAAGATCCACCCGCTCCATCCCCCCGCAGGCCGCGGGCTTCATCCAACTGAAGCCGCCGCGGCTTTTTTCGTTTCGCGCGAAACGCGACTGCCCCCTCCAGCGACACCCGGAGCGCAGGGCGCACAGGTCCGGCCCACGAGGCACAGCCCCGGCGGCGAGATGACATGCAAGTCACTCTATCTCACTACCGGAGGTCCCGGACAATGTACACGCCGACGCTCTTTGAGTTCGTCAAGAAAGCAGAAGAGGGGAACCTGATCCCCGTCTATCGCGAGTTCGTCGCCGACACGGATACCCCCGTCTCGGCGTTCATGAAGCTGCGCCAGGCGGGCGGAGGGAAGAACGCCTTCCTGCTCGAGTCGGTCGCCGGTGGCGAGAACATCGGCCGCTACTCCTACCTCGGCATCGACCCACTGGAGGTCGTCTCCACCACCGGCCGCACCGCCACTATCGGCGAGAACGGCTCCTCCCGCACCCGAGAGCTTGAGGATGGCGAGGACCCGCTCGACCTCGTGCAGGGGATGCTCGCGAACTACCGCTTCGTGCCCGTAGAAGGCTGCGATCGCTTCTACGGCGGCGCGGTCGGTTATCTCGGCTACGACGCCGTCCGCTTCTTCGAGGACCTCCCCGATGACAAGCCCGATGACCTCAACATGCCGAACGCACACTTCATGCTCACCGACACGCTCGTGATCTTCGATCACGTAACGCGGAAGATGCGCGTGGTCGCGAACGCTCACGTCACCGGCGACCCGCAGGAGGCCTACTGGGCGGCAATCGAGCGGATCGACCGCCTCGTCAATGCCCTCCAGCAGCCGCTGCAGAGCCAGTTGCGCGATGGCCGGAGCGTGGCGCACATTCCCTCTGACCCGTCGGCCATGCGCTCGACGATGACCCGCGAGCAGCATCGCGAGGCGGTGCTGAAGGCGAAGGAATACATCGCCGCCGGGGACGCCATCCAGGTGGTGCTGAGCCACCGGATGTCCGCGGAGCTTGACGTGGACCCCTTCGACCTTTACCGCGGTGTGCGGGCGATCAACCCGTCGCCCTACATGTACTACCTGAGCTTCGGCGAGAACAAGATCATCGGCGCGTCGCCGGAGCTGCTGGTGCGCTGCGAGGACGGCCATGTGATCACCCGCCCGATCGCGGGCACGCGCAAACGCGGAAGCTCCGATGCCGAGGACGCGGCGCTCGAAGCCGAACTGCTGGCGGATGAGAAGGAACGTGCCGAGCACATCATGCTCGTGGACCTGCACCGGAACGACCTCGGTCGGGTCTGCAAGCCGGGCACAGTCAGCGTGGATGAACTGATGAAGGTGGAGCGCTACTCGCACGTGATGCACATCGTCTCGAACGTCATCGGCGAACTGCGCGAGGACCGGGACGCCTATGACGTGCTGCGGGCATCCTTCCCCGCCGGCACGGTCTCCGGCGCGCCGAAGATCCGGGCGATGGAGATCATCGAGGAGCTTGAGCCAGTGCATCGCGGCCCTTACGCGGGGATCGTGGGCTACTTCAGCTTCTCCGGCGCGATGGACACCTGCATCACCCTGCGCACGATGGTGGTGAAGGACCACACGGTGCACTTCCAGGCGGGCGGCGGGATCGTGGCGGACTCTGACCCCGACGCGGAGTACAACGAGACGCTGATGAAGGCGGGCGCGATGCTCGATGCAGCGCGGCTGGCAGAAGCGGGGCTGCGGTGACCTCACCCCCCCGGGAGAACGACAGACGAAGCGACGCGCGAGACGCTTTCTCAACAGACGAAACTGACGGGGGAGGTTCGACACCCTGGCACGGCAGTCCGACCGGCAGAGGACTCGCGCCTGCGGATGCCGTCAAGGAGGGGCGGCCCTCGCGCTGCGGCGTTTGCAGCGCGAGGGTGAGGCGCCAGCAGGCGCCGAAGCTTCCCTGCCCGCCCGTCGTTTGCCGTTCGCACGAAGAACCAGCGGGCTGGCAAGGAAGCTGTCGCCCTCGTAAACGACACTCGGGCGCCACTTTTCCCGCCGCCGGGGGCGGCGTCGGGAAAAGCAGCCCCTCCTGAGGGCCTAAGGCGCTGCACTTCGGTTGATGCGCCGCAATCTGTGGAATGTGACACTCCTGTCCCGTGCGCCGTTCGAGGCAGCCAACGAGGAGGCCCAACGATGATCCTGCTGATCGACAATTACGATTCGTTCACTTACAACCTCTATCAGTATCTCTCCGAGCTTGGGGAGACGGTCGAGGTCATACGCAACGACAAGATCACAACCGATGAGATCGCGCAGATGGCGCCCGACAGCATCGTCATCTCGCCCGGCCCATGCACGCCCGATGACGCCGGCATCTCCTGTGAGACGATCGAGCGCTTCGCCGGGGAGATCCCGATCCTCGGCGTCTGCCTCGGCCACCAGTGCATGGGTCAGGTCTTCGGCGGCGACATTGTCCGCGCGCCGCGGCTCATGCACGGGAAGACCTCGCCGATCCACCACGACGGCCGCACGATCTTTGAGGGGCTGCCGAAGCCCTTCGAGGCGGTCCGCTATCACTCGCTGGTGATCGATCCGCCGAGCGTCCCGGAGTGCCTCGAAGTCTCCGCGCTCAGCGACCGGGAGGAGATCATGGCCGCGCGCCACAGAGACTTCGTGGTCGAGGGCGTGCAGTTCCATCCGGAGTCGATTCTGACGAAGCCCGGCAAACAACTTCTTGGCAACTTTCTTGCACTTGCACGCTCCGGTGCAATCCGCACTGTCCCCGCAGCGGCGGGCGAGTGAAGGCTGACTGTTTCACGTGAGGTGAAGATGATGATCAACGATACGCTGGCGAAGGTCGTGGATGGGCTGCCCGTTGATCGCCTGGAGGCGCAGGCGGCGATGGCGGCGATCATGGGCGGCGAGTGTACCCCGGCGCAGATCGGCGCCTTCCTTGTCGCGATGCGCATTCGCGGAGAGACGGTCGATCAGATCTCCGGCTTCGCGGAGGCGATGCGGGACAGTTGCGTGCGCATTCGGACGCGCCATCCGAACGTCGTGGATACCTGCGGTACCGGCGGCGATGCGCTGGACACCTTCAACATCTCGACCGCGGCGGCGCTCGTGACTGCCGCCGCCGGGGTGCCGGTGGCCAAGCATGGCAACCGATCGGTCTCCAGCAAGTGCGGTTCGGCCGACGTGCTGACCGAACTGGGCGTGCGCATTGACCTCGAGCCCTTCGAGGTGGAGGCCTGCCTTGATGAACTGAACATCGGCTTTCTCTTCGCGCCCAGCCACCACCCGGCGATGAAGCACGCGATCGGCCCGCGGCGGGAGCTTGGCATGCGCACGGTCTTCAACGTGCTCGGCCCGCTGACAAATCCGGCCGGAGCGCGCCGCCAGCTACTTGGCGTCTTCGACCCGAAGCTGACCGAACTGCTCGCCGGAACGCTGCGCGAGCTTGGCTCGGAGCATGCGCTGGTGGTGCACGGGCTGGATGGTCTCGACGAGATGTCCACGCTCGGCCCGACGCTGATCTCCGAACTGCGCGGGGGAGAGGTGCGCACCTACGAGCTTACGCCCGAGGAGGTCGGCCTGCCGCGCGCGACTGCCGAGGACCTCGTCGG
>JAAYJW010000080.1 GCA_012522765.1 candidate division WS1 bacterium | reverse complement strand
GCCTGCAGGTGGTCGCGCCAGAATCGCTCCTCCAACGGGCAGGCATACCGTTCCACGCGGCCATCCGCCAGCACCGCCTGCCGCAGGCCCTCCTTCTCGGCATCCACGCTGAAGTTCAGCGCGAGGAAGACGTGCATATTCTCATGCTTCTTCGCCTCGCGCAGGTAGGGCATGGCGGCCTCGGGCGTGGCTTTGAGGATCATTGAGTTGATGCCGACATCCACGAGCTGCTGCGTCTTCTCCGGCGCGGGTGGGCGCGCGTAGAAGTACGCGGTGCGCAGCCTGTCGCGTTCGATCCATGCCAACGGGTCCTCCTCCTGCGCCGTTGCGAGCGCGGGAAGGAGGAGTGTCACGATGAAAAGGCCAATACACAGGACACGCACTATCCTCACCTCGGTTGTTGCGTATGGTGGGCAGCATCTTATTCGCGCCGCCGGTCTGGTGAACCTGCCGGGCGGGCGCAAAGGGAAAGTGATAGCGATGCGTCCAACGCTTCTGGCGCTGCTCTTGTTCGCGATGATATGCGTGATCTGCAATGCGCAGGAGGAGACGCACCCTGGATGGGAGCCCGAGCCGGGTGACCTCGATCCGGCGCAGAACATCGCGCTGGGCAAGGTGGTCTCCTATGCGCCCCTCCCGGACTACCGCCTGACGAAGGCTGAGGATACCGACCCGGTCGATCTGACGGACGGGCAGCTTTCGGATCACCCGCAGGGGAGCCTGTGGTTCCAGAGCAAGTGCGTCGGCTGGGGCTACGGCGGCCTGGCGAACCTCGGTCTCGACCTCGGGCAGGTGGAGCCGATCCGCGAGATCGCGATCCGCATCCAGGGCGGCTCACCTCAGCCGGGAATCTGCACGCCGGTGTGGCTTGAGGCGCTTGTCAGCGACGATGGAGAGGTCTACCGGCGCGTCGCCATGTACTCCACCTTCGATCCGGAGGATAATGAGCGCTTCGGAGTGCCTCCGCACGATGGGCAGTCGTGGGTGCATCGCTTCCGCTTCGAGGACCTGAGCACCCGCGGGCGCTTCGTGGGTCTGCGCCTCTACGGCACCGGCCTCACGGTCTCCGATGAGATGTACGTCTTCCGCGGCGGGCACGATGCGGCCGCGGTGGATCTTGCGGCGCTGCCGGTGACGGACTTCTCGCTCACCCGCCCGCAGATGCACATGCACAAGCCCTATCTTTGCTTCACCACGAACATCAACACCCCGAATCCGGTGGGCATGACCGTCCCACCTGAGTTCGCGGGCGAAGAGGTCACCGTCGCGCTGGAGTTGCCACCCGGCGTGGAGCTTGTTGATGGAGGCGGCTTCGGGCGTGGCAGCGAGGCGGAACCCGCCGAACCGCTCTCCACCGTGGAGGGCGCCGCCATCGCCGATGGCTGGACTCGCTACGAGTGGTCGGCGAACGCCACCGAATCGACCAAGACGTGGGGGCGCATCTTCCTCCGCGGCGACTGGGAGGACGGCAGCGAGGGCGAACTGCGCTATGCGCTGACATACGCAGATGGCGCCTCGGGGCCGACTGTAGCAGTGCCGCTGCGGGCGATCGAGGTGCCGGAGACCCCGCGCCCCGAGCAACTCATCGTCGGGCTTAGCTGGTACAGCGTCGGCTCGCTGGTGACATGGCCGGAGGCACTGGAGGCATTCAAGCACCTGGGCCTCAACACCATCTCGACGCACGTCCACTGGATGCCCCTGCGCGGCGATGCGGAGGGCGACGATCAGTGGGCGGTGTGGGATCAGGCGCGCGAGGATGGCTTCAAGCTGCTCAACATCGACTCGACTTTCCATCGCGTGGAGAAGGCGGACGAGGTCTTCTGCCAGTTCGAGGACGGCACCCAGGGCACTCGCCTCTGCCCGAGCTACCGCGGGCAGTACTATCAGGCGGAGCTTGAGCGTGTCGCCGACCAGTGCGCAATGGCGCTCCCGGACTACGTCTTCGCGGACATTGAGCTGTGGAGTTGGCGAGGGCCGGTAGATGCACAGAAATGCACGCGCTGCAAAGCCGACTTCGCCGCCAGTGGCTGCGAGACGTGGGAGGAGTGGCAGCTTCAGAAGGGCTATGAGATGTGGTCGAGCGCGGTAGAGGCAATGCGCGCGGCCGTGGCGGAGGCCGGTGGGCCGGAGATGGAGTTCGGCGTCTACGACTGGGACCCGCGCCGGGACTATCAATTCACCTGGCCCTTCAACCTCCTCTACCCGGAGTATCTGCAGAGCGCGCAGCCCTCGACCTACACGCCTCTTTACGCGCATCACATCATGCATGTCGGCAATGAGGCGCGAGAGTGTCGCGAACTGCTGCCGGAGCCGGACGTGCTGCCCTGGATCAGCCCCGGCGATGCCGGCACCTACTCCGGCGAGCGCTTCCGCTACGCGCTCCTGGAGTGCTTCGCCAATGGCTCGACCGGGATGAACTTCTGGTCGGGAAGGCTGTGGGATGCCGAACTTCTGGCCGGGTATTCGCGCGTGATCCGCAACCTCGCGCCGGTGGAGGACCTGCTGGCGTCTGGCGAGTTGCTTGAGGGTGCGCAGGTGCAGGGTCCGGGGCGCATCAGCGGCGTGGCCTCAGGCGGCGAGATGGTCATCCTCGTCGCGGACTACCTCGGCGAGAGCGGCGGTAGCGTCAGTGTGCGGCTACCGGTCAACGCGGCGATGACCGCCACGGATCTCGACACCGGGAAGACGCTTCAGGTCGCTGCGAATGGCACCTTGACCGTGCCGCTGGGAGACGAAGCGGCACGTTTGCTGCATGTAAAGTAGCTCTAGAATAGCCGAAGGAGACAGGGAGGCAGTATCATGCAGGTACCGCTACTGATTGTCATGCTGGCGCTGCTGCCGCTGGCGGCGTTCGCCCAGCAGGATGCAACGGTCTGGGTCGCTTCGCCATGGGAGCGCGTGCTCAGGGACACACCGCCGCGCGAACAGCCGTCGGCACAGTTGCGCGCGGCGGCGAATGAATACGAGCCCTTCCGGCTGATCGTGCACGCCGGCGATCGGCCACTTCGCAACGTCCATGTGGTGACAAGCAGCCTCAACGGCCCGGGTGGAGCGATCTCCGCCTTCAACCTCACGCTCTACCGGGCCCACTACGTCAATGTGACGGAGCCCAGCTACCGGACGGAGAACCCGGTCGGCTACTATCCCGACGCACTGATCCCGTTCCGCCACCCGCAGACGGGCGAGGAGCTTTCCGGCGCCACCTACGATGCAGCTCCATTCGACGTGGAGCCGGGCGAGAACGCCGAAGTGTGGGTGGACCTGTTCGTGCCACCGGGCACCGAAGCGGGCAAGTACGTCGGCAGCATCACCGTCGCTGCGGGCGACATTGAACTCGCGCAGGTGCCGGTGGAGCTTCGCGTGTGGGACTTCGAACTTCCCGCCGAGACCTCCATGCGGTCGAACTTCGGTGGCCTCGGCAGCCGCGTAGCGAAAGCCATCGGGATGGACGCCTCAAGCGAGGAGTTCGCGGCCATCGAGCGCCTCTACATCGACGAGTTCCTGGCGCATCGTGCTATGCCAAGCTCGTTCGGGAAACTCTGGCCCGCATGGACGCCGGAGGATGGCCTGCAGGTGGACGGCGAGGACGAGTGGATGCGCCAGCTGGTCGAAGAGAAGCACGTCAACGCTCTGCGGATGCCGTTCTCGTATCGGGACGATCCCGAGAAGGCGAAGGCGTTCCTCGCCGCAAACGCCGAGTGGCTGCGTGGCATGGGCTACCTGGACCTCGGCTACATCTACATGAAGGACGAGCCGAACGACGCCGAGGAGTATGAGATCGTCCGCCAGGAGGGCGCGCTGATCCACGAGGCCGATCCGGAGATCGCGCGCATGTGCACCGAGCAGACGAAGCCCAGCAAGCCGGAGTGGGGCGACCTCTACGGCGCGGTGGACATCTGGTGCCCGCTGTGGGGGCTGTTTGACGAGCCGACGGCTGAGGAGCGGCTGGCGCTGGGGGAGAGGCTGTGGAGCTACACCGCCCTCTGCCAGGGACCTGAGGGCACTCCATGGTGGCAGATAGACATGGACCCGCTGCACTTCCGGGCGCCGTTCTGGACAAGCTGGCACTACGACATCACCGGCTTCCTCTACTGGTCGAGCGTCTACTGGGTGCCCGAGACGATGGAGGGCGTCTGGGAGGCGCCACTGTTCCGCGAGCGCTACTGGGGCGAGGGGATGCTGCTCTACCCCGGGCAGCCGGCGGGGCTCGACGGGCCGGTCTCGTCAATCCGCCTGAAGCTCGTGCGCGAGGCGATGGAGGACTACGAGTACATGGTGATGGCGGCCGCTTCCGGGGGCACCGGTGGCATCCAGACGGTGATGGGAGCTGAGCGGATGGAGGTCGTGCGAGTGCCGAACTCGGAAGCGCAGGTGGACGAGATCGTCGCGGATATCACCACCTCATTCCAGGACTGGAGCAAGGACCAGTCCGATTACGCGAAAGCTCGCGAGCGCCTCGCGGAGATGATCGAGGGCCGGTAGTGCCGTTGAGGAGGCCGACCCCCGCGCCGGCCTGTGCCGTCTCCGTTTGCCGTACGCGGGAACTAACCGCCCCCCGGCAGGTGTCCTATCATCTGAGACACCATCACAATGCCGGGGGGCGTTTGCCATGAAGCGCCGGGTGGTCGTACATGGCGAAGCCGGCGACGATGGATCGCCGCCGGCCTCTGACAGGCGTTGGAACAATCGACCTAGAAGGCCGCGCCAGCTACTTCGTCGCCCTCTGCGAGGTTGATGAGCTTGACGCCGCCCGCCGACCGGCTGCGCTCGGAGATGTCATCGACGGGGGTCAGGATGGCCTTGCCCTGCGCCGTGTAGATGAGCACCCGCTCGCCCTTGCCGGTCTCGACGCGCACAACGGCCTCGACAGTGCCGGTGTCCTCAGTGACCTTGAAGCCCGTGACGCCGCCGCCGCCGCGCTTCTGCTCCCTGAACTCGTCGATTGAGACCAGCTTGCCGTAACCGTTCTTCGTGATGACCAGTGCCATAACAGCCATGGTATCGTCTCCTTTACTCGTATGTAGTCGGTTGCTCCTCATGCGCGACTCTACCCGAAATCGCCGGGAAATGCAAGCCGCTGCAGCGCGGAAAAGCGCGAGAATACCCCGCAGAGGCCACCAGAGGCGTTCATCTGCAGGTGCAGGCGCGCGTTAGATGGCGGCTCCACAGTCCCGCAGCCGCCGCTGAAGTTCCGCGACGTTGACGGCCCCGGCATCACCGTCGGGCGCCGCCATCGCCGCCGCTTCACCGGCTGCCTGTCCGGTCGCCATCGCCGGACCCATCACCCGCAGCGACGCCATCGCGAGATGGTCCGCCGACAGGCAGCGCCCGCAGGCGAGCAGGTTGCGCAGATCCGCACACACCAGCGCCCCGTAGGGGATGTCATACCACGAACGCTCGCCCGTGTGTCCCTGCCGCGGAAGATACTCCGGGTAGCGCGTGAACATCACGCAGTCCTTCTTCCTGCAGGTGGCACGGCAGGCGACACCGCCCACCTGAACTGCCTCCGGGCCGGTGTGGGCCATCGGGCAGTGGACGTCGAGGCCGAAGGTGCAGCGCGCGATGGCATCCTCGCGCTTGCGGCCCGTCACGACGTCCTCACCCGTGACGGTCTCAATGCCCACCATGCAGCGGCTCTCACGCACGCCAACCATGTGCGCGGTAAGCTGCAGGTGCGCACGCTCCATCCCCGGCACGGTCTCCTGCATCCAACGCCCGATCTCCCACGCATCCCGGCGCCCCTGGACTTCCGCGCGTGTGAGATCGCCGGCGTCAATCGGATTGCCGCTCAGGTGCGTCACGTTGAACGCAAGCGAGTCCTGGCGCAGGTCGGGACTGAGTTCGGGAGTCGCCCACCGGTACGCTCGCAGGCCACGGAGCATCGCTTCGCGCATCAGGGCCTTCGCCTCGGCGTCATCGGCGCCACCGCGCGTGGGAACCCGCTCGACATCGAGGCCGCCCATCTGCATTATGAGGCTCATCGCCTGCACGCGACCGTCACCGGGGCGGCCCATCTCCCACCGAGCGCCTGCTCGCGCCACGAGATCGGCGTCGCCGGTAGCATCCACGAAGACCTTCGCCTCGACCGCTCGCGCACCGGACTTGCCCTCCAGCACGATCGCGCGTAAGCGGTCGCCCTCAACGATCACTTCGCCGACGTTCGAGTGCAGCAGCAGATCGGCGCCGCTTCCGAGCACGAGGGCATCGGCCACCAGCTTGAAGGCCTCCGGTTCGAAGGGGATTCGCCCGCTCTTTACGCCCTCATCGAAGGGGCGCGCGCAGCCGAGGTCCGCCATGCCATCCACCAATTCGCGGAAGACCCCGCCGACGACCATCTCTCCGGTCGCCGCAGGGGAGATGCCTAGCAGCAGGTCCACCCACCCGGCGGTGGCGATCCCACCGAGGAAGCCGTATCGCTCCAGCAGGAGTGTCTTCGCACCGGCTCGGGCGGCCGCCACGGCTGCGGCGATACCACCGGGCCCGCCTCCCGCCACGACTACGTCGTAAGCTCCGGCTACCGGCAGTTCGCGTTGCGGCTCAAGGATCGTTCTGTTCACTGTCATGATGGCGAGCTATTCACTCCGGGCACGCCGGAATCCTCTGCCAGGCCAGACTGGCACCACTCACGCCTCACTCCGGCAAATGGTGGCGCTCCTGTAGGCGCCTACCCCTCAGGCATGAGCGGCGCCCGCGTCTCATCGCCCTCCCACGCGAGGTCGCTCTTCGGCTGCCAGTCAACATCGAACCAGCCGCCGAAGACGTTCGCCTCGGTGTCGCCGGTGGTAAAGCGGGTGCTGTCGAAGATCAGGAAGTCCGGCAGCATGTCGTGCTTATGATTGATCGACAGCCTCCGCCCGTATAGCGGCCCTGAGTAGACCAGCACGTAGCGATCCTGCTGCTCGGGGTTCGGATAGCAGAGTACGAGGCCGAGGTGGTCGCCCTCGAAGCTGCGGCCGAGGATGCTGAAGCGCCCGTCGTCGATCTCGACCGGCAGACGGTCGGCGAGCCGCGCCAGCACCGAGTTCGTTTCGGGCGTACCGAAGAGCACCAGGTTCATCTGTTCGATCTGCCAGGGTTCAAGCTCCTCGTCGGTGCAGACACGCGGCTGGCCATCCGCGAAACGATCCCACTCGTCCGCCCAGGCGCCGACCTTCTGCGCCAGGTCGAGGTCCTGCGCATCATCGCCGGCAGTCCCCTGCACGACGATGAAGGGCGTGTTGAAGACATCCTCGGCCGGGCCGCAGAGGCCACGACCCTTCAGCGGCGGCCACTGCTGCGCCGGAGCGGGCGCGATCTCGATGATAAGTCTGCCGTCTTCGGGCTGCACCTGGTGCTGAGTGCCGTTCACAGTGACACCGAACTGCTCGTCCGGGCGTAGCGGGCAGGTGGCGAGATCAATCGTCAGCGCCGCCACGTTCTCGCACCTTATGTCGAGGCGGCCGCCGTCTTCGGCGACGGTGGCATCCACCATTGCCGGAGTGCCCCAGCGCTTGAGGCGATCGATCGTGAGCCAGTGCGCACGGTTGTAGTTAAGGGAGAAGCAGCGGAAGGTGACGTGGCGCGGGCACGGGTCCAGCACGCGGTCGCGGCTCCAACTCCACGCGTTCTCGTAGCACGGTGTGTCCCAGTAGATGTAGTGGCTCTCGCCGGGGAACTCGTAGTAGTCGATCGGGATCCCCAGCGCCCTCACCTTCTCCACCATCGAGCGCGATTCGATCACCGGGATCAGGTGGTCAAGCTCACCGTGCTGGACGAAGAAGCTCTGCCCGCGCGCGTTCGGCGCCATCTCCTCCGCGTTGTCCCACTCCACGAGGAACTGCTTGAAGGTCGTCATGGCCTCCCGATTCCAGCCCCACCAGCGGAACATGTCGGTCTGGCCGGAGATGGGCGTAACGGACGCGAAGAAGCCCGGCTGCCGCAGGCCGATCGTCCACGTGCCCATGCCGCCCATGGAGACGCCGGAGAGATGGATGCGCATCGGGTCAATGTTGAAGCCGCGCGACATCTCCTCTATCACGCGATAGACGTCCACCTCGCCGACGCCCTGAAAGTCCGTGTTGCGGCGGGCGTAGGGGAGGACGAGGATCGCGCCGTTGCGCTCGGCGATGTCGCAGACCTCTTCGCTCAGCACCCACGGGTCGAGCACGCTGATGTTCGGCACGTAGCCATGCAGGAAGACGAAGAGCGGCCATGGGCGAGCGGGATCATACGCTTCGGGGATGTGCACGTAGTAGGGTTGAACGCTGCCATCGTTCTCCGCGATGTACGCAAGCTCCGTGAGGACGCCCTTCGGCGGCTCGTAGCGCTCTCCCTGTTCGGCAAGCTCCACCAGCCGCAGGCCCTCGCTGATGTCGCGGGAGGCATCACCGCCGGCATACCAGCCACCGGCCTCGACCAGCCGCGCCTTCTTCAGCTTGAGCCGCGCGAGCGGCAAGTTCGCAGCGCGCACCGCAGCATTGTGATCCGCGCTCACCGCCTGTTCCGCCCGGGCGATTGCCGCTTCGAGATCGGCAGTGGTGGGCGCCTCCTGCGCGAATGCAGGGGAGAGGACAGGGTAAGTGAGGATCAGTGTCACGAAGACGAGCGGCAGCTTCACGCGGATCCCCTCCGGGCGAACATGCTGGCAGCGGGAGGTAGGTTCGGCGGGCGGAATAGGCAAACCTGCAGAACGTAAAGGGCCCCGCCGTATCAGACAGGGCTGTCTGGCGGCGGGGCCTTAGCTTGAAGACCGCAAAGCCAAGCTGAGGAAATCACTGAGATTCTTTCGCCTCAGCCGGATGCGGTCATCGACAGCGTGATTCTAGCTGCCGACACCACACCCATACGTCCTGATCTCCGTCACCTTGACCATGCAGTCTGTTCTATCGCCCAACTGCATCACCTCCTACGTGATTTGCCGCTCTGGGTGCGGGGCGGTGTCGGCCCCGGTACGAAAAAAGCAAGTTGTATCCACTGTGTGCGTCGAGCGAATTGACGTCACCGCGGACCGGAAAGTTCTATCTCATCGCCGGGTTTCATCACCCGGGCGGAGATCCCCTTCTCCTCCAGGCGTCCGACGAACTCCTGCGGATCGGTTTCGATGGCCGGAAACGTGCCGAAGTGCATAGGTATGTTCAACTTTGCGCCGATTAGCTCGGCCGCGATTATACCATCATCTACGCCCATCGTGAAGACGTCGCCGCAACAGATGGTCGCGACGTCTACTTCGTTATACCGCCCCACCAACTCCATCTCCGCGGTCAGGCCGGTATCTCCGGTGTGATAGAGCGTCACTCCGCCCATCGTGACGAGGAAGCCGCACGCGGTGCCGAGCATCGTGATACCATCCTCGCTGACGATGGCCGAACTATGATGGGCCACGGTGAGTTTTACGCGCGCGAAGCCGAGGTCGCTCGCGCCGCCGATGTTCATCGGCAGCACCTTCTGCACACCCTCCCGCCTGCAGTGAATCGCCAGTTCGTTCACGGCCACCACCAGCGCATTGTTGCGACGAGCGATCTCAATCCCGTCGCCGAGGTGATCGCCATGAGCGTGTGTCAGCAGTACCGCGTCAACCTCGATCTCATCCGCACTCCCCGAGGCCTTGCTGTTGCCGCTGAGGAACGGGTCTATGATGATGCGCCTGCCATCGGCCTCCATCGCGAAGCACGAATGTCCGTGGAAGGTCAGTCTCGCCGCCATCGGTTCCCTCCGTTCGCGTCAGATCTCTCTCCCGGCCAGCGCGCCCTCATGGACGGCCGCTTGCGCGTGCCTCGGACGCTCCGCGTCGCCGATGACCGTCATCGTGATCGGCAGGACCTCCAGGTCCCCGGCCAGATCATCATTCGACCTGCGCCCTATTGCCAGCACCACCGTGCCGGGGTCATTGAAGCGCCTCTCCGATCCGCCCACGTCGGCCATGATCCCCTCGGCATCGAGCCCCAGCGCACGGTGGCCTGTAAGAATCTTCACGCCAAGCTCCTCAAGTCGCTGCAAAAGGAACGTTCGCGGCCCTGACGGCAGGAGCGGCGCGAGATCTTCCCCCGACTCCAGCAGCGTCACCGCATGTCCCTGCTCGGCGAGCAGGTGCGCGATCTCACTCCCGTTCCCCCGGCTGCTGATGACGTAGACCGGATCGCGCACCTGTGCCTCGCCGCGCAGGATGCGGTCGCCGGAGAGGTAGCGCGCGCCGCCGCCGAAGGGCAGCGACTCGGCGCCCAGGGCAGTTGACCCGGTGGCGACGATCAGGTTGTCGGGGTCAAATTGCAGGACCGAGTCGACGGTGGCATGGGTGTTAAGCTGTATCTCCACGCCAAGTCGCTCCAGTTCGCCCTTCTGCCACTCGATCAGGCCCGCGAGTTCGGCCTTGCCCGGCGCCATCGCCGCCAGTGCGAAGGTGCCGCCGACGTGATCAGAGCGCTCCCAGATGGTCACTTCATGCCCGCGGTGGGCGGCGACGATGGCGGCCTGCATGCCGCCAGGCCCGGCGCCGATCACCAGTACGCCCCGGGCAGGCTCACGCTCATCCGGGACCGCTCTATCGGGATAGCCCGGCCAATCAACCTCGCGCCCGGTCCATGGGTTGACCGTGCACTGGCAGTGAGCCTGTTCGGAGTACCGGCGGTCGAGGCAGCCGAGGTTGCAGCCGATGCATGGGATGATCTCATTAACTCGTCCCTCAGCACTTTTGCGCGGCCAGTCCGGATCGGCCAGCAAGGCTCTCCCCAGCGCCACGAAGTCGCAGCGCCCTTCGCGGATCAGTCCATCCGCCATCTCGGGCCGTAGAATTCGCCCGACGCCGATGACCGGCACATCCACCACTTCGCGTATGCCCTCGGCATACTCGATCAGGTGACCATGCTCGATGTAGTAGGGCGCGGAGGCGTAGCGCGCTGTCTCACCGATGGCCGCCGACACGTGGATCGCCTGGTAGCCCGTCTCCGCCAGCATCGGCGCAAAACGCTTCGCCTCATCGAGGTCCGTCCCGCCCTCGACGAACTCATTCGCCGAGATGCGACACCAGCAGGGGAAGTCCTCGCCGCAGCGCTCGACGATCGCCGCCCGCACCTCCCGCGCGAAGCGAGTGCGGCGCTCGGTGTCGCCGCCCCAGTCGTCATCGCGCCGGTTCAGCAGCGGCGAGAGGAACGAGCAGCCGAGGTAGCCGTGTGCCATGTGCACCTCGACGCCATCGAAGCCCGCCTCCATGGCACGCCTCGCACCCTCGCCGAAAGCCTCCACCGCCTCCCGGATCTCCTCCTCTGTCATCTTCTCCGGGCGGTTCCCATCGCTCAGGCTGACCGCCGACGGCGACAGAGGGCGCCTGCCGATGACCGCCGCATTCGCCTGCCGGCCGCCATGCTGAAGCTGAAGCGCGATGCGCCCGCCGGCTTGATGCACGGCATCCGTCAGGCGGCGCAGGCCGGGGATCATCTCATCGTCATAGATCGCCAGCATCTTCGCGCCGGTGAGGCCGAAGGGATGCACCGCGGTATGCTCGACGATCTGCAGGCCGACGCCACCACGCGCGCGGGCGACGTGGTAGGCGATCAGGCGATCGGTCACATGATGGGCCGGGTCGGCATAGTTCGTGCCCATCGGGGCCATGATGATGCGGTTGGGCATCTGCAGTGTGCCGATCGAACCGGGGGAGAAGAGGGCATCGAAGGTGGGCACCGTTTACTCACTCCTTGCTGAGTTGGTGCGGAATGCTCCGGCGAATCATTCGCCCTCGCGGCCGCGCACACCTGCTGAAGTGGCCGCCTCCTGTTGCCGAAGCCCGTGGAGGTGCCACTGCATCGGTGGCGAAACCATGCGCGAAGATTACCCGACGCAGTGGGATGCTGGCAGGGAGGGTCGGAAAGTGGCTAAGATCAAGGCCGGAATCATCGGCGCGGGCATCGGCAAGTATCACATCGAGGGCTACATGGCGCACAAGAACGCTGAGGTCGTCGCGCTGTGCGATCTCAATGAGGATGTGCTGGCGCAGGTCGGCACGGCGTACGGTGTCAGTAAGCTCTACACCGACTACAAGGAGATGCTTGAGGCCGACATTGACTGCGTGAGCGTCTGTGTGCCGAACAAGTTCCACCCCCCGATCACCATCGACTGCCTGACGGCCGGCAAGCACGTGCTCTGTGAGAAGCCGCTGGCGCGGACCGCGAAGGAAGGGCAGAAGATGGTGGACGCCGCCGAGGCGGCGGGCAAGACGCTGATGATCCAGTTCAACAACCGCTTCCGCCCGGAGGCGCAGGTCCTCAAGGGCTACGCCGACGACGGCACCTTCGGCGACATCTACTTCGCCCGCTGCGGCTGGATCCGGCGCAACGGGATCCCCGGCTGGGGCGGATGGTTCACCAGCAAAGAGGTGGCCGGTGGCGGGCCGCTGATCGACCTCGCGGTGCACATGCTCGACCTCACCATGTGGCTGATGGGGAACCCGGTGCCGGAGATCTGCATGGCCTCCACGTGGTCAGTCTTCGGGCCGAAGATGGAAGCGCTCGGGCCGTGGGGCACGCCCAACAAGAAGGGCACCTTCGACGTCGAGGACATGGCCGTCGGCATGATCAAGTTCGAGGGCGGGAAGACTGTCCTGCTTGAAGCGTCGTGGGCATCGCGCATCAAGCGCGAGTGGGTCTACTCGACGCTGATGGGTACGCAGGCAGGCGCGAGTCTTGAGCGTGTCTTCGCCATCGACGGCGTGGATGACAGCGCGATCGACTCGCTGGAGATCTTCACTCAGGAGCAGGGCCAGCCGATTGACCGCGTGGTGAAGCTTGAGCCTGAGGCCGCGATGGGCAGGCACTCAGCGGTCATGCACTTCGTGGACAGCCTCATCAGCGGCAAGCAGCCGATCTCCCCGGGGACCGACGGTTTGCGGATCATGAAGATCCTTGACGCCATGTACAGGTCGGCCGAGACGGGGAAGGCCGTTGCGATCAAGTAGAGAGCGCCTGGTATACTGCGGAATCACCGAGGGCGGGCCATCATGGCCCGCCCTCAGCGCGTACATGTGAGGGGGCGCTACTTCACCGGAACCGTCGAAGAGCCACTGAAGGCTGTGCCCTCCGTGGTGACACCGGTGAGCGTGATCGTCGTCTCTCCGGGCTCGAGTCCACTGATGATGCTCTCGAAGCTGATCTTCGCTACGAGGTCGCCGCGGTTGTCCGGGAAAACAGCCTCGGCGTCAAGTCCGTTGATAGCGACTGTTGACGCGTTCACAGCCGCGTAGTCAATATCCGCGTGGATTGTGATCCACTGACAGGGGGCCTTGAGGATGATGGTGGCCGGCGAAACCTGGATCGGGACAGTGACGACCGGCGCGACTGCATAGGCGGAGGTAACGAGCAGAAGCAGCAGGACGGCGGTCGGAACCAGTGCACGCATCGAAGGTCACTCCTCATGTAACTAAAGCGAGTTAGTGTCGCCCTTATGATGCGCCACCAGGAGCTACGCGGAAACCGAATCCATCCAGAGCGTACAGTGAGGCTAGACTTAGTTGTCTTGGTGGATCAGCTCCCGCACGGCAGCAACGAGTTCGTCGAAAGCGGCATCGGGGGCGATCTGCCCTGTCAGCACCGGGTGGAGGTGGTCCTGCATCAGACGCGAGACCTCCATGTAGCGCGGGATGTCATTGCGCTTGCGGGCGCTGCGCAGCAGTTCGTAGACCGTCGGATAGTGCGGGTTGAAGGCGATGATCTCCGGGTCGCGGTAGAGCGAGGCGATCGTTGGCAGCGGCCCGCCTCGCATGGCGCGCTCCTTCTGCACCTCGGCGCTCGCCATGTACTGAATGAACTGCCCTGCCGCCACCGGTGCGCGTGCATTGACCGGAATGCCGAAGTGCCAGCCGCCGAGGTAGCTGTAACCGCGCTGGCCGCTGGGGCCGTGAGGGGGACCGGCGACGCCCACGCGCCCCCTGGTCGGTGAGTTGGGCCGGTTGACCTCCTGCAGCACGCTCGGGAGCATGTATAGGAAGAGCGCGCGTCCCTCAATCAGATCGTCCTGCGGCTCAAGCCCACCGCTGTAGGAGGTGACGCTTCGCGGTGTGATCTGATGCACGTGGATCGCGTCGTGCATGAAGCGGATCGTCTCCCGCGCTTCGTCGCTCTCGAGGACACAGCGCCCCTCATCGTCCACCACCTGCCCGCCGTTGCTCCAGAGGTTCGTGAGGAATGAGCTGCTGAGGCCCTCGTAGTGATAGCCGGGGAACTGATAGCCAATCAGTTGGTCATTGCCCTCGTCCGCCAGCACCTTCTTCGCTTGTTCGACAAGCTCGTCCCACGTCGAAGGGGCGGCCTGGAAGCCGTGCTTCTCCAGCAGGTCGCGGCGGAAGAGCAGTGTGCCGCAGACGCCGATGGCGGGCACGCCGTAGATCATCTCGCCGACTTGAGCCGGCTCCACCAGTTCCGGTATGTGCGTGCGCCATTCGGCGGGCGAGAGCAGGTTACCTACCTCACGCAACCGCCCCCCGGCGACCACATCGGGCGTCCAGTAGAGGCACATCGGCGCGACGGAAAGGTGCGTGGAGCGCGCCCTGAGCGCGGACTGCACCGTCTCAAGCGCCTCGTCGGGGTTGTACGGGAGGTTCAGCGATACGGGCTGAACGTTCGGGTGTATCTGCGAGAATCGCTGGAGCACCTCGGCGTTGAACTGCTCGTCGAACTCGTTGAAGCTGCGCACCGAGAGCGCGATGCTCGTTGTGCGCGTGGCCCCCGCCATGACGCCCTCGGCGCCCTCAAAGCGTCCCTGTACCTCGATCCCCGATCCGCCGATGACGTAGCGCCAGATCCCGGTGTCGTGACCCGAGCCGCGCATCTTCAGCACTGACATGGCCCGCTGGATCTCGCTCTCCAGTTCGAGGTACTTCATCAGGATGATGCCGTCAACGATGATCGAGAGATGCTCGTCCGAAACGTAGGTCTGGCCGAATAGCTCCGGCACCTCCGTGATCACGATGCTGGTCACACCCTGAGCGTCGAGCAGGCTCGCGAGGTCGTAGACCGCCTCGCGAACGGTATCCTCGCCGCCGAAGGCAAGCTCGAGGTCGGTGAGGCTGTCAAAGACGAGCCGCCTGATGCCGCGGGTTTCGATGAGCTCCGCGATGTCGAGCAGCAACTTCTCAAAGCGGACCGTGGTGGGGAACTCGTGGATGATCGTCAGCAGGCCCTCATTCTGCGCGCCCTCAATGTCCAGTCCGTAGCCATGCGCCTGGCAGGCGAGCTTGGCGGGCGACTCCTCGAAGGTGACATAGAGGCCGGGTTCGCCCGCCTCGGCACCCGCGCAGAGAAACTGCAGGCCGAGCGTCGTCTTGCCGACGCCGGCGCTGCCGGCCACCAGTGTCGCGTTGCCCACCAGCAGGCCACCGTGGAGCATACCGTCGAGACCGGCTATGCCGGTGGAGGCGCGCACACCGGACGCGCATGTGCTCTCTGTCCGCCTCTCATGTGGCCGGTAGCGCGGATAGACCACCGGCCCCCCGTCTCCGAGTTCGAAGCCGTGGCGGCCGGATCGGTGGCCCTTCCCTCGCGACTTGACCACCTCCACGTAGCGACAGCGGCGAAAGCCGCTCACCAGGCGGTTGTCGAGCCTGATGACCGTGTCGCAGAGGTATTCCTCAAAGGGGATGCGCGAGATTTCGGCGGCCTCAAGCTCCTTGGTGATGATCGTCGTGAGGCCCGCGCGCTTGAGGCCGTTAATCATGCTGTAGAAGAGGGAACGCAGATCGCGCTGGTCTTCGCTCACCTGCGCGAGATGGGAGGCGCTGTCAATGACGATGCGTCTCGCACCCATCTCGCCGACGAGCCGGTCCATCATTCCGCCAATCTCGCTGAGTTGGTCGAGAAAAACGTCCGGGGAGGTGCAGATGATTCGGAGCAGCCCCTCATCCTCCAGCGCCGCGAGGTCCCAGCCGTACTGCGCCACGTCCTCAATCATCTGCTCGGGGAACTGCTCGAAAGTGATCGCGATGCCCGGATCACCGCCCTCCAGCGCCCCATGGTGGAGAAACCGCAGGCCGATGGTAGTCTTTCCGGTGCCGGGTATGCCCTCCAGCAGAGTGCACGACCCGCGGCGCAGGCCACCGTCGAGAAGTGTGTCGAGTCCGGGAATGCCGGTGCTCACGGCGTCAGTCATCAGCCCTGCCTCCGGGAGTGCGGCCGCCTATGCTGCGCTCCTGCAACCGGCGCTGCACCAGTAGCAGAATGATCTCCTTGCGAGAATCGGGATCCTCGTGATATGCCTCGCTGAGGCGGCAGAGGGTGCGCCAGACCTCGGGCACGGGGGAGAGCGCGAAGACTTCATAGCGGCCATCGCCGCGTGAGAAGACCTCGAGGAAGCCATCCCCGGCCATCCGGTCGAGAGCGGGTTCGACGTCCTCCACGGCACGATGCGTCCGCAGGGCGATACCTGAGGCGGTATCGAAGGCTCGGGGGTTGGCCTGGAAGAAGAGAGCAACGTCGAGGCCAACCAGGTCCTGGGCAGTCTCCTCAATGAACTTGAGCACGCGCTCATCCATCTGCATCATCCGCCAGCGCCCGTGGTAGCTCACGGAACCCACATCCCCGCCCGGTGGTGCATACTAAGGTTTGCCCCGGCGGCAGGTGAATCCTCCCTCGATCGCGGGAAACGCCCCGCTTCTCTACGGAAGGTGCATTGGTCCGGCCAGCGAAACACTCCGCCTGCCCTCCGTACGATACAGAACACCGCTGCACGCCCGCGAGTTCTATCACAGTTGTGCTGGGGATCAAAAGATGGACGAACTGAACATTAGCGTCCCTCGTCCCGAACACCCGCGGCCGGACTTCCACCGAGGCCTGAGAGACGGCATCGACTGGCTGAACCTCAACGGTGACTGGCAGTTCGAGTTCGACCCCAATGACCGGGGGGCTGACGAGGGCTGGCAGAATGCCGCAGAGGATCGCTTTAGTCGAACCATCCGCGTTCCGTTCCCGTGGGAGAGCCACCTGGCATGGGGCACGGAGGCTCTCGCCGGCAACGAGGACTGGTTCTCCGCCGAGGCGTGGCTCCATCCCGAGGCGGTCACGCAGGATAACTATCGCGAGGCGCCCCGGCACAGCATCGGCTGGTACCGGCGCGAGTTCACCGTGCCACAGCGGTGGGATGGGCGGCGCGTCTACCTCAATATCGGGGCGGCCGATTGGGACCTGCGCGTCTGGGTGAACGGGGAGACGGTGGGCGGCGGCGAGAGCGGATACCTGCCGCTATCCTTCGATATCACCGGCGCTCTCCAGCCGGGAGAGAACCGGCTGGTCATCCGCGTGCAGGATCCTGAGGATCACAGCGCGCAGCCGATAGGCAAGCAGACGCGGCGCTGGTACACGCGCACCAGCGGCATCTGGCAGACGGTCTGGCTGGAGCCGCGCGCCGCCTCGCACATAGCGGAGGTGCTGGTGCAACCGTCGCTCGCCTCCGCGCAGGCCGCGTTTGCCGTTCAGGTACACTCCCGCCATGAGAACGGGCCTCTGGCGGTTGCCGTTGAGCTGCGCGCTTCGACGGGAGCGAAGGCCGGGAGTGCCACGGCAGCAGTGGGCGAAGACGGTCGGGCGCAGGTTCCGATGCAGATCGAGCGGCCGATAGCGTGGACGCCCGACAGCCCGCACATGTACCGCGCCACCCTCCAGCTTCTTCGCGCTGGCGAGGTCATCGATACGATCCAAACGCAGTTTGGCATGCGCGACATTGACACGGGCCCTCTGCATGAGGGTGGCCCAATGTATATTCGCCTCAATGGCGAGCCGATCTACCTCCGGGGTGCGCTGGATCAAAGCTTCCACCCGGCGGGCGTCTACACCCACCCGACGGACGCCGAGATCAAGCGAGACTTCGTACTGGCGAAGCAGGCGGGACTGAACTTCCTGCGGCTGCATATTAAGACACCCGATCCCCGTTACTGCTACTGGGCCGACCGCTGCGGCGTGCTGCTGATGTGCGACATGCCCGGCTTCGACAACGAGGGCTACTCGGAGATTGCGCGGGAGCGCTGGGAGCGCAACGCGTGGGGGCAGATCAAGCGGGACTTCAACCACCCGAGCATCTTCTCGTGGTGCCTCTTCAACGAGACGTGGGGGCTTGGCTCGCGCGAGTATGCCACCGCCGAGGACCGGCGGGCGTGGGTGCGCAACTGCTATGAGATGGCGAAGCAGCTTGATCCGACGCGACTGGTCGAAGACAACTCGCCCTGCCTCTACGATCACGTCATCACCGACATCAACTCATGGCACTTCTACATCAATGACTACGAGCAAGCGCGCGAGCACGTCGAGCATATCGTCGCCCAGACCGCTGAGGGCTCGCAGTTCAACTTCGTGGGCGGCAACCGGCAGGGCAATCAGCCGCTGCTCAACAGCGAGTACGGGGGCATCGGCGCGCGGATGGGCGATCTCGACGTCTCATGGTGCCTGCGCTTTCTGACCAACGAACTGCGTAGGCACGAGAAGATCTGCGGCTATGTCTACACGGAACTCACCGACATCGAGTGGGAGCATAACGGCCTCTACGACTACGACCGCTCGCCCAAGCAGTTCGGCTACGATCCGGCGCTGCTGCTTGGCGAGTTCTTCGTGGGCTTCGACCTGCCTCCGGCGCAGACAGTAGCTCCGGGGTCGCAGGTGAGCATCCCGGTGTTCCTGCGCCCCTCAGAGCTGGAGGCCGAACTGGCGCAGCGGGTAACGTGGCGCGCAACCTTCACCGACCGGTTCGGGTACGAGAGGCTGATCGCGCGTGACGGCGGCCTGAATGCAGACGGAGAGGGTGCCTGCGCGATCTCTCTGGCGCTGCCCCGAGAGGCCGGTCTCGCCCGCATCGCGGCGCTTCTCGAAGATGATCGCGGCCACCCGGCGGCGCTGAACTTCAGCTTCTTCGAGGTCGTCGGTGATAGTGAGGGCGTGTGCGGGGAAAAGTCGCACAATGTTCTCACGGTGGACGCAGGCGATGGCGTTGCTGCTTTCCCGGAGGGCGTGGAGAGAGGCGAAGTGGCGGGCGAGACACACCTGCTTGCAGGCACCGGTGACGGACAGGTTGAGTATCAGTTCGCCCTCCCGGACGATCTCGATCCGGAGCAGATCGGGCCGGTGACGCTGCTTGCCGAACTATCAAGCGCTCGACCCGGAGCACCGCAAACCGGCTCGATCCCGTGGCCTGCGACGGTAGTGATCTCGGTCGGGGACGAGCCTATCACCACACTTGAGCTTCATGACCAGCCCGCGGACTCTCGTGGGGCGCTGTCGCACATGCACGGCTTCCTCGGGCGATATGGGCGCCTGGTGCGCTTGCAGGTCCCCGCGGCCATGGTGAAAACTGCGGTGGAGACCGGAATCTTGTGCCTGCGCATAGCGTCAGTTGATTCGGGGAGGGACCGCGGGGGCCTCACGATCTACGGCTCGCGCGCAGGCCGCTATCCCTGCGGCGTGACGCTTCTGATCGGAATGGATGGTTCCCGCTGAGGTGGAGCGGCCTTCATCTGCGATCTGTGTCAAATGAAGGCCATCGCCGCAGGTGTCAGGAAACATGTGGGCGCTTGTCGGTGTTAATACCTATAGACATGGAATCATCGTGATCTGTATCATGACGCGTCCCTCAAAGGAGGGCGTTACGCATGTTCCTACCCGGCGGACGCAAAGGGTTCACCCTGATCGAGCTACTGGTAGTAATTGCCATCATCTCAATTCTGGCTTCCATCCTCTTCCCGGTCTTCTCCCGCGCTCAGGGGAAGGGCCGCCAGGCTGCATGTATCTCCAACGCCAAGCAGATCGCGCTGGCGCTGATCATGTACGCTCAGGACTACGACGAGGTTCTGCCACGCGGCCAGGCTGCTGCCGGAGATCCCGAGAGCCAGTGGTACAATGCCATCTTCCCCTACACCCGGAACCGGCAGATCATGTTCTGCCCCGACCGCAAGGATAAGGCTCCGGGCTACGCGATGAACTACATGGCCAGCGGCATGTCGCTTGGGTCTTTCTGGGACCCGTCGACTAAGATCATCGTCGGCGATGTTCGCCCTGAGGCCATCGGCGCCGCCGCGCCATGGCATACCGGCGCCGACGGCGATTGGTACATCAACGACATGAACAACGCCGTCTGTGGTGCTCCGGACGACAACAGCTTTACCGGGAACAACTGGCCGCAGCGGCACAACGAGGGTACCGTCTATGGCTTCGTGGACGGCCACGTGAAGTGGGCGCGCGAGAGCCAGGTCAACCAGCGGGTCTACTGGGACCCCATGCAGCCGAGCGAATAAGCCTCCGATGCGACTACCACCAGACGCGCGGGCCCAATCAGGTCCGCGCGTTTCACTGTACATGCGTCAGGTAACGAGGTAAGTCGCAGCGTGTGAGCGAAAGGACCGCAGCAATGGGATTGAGGCCGACCGCGCGCAACATGACGCCGTGGCTCATCGTGTTCCTTATCTGGATCATTGTGCGCATCGCCTACCTCCTCATCTATCAAGACCGGCCATCGCCTGACGAGGTGACGGGAATCGTGGTTCAGCGCAGTGAAGAGCTACTCCAGCCGCTTGAGGTCACCGAACCGCAGCAGCCACGCTGGCGCGACATTGCCGCAGTCGCCTACTCGCAGAGCTTTCGCGACGCCTTCAGCTATTCCGACACCGATAGCCATCGTGCGGAGGTCCGCTATGAAGCTCAGGCGCCGTCGCTGCGCGGCACTCTCACAGCCGTCGGCCTCAAGCCATCGTTCGCCTATCAACTGAAGCTTGTCGGCCTCGAACCGGTCCGTGGCGTCACTGAGGAAGACAACGCGGCGGATCCGCGCGCGTGGTCAAGCTGGCAGCTTGGCCGCATCGGGCGCTGGTGGTGTGAGGACTGCCAGTGGAATGTGACCGATGCGGAGCTTGCGCAGCATGTGGACGAGGGACATGAGGTGCGGGGCTACCTGCTCTTCGACTGGCTCGTGACGGATGCAGAGGGTGACACGCAGCACGAGTTCGATCTCAACAGCAGCCTGCATGTGCTGTGGCGAGTGGGGCAGCGCGAGCGGGGGCCGAACGACACGCCGCCGCGATGGTATACCGTCGAGCGTCCGCACGGTGCATATCCCGCGTCCGCCGCCGGCGCGAAGCAGCAGGTGGGCCTCTTCGGCGAGTGGGAGCCCGATCGCCCGTTGCCCGGGCAGTTGCGGATGCCGCCCGGACGCTATCATGTCGGCCTGAATCTGACGGAGGAGACCTTCCACGCGAACCTCGGAGAGAACCGCGCGCTGGAGGGTGGCGGCTTCTGGGCATGGGTGCTGGAGGCCGAGCTTGAGTTCGAGGTGCGCCCGAGCATCAGCCGGGCAAGCTGCTCGGGCTGCCTCCCCGGTCCACACGAGGGGACAGCGGCCCTGTGGCAGCGCCGTGATGTAGATCGCAAGTAGCCGAACTTCATGGGAGTGAGTGAGATGCGTCTGCAATCTTCGGCAATGGCAATCATCGTTCTGCTGTCCGCAACGTGTTGTATCGCTTCAGCGCAGGATGGGCTTGCTGCTGTTCCGAACGCCGGCTTTGAGGAGGGCGAGGGCGAGGCTCCAGTGGGCTGGAGTTACTACGCCTGGGATAAGGAGGCCTCGCGCGGCTGGTGGGATGATGAGATCGCGCACACTGGCGCTCGCAGCGTTGGCATGCAGGGCCTCAACAGCGGCTGGAGCACCACGATCCCGGTCACGCCCGGGTCCATCTGCAACCTCAGTCTTCACTATCGCGCTGAGGACGGCCCCTCGAAGGTGGTCATCTACGTGCGCTATCCGGTGGGTGCGCGCGAGCAGACGGTGGGGCTTTACCTGCCGATTGTGACGCTTCCCCACGATCAGCAGGGTGCGTTCGTCGAGGGCGTGTGGGTTGAGGGTGCCGATGAGCGTGGCTGGGTGCATGCGGATGCGGGCGACTTCAAAGTCCCGGAGACCGAGGAGCAGGTGTCGCTGCTGATCAAGCTGGCGAGCGAGAATCCGGAGGCGCGCCTCTGGCTCGACGACATCGTTGTCACCGAGCGCGCGCAGGCTGAAGTCACAGACACCGCACGAGTGCTCGCGCGTTTCAATGGCGGCGCACTCTGGACCGATGACGAGAACCGGAAGATCCTGCCGGAGCGGGATCTGCCGGATGCCACCACCGACGCGGTGGAACTCACAGCGGCGCGTGGCGAATACGAATCGTTCCAGCTTGCGGTGACCCCGGAGACGGATATGAGCACCGTGAGCTTCGCCTGGAGCGACCTCACCGGCCCGGCGACGATCACCACCGATGCGCTCCGCTGCCGCCGCATTGAGCATGTTGATATTCAGCAGACCACCGGCCCCTTCGGCCACCAGGGCCTCAACCCCGACCCGCTGACCGAGCGCCTGCCGGTGGATATTCCCGCAAGCTTCAACCAGGGCTTCTGGTTCACGCTACAGGTGCCCGCCGATCAGGCGCCCGGTGACTACAGCGGCGAACTCAGCCTCCTCTCCGGTGAGGACGTGATTGCGAGTGTACCGCTGCGCCTGCGCGTGCATGACTTCGCAATCCCGCCCAGGCCGAGCATGGATGTGCGCTCCGCCTTCCGCTACAATCTCGTGCTGCCGCGCGAGGCGGGAGAGCCGCAGGATGTCATCCGGCGCTACTATGACAACATCTACGGCCATCGCAGTCGCTGTGCGCCCGCGGTCAGTGTGGGCGTCGAGGTGCAGGGCGACACGGTGGAACTCAACATCGCGCAATACATCGAGCACCTCGTGATGATGCGGGACAGCTACGGCGTGGACCGCTTCGACCTTCCGGTGCTGTGGATCTCGCACAAGAGCGACCACATGATGCCGCCGGATGCCTCCTGGCAGGGCATTCCGATCTTCGCGAATGAGGACCTGACGGAGCTTTCGGCGGATTTCACGCGCCCGTTCAGCGACTATGTGACGAAGCTGGTGGCGGCGTATCGCGATGCGGGCGTCTTCCTGAGCCCTATGGTGCGCTTCATTGATGAACCGCGGTTGGCCGATGAGCGGACGCGCAACGGCATCCGCGCCATCAGCGAACTGCTGCTCGACATCGAGCCCGAACTGCGAATCCTGCACACCGTGAGCGCACCTCATCCGGACCTGATGGACATCACGCACTCGTGGATCCTGCACACCGATGCCTGGGAGGCGGCACTCCCGCAGATCATGGCCGCACGGGCCGAGGGAGACACGGTGCTCGTGTACAACAACGCGGTGAACATCGTGGATCACGAGCCGATTCGCACGCGCCTGTGGCCGTGGCTGTTGCGCAAGTACGGGGTAGATGGCACCTACTCGTGGTGGGGGACGGTCTGCTGGCGCGGCCAGTGGGAGGACCCGTGGACGGCAGGCGTGGGATCGTCGGGCGTGATGCTCTACCCGCCGCGGACGCCCGACGAGCAGGGGCCGATCGACTCAATCCGCTGGGAGCTTTTCCGCGAGGGACTGGAGGACTTTGAGTACATGGTGATGGCCGAGCAGCTTGCGGAGCGGCTTGAGGCGGCCGGGAACGCCGAGGCAGCGAAGGTTGGCCGCGATGCGCTTGAGGCGGCGCTGTCGCTGGTGGAGCGATGGCCATCCGTGCGCGCGGCGAATGATCAGCCCTACACGCTTGACGTGGAGGCGATAGATGCTGCCCGCGAACAACTCGCGGCGGCGATCGTGAGCATGCAGGGGGCGGAGTAAGCGCCCTCGGGGCGAAGCCGTTCCGTGGCACGGACACTCCTGTCCGTGCGAAACGCAGGGGGAGAAACGGCATCGGCAGCGCCCACGTGGTCCCATGAGGAGGCATCACCATGCAGCAGTTCAGCTTCGACTTCGGCGATCCGGTCTATGAGCTTGCCGGGTGGAAAATCGGCGCGCAGGTGATCACCTTCGAGAACACCTACGGGCTCGATCCCGAACAGGTTGTGAGTGACGAAGTCGGCATCAGCACCTGCGGGCTGCGCTCGGCCGGCGGGCAGGAACAATGCGGCGGGGAGGTCACGATTGCCTCGGAGGGCGAGTCGGATGCCCTGCACCTCACGATCCGCGCCCGCCATGAGAAGAAGATTCGCTGCACAAAGCTGATCGTGAGCGGCCTGCCGGACGGAACGCTGATCGGCTCGCGGCTGCAGGAGCACGACATCCCCGATGGCGGTACGATCCTCGGCTGGCCGCGCGGAGGCCTGCCGGTGCCGCTGCTCTTCCTGCGCGACCCCGACGGGCGATGGCGCTACTTCCGCTCTCTGGATGACCGCGTGCGCGAGAAGCGCATCGCCGTCTACCGTGCAGCCGACGGCAGCGTGACGGTTGAGCTTATCCACGAGGACGCCGGGCATGAGATGACCAACCAGACGGAGGCGCCGGTGTGGGAGATCGGCCGCTGCGAAGACCCGCAAACGATCGCGGACGCGCAGATGGTGCATGCCGAAGCGGCCTTCGGGCTGCAGCCATGGGAGACGCGGCCCGATGTTCCCGGCTGGGCGCGGGAGATCAGCTTCGTCGCAGCGATACACATGATGCACTGGAGCGGCTACGTCTTCAACACCTATGCGGATGCGCTCGACGCGCTGAAGTGGGTCTGCGAGCGGATCGAGGGGAAGCGCGTCTTCGCCTTCCTACCCGGCTGGGAGGGCCGCTACTACTGGCAGTACGGCCACTACCGCCCACACCCGCGCCTTGGCGGCGAGGAGGGTTTTCGGCGGCTCGTCGAGGGTGCGCATGAACTCGGCGCGCGCATCTGTCCGATGTACGGCTGCAACTGCGCTAACACGGGACTGGAGAGCTTTGAGCAGTGGGGCGCGAACTCCCGCCTTCGCTCGGCGGGCGGCGCGGAACTGCAGGGGAACAAGCCCGACTGGGATGTGGCGCGGGCGCATGACACGGCATGGCAGGCGTGGCTCAATCCCGGGGCGCCGGGTTGGGGCAACCGGCTCTTCGAGGAATCCGCGCGCATCATCGAGCAGTTCGGCGTGGACGCGACGTTCTACGATACGGCCGGCTCATGGACTAACGATCCGAATCACCCGGTCTACGACGGGATGATGCGCCTGCGCGACCGGCTCAAAGAGCGCTTCCCCGAACTGCTGGTTACCTGCGAGCACTGGTATTCACCGCTTGGCGCGATCTTCCCGGTCAGCCACCACTGGTGCCCGGACCGCTTCCCCGAGGTGTTCGCGAAGTACAACCGCCGCTGGGCGCACCTGAACACCGGCGATCCGTCACGCGGATCAACGGGCGTCCATGAAATGGGCACGAACCCGTGGGCGCTGCCCGAACTGCGGCAGGACCTCTGGCCGACAGTGACCTTTGTGGATGGCACGATCGCTAACGCTCCCGAGCGCGTCGAGCAGGTGATCGAGGTGGCGAAGCGGTATGCGGAGGAGTACTTGTAGGCGCTGCAAAAGTGCTACCCCTCGCCGACCGCAGCGTGCTGCGTCTGGAGAGGGGGCCGGGGGAGAGGTTGTCGGCGCCGTCTGTCGCTGGAGAGGTCGGCCCGCGTGCCGACCTGTGCCGTAAGCCGAGGGGGAGGGGCAGTCGTTCGACTGCAAACGGCGCCTCCCCCGCCCTCACCCGCTTCGCGGGATCGGGCACCCTTTCCGTTCCGGAGGGGGCTAGCGGACGGTATCGTGAAAGAGGATAGTTTTGTCGGTCGCAAAAAGTCGGGTCCTCCCCCTCTCCCGCTCCACTTCGCGCAGCGAAGTGGGGCAGCCGCATAACGACAGCGTCGCTTCGCGCCGCCCCCTGCGAGGGCGCAGGGGCCACAACGACTAACGGCGCCTCGCCCGGACGGTATTTTCAGTAACAAGAACAAGCCCGGAGTCCAGGCGCCCTCGCCTGGACACAAACGGCGCCAGAGGGGGCCGGGGGGAGAGGTAGTCGCAGAACGACAAACGGCCGACGCATCCATACGACGGGATGCGTCGCTCCAAACGACTACGGCAACGGCACAGGTCGGCGCGGGGGCCGACCTCTCCAACGGCAAACAGCTACGACTGACGGCGCGCCGCCGTTCCTCCCCGTTCCGGGGCCCCTACTCCGCCTCTACCAGCACCACTCGCTCGACCGAGATCGCGTTCGCGTCGGCCTCATCGCCATGCGGGAATGCCGGGCCCTCAAACTTGATCCGCGCCCAGATGTCGAACTTCTGGTCCGGGTTCTCGTCATCCCAGGCGGCGTCAATGTCTAGCTGGATGATCCACGACCAGAAGAAGTAGAGATAGTAGCTGGGCCCGATTTCGAAGCTCCCCATGTTATACCAGTGGTAGCCCGGCCCCGGCACATCCTCCGGCTTGATCGTGGCACTGGCGCGTCCGGTCTTATTGCGCACATCGTAAAGCCCCCACGGCATCGGCAGCACGTAGCGATCCAGTGGCTGCTTCTCCGTGTCAATCTCCGTCGGGAACTGAAGCCTGCCCGCTATCCCGCTCTCTGCCTCCTCATCGCGCACCACCTGCACGATGTTCTTCCAGTTGCGCATCATGTCGGCGGTGAAATCATGCACGCGCTCGGGCGGCAGGTCAGCGAACTTCTCGGCGGGCGCGATGTAGGCCGGAAGCGAGGTGTAGCGAACCTGCTCGGACTCAAGCTCGGCGGCGGACTGCGCGTGCTGGGCCTCAGGCAGCCGCCGCGCGATCTCCGCGCGCCAGGTGTCCGCATAGCGCGCCGCCACGGCGTCGCGGTCGAGGGGGATGGTGTCGGGCGTGTTGCCGCGAGCCACCCACTCCTTCGTGAGTTGGCGCCAGAGCATCACCGTTGCGCGGTCAAGCGAGAGTCGCGCATGGCGCACACGCTGCAGCATCTCGGCATCATCCGCCACTGCCGCTTCCGCGCGGTCGAAGATAGCCTGCGCCTGTGTGATCACATCGAGCGTCATGTAGGTCGCGACTGCCTGCAGCGAGGCGCTCATGCTGATATGGCTCGGGCGCGCCTTGACGGCCGCGTCGCGCAGCGCGATGTATTCGCGGAACATCGGGCCCGCGGCACCGTAGAAGCCGTCGGTGAAGGTCGTGACCAGGGCATCTTGGTCCGCGTACGGGTCCTCCAGCAGCTTGCACATCATCCAGACCTTGAAGTCACGCACGTCGGCCTTCAGCGGGTACTCAAGCTCGGTGAAGACACCCTCTACGTTGTTCTCAGCGTAGAACTGGTAGTCGGCCGCATAGGTGTGGACCGTCGGCTTCGGGAGGCCGCGTGGGTCGGCGTAGGTGACGGCGTAGTCCCAGATGCGCAGGTTCTTCGCGATCTGCGCCCACGAGAGCAGGAAGTCGTGGAATGGCTTGTTCATCTCTGCGGTGATCGGCTCAGTGAAATTGCTCGTGGTGTCGCAGAGGCGGATGATGACGTTGTCGCGCGGCTTGATGTGCTGAGGCGGCGCCTGGGTGTACTGGTACGCGAGCGTGCTGATGTAGATCTCGGGATGGTCCTCAGCGATCCCGTCGGCCATGTAGTTGACGAAGTCAAGCAGCGGCCCGGCCTCAGAGCCCTCGCGCTGCGCAATCGCCTGGCAGTTTTCGCACTGGCACTGCCCGCCCCAGTCGTTCTGCGAGATGCTGTAGACCCTCGGCGCCGGAGCGCCGGTCTGCTCCGCCTCAGCCTTTGTTTGCGCGATAAACTCCCGCAGCTTGCGCAGATACTCCTGCCGAAGTTCCTCATTCGTCAGGCATAGCTGATGGTGCTCCGCGCGGCGTTCGCCCTCAATGAGCGAATACCACTCCGGGTGGTCGGCGAAGTACTCAGCGGGACGGAAGTACAAGTAGAAAGTGTGTACGTGGTACGGCGGGCCGTAGTTCATCCCGCCGCCGTAGCGGGCCGCGATCGGCGGATCGCCCATGCGATTCAGACGATTGCGCGCCGCAAAGCGCCCCTCGTCGTAGCCGTAAATGCGGTAGATGTCGCGGTACTGCAGCACCGGTTCGCCATGCAGGTCGAGGTCCGCAAGTTCAATGGTGGGCCTCTCGGGGACCGTCTCGGCCCATGGGTTCCACCAGTGTACGCCGAGGACATCCTCCAGCAGGTGGTACGCCGCATAGAGGCTGCCTCGCGGCCGGCCGCCGATGACGATCAGGTCATCGCCGACGGTTCGAACGATCCACTCCTCATCGCCAAGGGCGTCTGCGTCAATGCCGGCGGCTGTGGCAGCAGCACTGGGGCCCACGTAGACAGTCGGGCCATCGGCGGTATCGCCGACGGTGAAGGCGCAGCCCGCCATCTGCCCGAAGTAGTCGGCCAACTCGGCGGCTGCATGCTGCTCGGCTACGGTGGCCTCGGGCGAGACCACGATTGCGGCCACGGGTGCCCCGTCGCGTGCGATCGTAAGTGCCTGCGCGCTGGTGGTGAACGCAAAGAGAGTGAGTGCGGCGACAGCCAGTCGCATGATCTCACAGCCCCTCTATCACATTTATCTATGTGCGGTCGAGATCGGCCCCTCTACCTACATCCTCCGCAAGGTCAAGCTCGATGACCCTGCGGACGAAGTTGTAGATGTCGTCATAGCTGACGCTTGTATCAGACGCGATGTCAAGTATGCTCTGATTGCCCTCGAGAGAGAGCATCACCTGCTCGATAGCGCGATTTAGCGCGAAGTTTTCCCGGTAATCCACCCACAGCCCGTAGCCGGAGAGGAAGATCGGCCCCGTGAACTTGCGGCGGGGGACGAAGTCACGCTCGAGGATGTCAATGATTCCGGCGATGACATCGCGCGATTCCTGGAGCGCCTCGTCGGAGATCATATCCATGTTGTCAAACTGCGTGTGATACTGCCAGTAGGGCCAGCGTGAGATTGAGATCGTAGGGACGTTCACGCCCGGCCCGTTGAGCACCATCTCGTCATTCCCGACGACCTTGCGGAACGCGCCCTCGGTGAAATTGCCATCGCCATAGCGATCAACGAGCACCTGCCGCCCGGCACGGTCAATGAAGTCGTCATGCTGGCGCGAGTGCTGGAATGCGAACTGGTTGTCATTGCCCATCATCTCGAGGAATATGCCGCAGCGGCACCGCGGGATCAGGTCCATGTTGTGGCTGAAGTAGGTAATCGAACCGATCGTTTCGGGGAGCACGAGCAGCTTATATGTGTAGTGATTGTCACGGCCGCGCAGCCACTTGATGATCTCCGTGCCCACCGCGACGCCGGACAGGCCATCATTCGCCTGCCCCGGGTGGTCGAGGTGGGCCATCAGTATCACGACTTCGTCCGAACTGCCCTCGGCTGTTGCGTCGCCTACCTTGAGCGTCCCGTCGCTGTACTCGGTATCAATGTGGACATGATATTCATCGGCGTCGAGGGTCTGCATTTGCTCGTATGAGATCGAGAAGCCCCACTTGAGTTCATAGAAGTTGAAGCGGTAGGGGATCGCGCTGGGGTAGTCCTCGTTCCACGCGAGGTGCTCGATGAGTTCTTCACGCGACACAACCCTGTCCACCGGCAGCGATCCGGTCCAGAGATGGAGCGGATGGTCACTGAAGTCGATGATGCGCTTGCCATCGGCCTCCACCCACGCCTCATTGACCGTCCACTTCTGCGGAATCCGCCACGTCCAGCACTGCGTGCCCGATGGATACTCGTGGATCTGCATATCCACAACACCGGCTATGTAGGAAAGCGCGCGGTCATAGTCGTCGGACACCAGCGAGCGGTTGAGCGGGTAGAGGTCCTCAATGATCTGCTTCATGCCGCGGTTGCCTCTCTTCATTCGAACGCTTCAGTGCCAGTGGCCACGCGATGCATCGCTCAACTGAAAGAGCGGATCGGCTATCATGGCATCGCGCAGACGCCGGTAGTACTGCTGCACCGGCGCGCAGACGACCTCCGCCCCTGCCACTGCTGCACTCCTTGCGAACGGTGCCTTCTCCATCAGCGCGGCGATCTTCGACTGGTCTCGCACCGCCTCAGGCTCCAGGCTTCTGACGAAATACCGCACCGAGACGGCCTCCCGATCTCCGCGCCGCTCCATCTCGCCGTCAAATTGCTTCCAGTAGCGATAGGGCACCTGCAGTTCCTCTTCAGGATAGTGATTGAAGGTGATCTTCTCAAAGCCGACGCCGACGCCGCAGAGTTTACCGCGGCTCTGCAGCAAGTAGTCGAAGATGCTGCCCGGCCCGAAGGTGGTGGGGCTGCTGAGGGCAGCGATCTCCTCAGCACGCGCTCCTTTCGCCACCACGGAGAATATCGGCGCGAGGGTGCGCCGCCCTTGATACTCCAGCCGCAGAGTATCCGCGGCGACGCCTACTTCCGAACGATCCTCATCAGGCCGATAAAGACGCGTCCGGCAGAAGGAGTAGGTGAATGCTGGCAACACGAGTGTGCCTTCCGGGCCGAGGACCCCGAGGAGGGCGTCAATCAGCGCGCGATCGGGACGCTCGACGCCTCTGAGGGCGGCGGTGAAGCTGTGCACCATCACCATGTCGCCGGCGGTCAGCCCGGCCTCGCGCAATGCACCCGCGAGATCGGCATCGGCCGCCGCTGGTTCGTTGGCCGACTCCTCCGCGGCGTCCTCGCTCAACCACTTTGCGATCGTCTCAACCGATCGTAACTCCGCAACGCGATCGGGCGGAATCGTGCGCCCGTACTCGCGCTCAATAAGCTCGATCAGCGCGATATGAGCCAGTGAATCCCACTCAGGCATGTCATCGAGAGAGGCGTCCTGCGGGACCTGCTCAAGCGGCATGTGCTCGCAGGCGCTCGCTATGAGTTGTCGGATGCGATCGTTCAGATTACTCATGGCCGGTCCGACAGCTCCCTCGCCGCCTCGGTGCTCCCGTGCGCCGGCGACGCTTCGGCAGTCACTCGCAGCAGGTGCTCCACGATGCGGTCGGTCGCGCCGCCATCGAGAGGCCCGACATGTCTGCGGAGGAAGCTGTCGCGGTTGGATGCGAGGCGCTCCTGCAGGTCTGTGTCGGTAAGAAGCGCGCGCAGCGCCGGCAGTAGTTCCTCACACGAGTCTACCTTTACCGCCGCACCCTCTCCGGCGAGTGGATAGCGCTCGCGGTCGCCGGAGGGATAGACGGTCATCACGAGCTTTCCGGCAATGATCGCCTCCACCGCTGTGGTAGAGTAGCGGGTGGCAAGCACCGTGCACTCATCAATCAGCTCCGCGAGTGGGCGTTCACCATGCGGGACGAAGCTGACTGTCTCCGGCATCTCCCTCGCGAGTTGCTCGTAGGCGAGTGTACATGTCTCGTTCGGATGCGGTTTGATGACAAGCTGTGCGCCAAGCTCGCGACACGCCGCGGCGAGACATCGCAGCCACCAGCGTGCCTCCGCGGCGCCCAGGTGCTGCTCTGAGGTCTGCATCGTGGCCAGCACGACAGGGCGCTGCTGTAGGTCGGGTCGCTGTAGATCCGCTGCCGCGCGGACGTTGTCCCAGGCGCTGTGCCCGGTCACTGCGAACTCGGTGGAGGGATAGGCGACCGAGCTCAGTAGTTCGCTGGCATAGTCGCCGAATGTGAGCGCGAGGTCAAACGGCAGCAGCGTCGTGGAACTCCAGTGGGCACTGCCCATCCCGTGCTGGCACAGTACCGTCGCCATCCCCCGCTGATTCGCCTGAAGCACTCCCGAGGCTAGTGCCGTGCCGTAGTGGTTGAAGGCCAGCAGCGCGCGCGGACGCACCTCATCGAGCAGGCGTCGCCAGAGGCGCCTGTGATAGAGCTGGAATGGCATTTCGTACGCGGTGATATTGTGCATGCGCCGGACAAGTGCCTCGCGCAGCCTGCCCTGTAGCGGCAGAGCGGGGCATCGCGACACTGCCTCGGCGAAGTGCCGATGCCAGTCAAACGAAGCATCCACTTCGAAGAACGACTGCCTGAGCAGATCCTCATCCCTGAGGTCATACAGGTTGAAGTGAGGCAATCCGGTGTCAGCCGGGCCCGGGCGCAGTGGGTCGCGCGGCATCTCGACCATCAGGACGCGGAGACCCTCCGCGACGAGCCTGCCGCCGATCTCTCGCAACATGCCGCGAATCGTGCGGCCGAAGGCGGGGATGATAACATCGTACTGCCCCGGGAGCTGGCCGGAGGCCGGGCGAAGCTGCCGGAGGTAGTATCGAGCGGCCCGAGCCCTCGTCAGCGGTCCGTGCGAGGCGCTCCGCACCGCACGGGCGAATGAGCCGCTCCGGTATGATACAGGCGCTCCGGTGATCTCTGACGCCCGTAGCGCGACATCGTCCACCAGTTGGCGCCCTCCCCACCACGAGACGGACCGGGGCTCATCCCACGCGATGATCTGCTCCGGCCGCGCCTCCTCGCACGCCGTCTCGACCGCCTCGGCCGCGGCAAGCAGCGGGCCCATCGTGAACTTGATGAAACTGCCGAGGAAGCAATCCCACGCCGACTCGCCGGCCGGCTGAGTGAGCAGATCAGGCAGCAAAGCGCCCACCTGGCGAGCCACTCGCTCGACCTCCCAGTAGCGCTCGGCCATGTTCTGCTGAAAGCCCTCGTAGAAGCGCGACTGGAGGAACATCGCGTCCTCGAAGTACTGCGGGAGAGGCAGCAAAAGGTCATCCACAGCGCGAACGGAGGACGGAGGCTGGGGATAGTACAGTGATGAGTTCGTCACGATGAGCCGCGACATCCGTGGGCACACGACCTGGTTGGTAGACTCGACGCCCGTGCGGCTCGTTGGGTCATTCCGACGGGCGCGGCCGGCGGTGGCGACACCATCATAATGCAATAGGCCCTTCAAGGGAAGTCCCAAGGGCAAATCGCGCCGCCGCTGGCCTCGACGGAGGCCCACCAGACATCTCTGGCGAACTTCAGCGCTCTGTTGACTGAAAAGAGGAGCAGGGAGGGCGTATCTGATGCAGGCGCAGGACAAGCCGGGTACTCTGCCGGAATGGTTCGAGCGTGGCCGCATCCGCTGGGCATGGGGTGGATGGGAGCCGCCGGAGATGTATGTGCGCGCCGGAAGCCTCTCCGGCGGCGTGAACGGCCGCGCGCTCTGGGCCCCGAAGTGGTGGGACTACCTCCACTCGGAGGAACATGTCCGCGAGATGGCCTCGATGGGCATCAACCTCATCACCACGCACTACTACAAGGGCTTCGGCCTCGAGGCTGAGGCCGAGGAGATGCAGCGGACGCGAGAGCTTGTTGAGATATGCCACGCCCACGGCATTCACGTCCTCGGCTATTGCCAGCAGACCTCCGTCTACCCGGAGACGCTGCTCGACGAGATCCCGGAGCTGCGCGATCATGTGCAGTACGATCCCCTCGGCAACCTCCGCTACTACGGGGGCGGCGGCTACTACCGCTGGCAGGGCGACCAGTCGAGCGATGTCTTCATCGGCTACCTCAAGCGCGTCATCACCCACGGCCTCACCGAGATCGGCCTCGACGGCGTGGAGTGGGATGGCACCGTCTACAACTGCCACTGCGAGCGCTGCCGAGAGACCTTCCGCGGGTGGCTGGATGAGAACTACGCCGGTCGCGCGCATGAACTCTTCGGCCTGCAGCACTTCAAGCACGCCCTCACGCCGCCGCAGATCGCGGGCAGTGACCCCATGTACCAGGCGTGGCTGCACTACCGCGTGGACATGATGCACAAGCGCCTGCGCGAACTGAACGCGCACGCGAAATCCGTCAAGGAGGACGCGATCTTCGCGACCTACCCGCACACGCCGCAGTTCGGGCGGCCGGATCGCGATCGCACCATGCCGCCCGTCGCCGACTACATGGACCTGGCGACCTCCGAGACCCACGAGATGCCGCGCGTGGAGGAGGACGGGCGGCTCATCGGCTCCGTGCGACACATCAAGCAATGTTCGGCGATGGGCGTACCGACCTTCGTCACCTCGTGGATCATCTATGAGGGCGGGTACCGAGCGCCAGAGAATGCGCAGGAGGTCAAGCTCTCGATCGCCGAATCCGCCTGCTACGG
>JAAYJW010000498.1 GCA_012522765.1 candidate division WS1 bacterium | reverse complement strand
GGCAGTCAAACAAGACCAGCAGCCGGCGCTGCATGCCCAGCCGCTCCGCGCCGATGAACAGATTCACGAAGTTTGGGTCGAGTTCGATTCGGGTGATGAAGCCGCGGATCTTCGTCAACGCGGCGGTAGCGGCGTCGCCCTGCGCCAGCATTGCGGGCAGCTCATCTGCGAGTGCCGCGAGGCGCACTTCGGTCCGCGGAGAACCGTCCCACCGCTCGCCCATCGCACCGGCATCCCCGCCATCCGCCACACCGATCAGCAGGTCAGCGAGCATCATGACGCTGGCGATGGAACTGATGGGGGTGTTCTCGCTCATCGTGGGCGCCGTCTCCGGGCGCACGAGCATAGGCCCCGAGGCCAGTGTCAAGCCAAGCCCTGCCCGCGGCTCGTCAGCATTGTCGAATGACCATGAGACGTAGCTCTGCAGGTCCGGCAGGATGTCCTCGACCGTAATCGCGCGACCGGTCGCCGCCAGCCGCACATCGAATGACGCGAGGAAGTCGATGACGTCACCGATCGTCCTGAAGCCGCCCCCGCCGGTAATGCTGACATGTGCCGCGAGGTCCTCGGGGAGCAGGCTGACTGCATCGGGCGGCACGTGCGGGTTGAGCTGGTTGCCATCCGCGTCCAGCAGGCCCAGTGACTGGCTCTGCAGCACTGCGCTCTGAACTGCGGCGCGCACCTCCTCCTCCGGCACGAGTGGCTCATAAGCCCCCTCGGCCCCTGCTACAGGCTCCGCCGGAGCAGTAGTGCCGCCCACCGGCGGAACAACCTCGGCAGGTGGAGTGGCTGGGGGCCCCACGGTGGTGGCGCCCCCTCGGAGTGCCTCAAGCTGCGCCAGCGACAAAGCCGCGACGTTGCGCACGGCCTCATCCGGGTCGTTGGTAGCCTTCCGAAGGGCGGCGAGCACCTCCTCCGACGCAAGTCCGATGGATCCAAGCGCGTTTGCGGCCAGCATCCGCCGCAGCTCATCTGCATCTTCTGCGAGCACTTTCAGCAGAGCGGGCACTGCCGGGGCCGCAGACGGGCCTGCTGAACTGAGCGCCCACAGCGCGGCCGACCGTTCCTCGGGGTCCTCGCCATTCAAATCCGCAATCCACTGACTGATCGTGCGACCCTCGTAGACAGCTTCCTGAGCCTCCGCGACAGCAAATCGGGTGCAGCACAACACCGCGACGACGACAACGCGCCACCAGATGCACATCGCTTGCCACCTCCACCACATGCGGGGCGCGGTCCTTTGCTAACGCCTCTGCCTGCCGCGCGCCTGCTCTGCACGACGCAACCGCGACAACCTCCCGTTAGCCATTTTAGGTGACGTCAACTCATCGCCCGAGAAAACGCGACTGCGGCATCGTCTACTCCCCCATCCTGATAGCCTTCGCCAACAGCTGCACGACAATCTTCTCTCTTGTCGCAGGGCCCATTCCGTCTATGTGGTCCTGACGGCATGTCACCTCTTCTCTCTTTTCTCTTCGGCTTCCTGCATTTCCCCCTATTGCCGACGAATGTCACACCCTTTTTATATGCTTGAGCCTGCCGTTGATTGCATCCACACTAACCTCATCGGGGTCCCATCTCTCTCCACCGAGCCACTCCGAGAACTCTGTGGTGGACCCCATTGTCAAGACAAGAAAGCCTGTCGGTTTAAGGTAGGTTTGGACTGGTCAGGGCCGTGTGGAGAGAGCCAATGAGGGAAGAGTGACCGAAGCACAGGAACTGGAGAAGGAGATCGAGCGGTTGGAGGAGCGGAAGGAAGAGGAAGAAGAGAAGCTGAGTGCTCTGATGGATTCGATAGCTGAGGTCG
>JAAYJW010000079.1 GCA_012522765.1 candidate division WS1 bacterium | reverse complement strand
TAATCGGCCTTCGCCCACGCGAGATACGTCGCCGCAGTCCAGCCGTAGTCGCGGATCACCGAAATGCCGCCCACGCCGCACTGCCCACCCTTGCGGTGCAGCCAGAACGGATGCGTCTCGCGCACGGGGTCGTAGTACTCGAAAATTCCGCCCAGCGGCGCTCCTGTGCCAACATACCAGTGCTCGATCGTCTCCATCGAGCGCCGCCGCAGTTCGTCCGCGACGTCATCGAAGCCGTAGCTCTTCAGGCCCTCCCAGATCAGGAAGTTGATGTTCATCCACGTCGGCCCGCGCCACATGTCATCATCATACTGCGGCTCATCGAAGGCCACCGTCGGCACCGGCGAGGCGCCCCAGAACTCATCCTCACTCGTCAGGTGCTCGTCAACCATCCGCCGCGCCTGCGCCTCCGATGGGATGCCCGCGATCATCGGCAAGAAGCACGCACCCGACTTCATCGTCATCCACTCCGACGGGTCCTCACCGGGGCCGCGATCGAAGTAAAGCCCGATCTCGTCATGCCAGAGCCGCTCGTTGACCAGCCCCGCGAGGTCATCGGCGCGCTGCTGCCAGTCGCTCTGCTCGCCCAGCACCTCCGCCATCTGCGCGAGGAACTGCATCTCCCGCACCACCATCGCGTTCATGTCCACGTGGTCGTCTATGATCTCTCGGTCGAAGCGCGGTGAGTTGTCCCATCCCGATTCGCCGCAGCGGCAGCGCTCCTGGCCGAACTCCTTCAGCCACTCAAGCAGCCCGTTACCGTTCACGTCGCGGTTGGCAAAAAGCCACTCCATGAAGCGCCCCAGCGGCGCGTAGCAGGCTCGCAGGAAGTTCTCATCGCCGGTGGTCTCGAAGACCCGCCACGCGCTCCATGCGAGGATCGGCGGCTGCGTGTGGCGCTGGTTCTGCGGCTCGGGGGCGTCGCAGAGGTGGATTTTGCCGTCGGCCTCCTGAAGTTCGATGACCGCGAGGATCGTGTCCTGCGCCATCTCACCATCAAGCTCCCGCCAGCCAAGCGCGTGGAAGGCCGAGTCCCACAGCCACATGTGGCGATGCGGCCAGACGTCCGGCGTCGTCCAGCGGCGGCCGATGCGCCCTTCCGCGGCACGCGCGTTCAACTTGAGCACCTCTGCGCACTTGCGGTAGGTGCGCTCATCGCCCGCCGACTCGAGCCCGGCTACAAAGGCGCTGCGTTGCTCGATCAATGCGTTGAGATCGGCCGTCATCCCCTCCGCGGCACGCTGCCGGGCCTCCTCAGCGGAATCGGCGCTAAGCGCGAGGCACCATCGGGTGCCGCCATCGGTCGTCTCGGCGGTCAGCGTCACGAAGCCCGCCTCGGTGTCGCTCTCGCCCTCAAGTCGCACTTCCAGGGCGCCACTGACCTCGCCGACCAGTGTCCAGCAGTCGGCGAAAGCGAACCGCAGGGCCCCTGAAGCGTCAGAGGTGGAAACTGCGACATCCGCAGCATCGCCCAGCACCAGCCCGGACTGATCCTGCAGCTTCCCGCCGAAGAGCAGTTGCACATCCGGCCGCAGGTGAAAAGTGATTCCCAGCGGCTCGGAGGTGCCGCTGCCGACGAGGGTGTGCGCCCAGCTTGTTTCTCCGTCAAGCCCCGAGAACGTGAAAAGCTTGCCATCGCCCCAGATATCGGGCATGATTATGTTGGCCATGGCGGTTCCTCTCGCACTGTCGCGTGATGTGAGTTTTGTGGGCGCAGGTTCCCTATCGGTGGGATGCAGGCCTTCACGAGCCGCCCGGTTCATGAGGGGGAAGGTTTGCAGTCAGGATGCAGAGAATGTGAGTCGCGATCACTACCAGATGAGCCAGGAGCGTCATATGGCACTTATCGAATTCACCGACAATTACGAGGATCTGAGCACCGACGTCGGCTTTCAGTTCAAGTTCCTCTGCGAACGCTGCGGTAACGGTTACATGAGCGAGTTCCAGTCGTTCACGGCCGGGAAGGCGATGGGGTTCCTGCGGGCGGCTACCAGTCTCCTCGGGCGCGGCCATGGCGTGGTTGACAGCGCCTACGAGATCCAGCGCGCAGTTGGTGGCCCGGCGCATGACAACGCGCTGAAACTCGCCATCGCGGAGGTGCGCCCGCACTTCCACCAGTGTTCCCGCTGCGGCGAGTGGGTTTGTGATGTCTGCTGGAACGCGCGCGTGTCCCTGTGCGAGCAGTGCGCCCCGGACACACAGGAAGAGCTTGCGGCGATGCAGCAGGAGGCGCGGCTCGATCAGCTACGTGACCGCGTTAATGACACCGACTACACTTCGGAGATCAACGTGAAAGATGAGGCCGTAGCCTTTTGCCCACATTGTGGCGCGAAGGCCACCGGAGGCAAGTTCTGTAACGAGTGCGGCAAGCCACTGGCCGCCGCCAGCGTCTGCTCCGAGTGCGGCTCCGAGAACCCGTCCGGCGCGCGCTTCTGCTCAGAGTGCGGTGGCAAGCTTGGCTGACTGGCCCCCGCTGACGGCCGACGGTGAGCTTCGCGGATCGGGGGACCCGCAACCCTGCCATGTCAGCGTCACCGCCGAGGGGCTTGAGGTGCGACTGACGGATGACTCCGCGCTCAGGCTCCCAGGTCACGAGATGTCCGGCGTAATGCGCGAGGGATACGAGTTGCGCGTCTCCGATCCATCGGGCGCCAACCCGATCATCCTCGGCAAACTCGCCCGCCGCACCGACGAGGCCCACCTCGCTCTGCGCCGCTGCCGCGCCGATGCACTCGCGACGATGATGGCCCCGCCGGGAGCCCGTCCACGCGAAGTCACTGAGATCGTGGGCGAGGTCACCGGCTTCCTCTTCCGCTACGATGACGGCCTGCGCTGGGTGCCAGACGCCGGTGATTGCTTCACGCGCCTTTATGCCGAACTCGATGGCGCGCGCGCAGATATGAGTGGCCGCGACCTGGCTCTGACAGGCCCATTCGGAGAACAGCGCCTCGGCGGCCTGCGCAGGCTGCTCACGGAAATCGAAGCAGAGGCTGCTGAAGCCACTGAAGCGGCGCGTAGAGAGTTCGCCGAAAAGTTGGAGGAGGCCGGTCTGCCGTGGGCGAATCCCGCTAGTGACGGGCGAATCCGCCAGCACGTTCCGTTCGCTGCGGATGAGACGATGCTCAGGGCGCTTGACAATTCGGCCGATGTTATCCACGAGGAGCGTCGGGATTACTGGGACCTCCTCCGGGGTAAGAACGCCATCGACAGGATCGTGGTGAGCATTTCGGAGGATGGCCTGCGCCTTGCGGCGGTCTGCATGGGCGCGGAGGGTGAGGTCTACGAGCTGCTTTCTGAGGCGGACCATGCTACTTTCGTTTTCGCGCGCGCCGATGACGCCGTAAGGGCATTGACTGAGGTCGGCTTCCGACGCGAGCCGATCTTCGGGACCGAGAGGGCTGAGGGTTACGCCGTGCTCGCCGATCTGCTGCCCTCACTGCGGGCGGCGAGGGAGGGCCTGCGACAGCGGGTTATCCACGATGACCCTTCGGGATGGTATGGACGTCTGTTTAAGCGGGTAGGAACGCCATAGCGGCATCCGCCGCCATGACGCAATGCGATCATATATACCGGGTGAGACAGAGGAAATGTCAGAGGAAATTCTTATGAAGGACTACGAGGACCTCAGCACCGAGTCAGGCTTCCAGTTCCGCTTTCGTTGCGAGCGGTGCGGGGTCCCCCACGTCAGCCACCTGCAGCCTTGCGTCTGCACGGAGTATGTGCTGGCGGGGGCGGTCGGCGACCTGCTGGTGGAGGAGGTGGGCAGCGACGGCGGCAATGGCGGACCGGACCTGAGCGGGCCGGAGCATCGTGCGGCTCTGCTCGCCGCAATCGCGGAAATCACCGAGCACCTGCACGAATGCCCGCGCTGCGGCAAGTGGGTCTGCGACGCCTGCTGGAACCGGAAGCTGATGATGTGCGAGCGCTGCGGCCCCAGCACCGACGGCGTCACCACCTGACACCACAAACGATGCTCGCAGGATGCGAAGAGGGAGCCTCCGCCGAGGCTCCCTCTTTTGTTGCTGTAGATGCTGCGGCGCCTGCTACATCTGCCCGGCGTAGATGCGATCCGCAAGCTCCATCGTCTTCACCGCGTCGCCGAAGTGCGTCTCCGGCTCCACGTTGTTCTTGATGCAGTCGATGAAGTGCCGGTTCTCGCCGTAGAAGCCGTAGGTGTGATGTCGCGCATCGGTGCCCGCGGCCTCCTCGGTGGTGATGCTCTCAGCATCGAGCGTGCCGTCAATGTGGATCTGCGCGCCCTTGCCCGGCTCCGGCTCGCAGAACGCCGAGATCCCCTTGCCGTGCATCTCGAAGCTGTGTACGCGCCCGCCGACCATCCAGTTGGTCAGCAGCACGCCGGTGCAGCCGGAGGTGTGGCGGGTGAGCGCCGTCCAGCTTGTCTCGAACTCGCGGCCGTTGAACTTGATGTCACTCACCACGTCCTCCACGTCGCCGCCCATCCAGCGGAGGGTATCCACGGCATGGACCGCGTCGCAGTAGAGGATGTCAATGGCGCCGCCGTAGTAGGGACCGCCCGCGTGCCACTTGTAGAACGTGCTGACCGCCTGGATCATGTTCCCGCGCTCGAGGACTTTCGAGCGGCACTGCTGCAACAGCGGGATGAAGCGGCGGTTGAAGCCGGTCATGGTGAGGCAGTTGTTCTTATCCGCGGCCTGCGCGAATGAGCGCACCTGGTAGGCCGTGACGGCCGGCGGCTTCTCGATGAAGACGTGCAGGCCCTCGTTGAGGCAGTGCAGGACGATGTCGAAGAGGTGATGCGGGGGCATCAGGATCCAGATCGCGTCGGGGTTCAGGTCCTCGATCATCTTCTTGTAGTCGCAGCCTCGGTAGTCGATCTCGAACTTGTCGGCGGTGAGGTTGCACTTCTCCTCGAAGAGGTCGCACAGCCCCGCCATCTCCACGTCCTCCATCTCGGCGAGGGAGGGGTAGTGGACGCTGTTTGCCATGCCACCGGCGCCGATCAGGGCGCAGCGGACCTTATCTGCCATCGGGCTTCACTCCTGTTGATGAGCGTGGGCCGCGGGCGACCCTTCGAATGCTGCCGCGAAGGTTCGCTATCGCGGCAGGATTACCTCCGTGGGTGGCGCAAACGGCGACGAGGCACGTGATGGTGTTGTATAGGACAGGCTCACGACCGCGGTGCCCGCCCGGTGGAGGGGCCGCACGAGGGCAGATTACGGAGCAAGCTGCACGAGGTCGGCCCTCTGCGACCGTTCGAGTCGCGGTAAATTCAACGACCATGGGCCGGCCTCGCCGCGATACACGGCATCGCGGCTCGTGCGGCCCCTCCCCTCCCTCATCGGGAACGGAAAGGGGGACGTGAGGTCAGGGCGGTGCCGTGACCGGGCAGAGGCTGACTCCTGAGCCGTTGCCGTTGCCGTTCCCCTCTCCCGCCCGCCTCGCGCAGCGAGGTGAAGGGGGAGGGGAGGGAGCTTGCGTGAGCAAGCTCCGGGGAGGGGCAGCCGTCCGAACGGCCCGGGCGGGCAAGGAAGCCCCTCCTTAACGACCCGCGCCGCTCCGTGCGAGGGCGCGAGGGACACAACGCCGCGGCGGGGGTACAAGCCCCCGCCCTACAACGACACCACGGCCAAAATACCCGCAGTCCGGGCCAGGTGAGATGCACACGCACGCGCCGCCCCCTGCGAGGGCGCAGGGGCCACAACGACAACGCCGCTTCCTAACATTTACCCGTTCAGATACATCTCCACCACCGGGATATCCACCGGAGGCTTGACGATCGGCATCTGCAGCAGCACGTCCGTTTCCGTCTCGGTGAAACGCACCTCCGAGGCGTCGTGCAGAAGCTGCGCGTACTCAATCTTCCCCGCCATCCCGGGCAGCCGCAGCGTCTTCATCGGCCAGCTAAGCACGTGGCAGTAGAGCCGCCCGGTGTCGAAGTTCTGCGTGTAGCGGCAGTCCGTCGGCGCCGTAAAGTCCGACATCGTGCAGCCGTAGATCGAGCGCGAGTTGACCGCCATCCACTCGCCCATGCCCGCAAGACGATCCTGCGCGCGGTAGTCGAAGGTCCCCCGCGCGGTCGGGCCGACGTTGAGCAGCAGGTTCCCTCCCTTGGAGACGCCGTCGATCAGCATCTGCAGCAGCATCGGGACCGACTTCCACGTCTGCTCGTCGCGGTGGTAGCCCCACGAGCCGCTGAAGGTCTGGCACGCCTCCCAGAGCACCGGCTGCCCCTCGATCTCATACCAGCCCTCGGGCTGCACCTGCTCGGGCGTCCAGTAGTCCTGCGCGGTGTCGGTGCGGTTGTTGATGAGGATGCCCGGCTGCAGCTCGCGGATCATCGGCACCAGCGTCTCGGACTGCCAG
>JAAYJW010000497.1 GCA_012522765.1 candidate division WS1 bacterium | reverse complement strand
AGCGTCTGGTCGAACTGCAGGTGGTAGAGGTGCAGGAGGGTATCAACCGTAACGAAGGGTGGGATGCCATCGTCATCGGCGGAGGAGTAGATTTCGGTGATATCCTCCTCATTGCCCATGTCGGTGACGACGAAGCCCTGGCGGGCGATGATCGCGCGCGCCTCATCGGTCAGCCGCCACTCGAACTGATCGAGGTTCACGATGCGCGCGAGGTCCAGCGGCAGTTCATAGCCGGGGATCTGCGGCTGTGCGTCATAATCAACGGGCTCGTACCACGCCCGGAAGGCGGCCTGCGGGTCGAAGTCGGGGATCTGAAGCTGCGCTTCAGCCGCTGGTTGAGCGGCAGGTTCATTGTCGCGAGTGCAACCTATCATGAGCGGCGCCACGAACATCAATACCAGCGCGGCGTGTGGCATGAGCTTCACGGCGATCACTTCCCCCGCGACGGGATGTAATGCTCGACACCGCTGAGTAAGACCACATGGGCGGCAGAGAAGTTCCGCCAATCCGTCCCGTGGCCCGGACACTCCTGTCCGGGCGCCGTCAATCCACGCGCGCCACCGAATGCTCCCTCAACCACGCGACGATGCCGCCAAAGTCGATCTCGTGCGTGGCTACTCCGACGGCGAAGTCGATTACCTCATCTGTCGTGTACTCCAGCCCTATGTCGCAGGATTCGAGGAATGTTCCCGCTGCATGCATTGCGGTTCGCTTGTTCCCGTCGACGAATGGGTGATCGCATATGATGCTCTCAAGCAGCGCGGCCGCTTTCTCTGCCGGAGTTGGGTAGAACTCAACGTCGCCGAAACCTGCAGATATGCGGCCGGCGGCGGCTTCCAGTCGTCCCGTATCGCGAACGCCTGGCATGCCGCCGCCGGTTACTGCCAGTACCTGCTCATGTAGGGCCAGCAACTGGGAGGCAGTCAGTCGGCCTACCACTTGCCGAGTTCCCTGAGAGCATCCTCCTTGCCCCTGATGGCACTCTGGGCGGCCCGGTGGAAGTCTGTCGAGTAGGCTCGGACATCCGCTCCATCAGGGGGCACCGGCACCACGACCGGAATATAGCTACTTCCCTGTCGGACAGTGACCCGCACTGGCGTGTTCGCCGACAGACCCGCAGCCCTCAGTTGTACCTCAGCGGGGTTTATCGTCGCTGTCGTGCCAACGACGTCCTCTTCCCGAGCCGGGTAGAATATGAACTCGTATGGCATGCAAGTCGCCTCCTCTCATTCATCAGACACGGGACTCCATCCGAATACTTTGTAATCCACATTGACGCATTCGTCCTCACGCGCGAGGACTGCCTCATACTGAAAGTGATGGCACAGCTTGATCGATTCAATCGCGCCACTGGGAAACAGTGCCTTGGCCTGCTCGCGACCACCAAGAACCGCGTCCCAGTTGGGAGCACGCGAGATCCCCAGAGCTTGCTCGTACACCTCATATAAGTGCCACATCGCGCGCTCCAGACTGTCGTCTGCGTGGACGACCTTGAGACCGGGGATGTTCTCAGCCTCACGTCTGGATATCAGGTAGTCGTGCGAGAAATGGCCCTCCGTCAGCATACGTACAATCTGATCGAGTTCCTCTGACCGGTTCGCTGGCATGTGCGTTGCCAGCAGCCGGCGGGCGAGCAGGCGTATCAGTGAATGAATGCGTGCAATGTGCCCGAGCTTGAGCGGGTTCAGTTCCTGCACGAGCGCTGCGAAAGCCGTAGCCATGTCGCTCGAGTCGGTTAGGCGACCTACGTCCTGAGCGAAGCGGAAGTAGGCGGTCAAGTCCTCAATCTCAATCTGCTGGCCGCCAGAACCTGGCTGCTGCGAACCCGGATTTCCCGGGCTGAAAGCGACCGTCGGATCTATCGGGCTCAGTTCTCCCATCTTCCCCATCACGATCTCATCAGCACCGAGCGCCATGAGAGTGCCCGCACTGTGAGCCCGGAACGGAACTAATACAGCAAGGTGTTCACAGTACTCACGAAGTAGGTGTATCAAGCGAAGGGGGGGGACGATCTGCCCGCCCCTCGTGTAGAGGAACAGATCAAGCCCCTTCGTTCGCCCTATCGCCTCCAGATGCTCGTGAAACGGTCTGATGACGTCTCCAGCAATCTGTGCGGCGGGGACGCCCTGCGGCCGGTCAGCCAGCACGTACGCGATGATCTGCCGACCGTCGCGAAGACCGTTGATTCGCTCCAGTAGTCCTCTGGTCTTGTTGCCACAGGCCTGCTCAGCCATTCTCACCATCTACCTCGGTGCCATCCACGATACCTTTAGCGTTGATGCTATCATGGACAATCGGCCATCGCGATAGTTGCGGTTACGTTGCTGAGTCGTGGTGCTCTAACAACCTCTTCGCCAAACGCCGGTTGTATCCTTCAAGTGCCAAACGCCCCGTACTGCTCCTCATTCGGGCGTGGCAGGCGCTCAGCTGCCGGCAGCAGCGCCGGGAAGGTCATGTGCGGCTCGGTTTGATACCAGTACGCAGTGGAGGAGTAGTCGTTCGTCAGGT
>JAAYJW010000078.1 GCA_012522765.1 candidate division WS1 bacterium | reverse complement strand
GAGATCGTGCCGTCGTAGCCCGCATCGCGGAGGATGGAGAAGACCAGCGGCCACTGCATGTCGCCAGTGCCTGCCACGCAGGCGTGATACCACTCTTCCTTGTCCTTCGCCAGCGTCCGCCGCCAACCCTCAGCCTCGGCATTCTCCGGCTCTGTGTCGCTCAGGCACGAGTCCTTGGCGTGCACGTGGACCACGTACGGCGCGAGCATTCGCGTGACCTCAACATGATCCTCGCCATGGACGATGCGGAAGTTGGAGAAGTCGAGGTTAACTCCGAAGTTCGGGCGGTCCACCAACTCCACGATCCGCATAACCTGCTCGCTGCGCCCGAGCAGCAGGCCGTGGTTCTCCACGCCGACTTTGTAACCGCGGTCGGCCGCTACGTCGCCGATCTGTCGCATGCCCTCGGCGATGCGCTCGATGATGAAGTCAATATCGGGATCCTCGGCATGCCCGTCAGGCAGTGATGTCCGCGGATCGAGGCGGATTGTGTCGGTGCCGAGGATCTGAGCGATGTCGAGACCGAGGATGCTGTTCGCCACGGTCTCATTGAAGCGGTCCTCATCGTAGACAGCGAAGTCGCTGTCGAGGGTGTAGCAGGAAACACACAGGTCAAGCTCATCGAGCATCTTGCGAGCGCGAGTCGCCTGCTCGTCGAATGGATCGTCCTGGTACCAGTAGCGGCTGAGCGGCTCGAAGCAATCGGCCCCGGTTTTGCTGCCGACGAAGTGAATGCAGTCGAACATGTCCATCTCGTGCTCAACGAGCAGCTTGTTGAATACCCACTGGCATACTCCGGCGTTCATTGCGGCCTCCCGTGTGCGGCGGCGTGTAGGCTGAACCATTGAGACTGTATTCGCCGGTGGAGCGGGCTTCCCTCCGCGGCAACTGCCAGACGAGAAGGGGATTCGCTCCGGGGGTACAATATTGACGCACTGAGACCGTGAAGGAGGCAGACAATGGGGATCAATGTCGTCGAGCACGTCGAACTGTTTCGCGATCCGGAGCGGTTTTGCGGCAACCCGAACGTGGAGAGGCTCAGCAATGGCAATCTGCTGCTGGGCTTTCGATGGTCGGACGGAAGGCTGCGCGGTGACTGGGACCCCTCCGTGCGCCCGGTGCAGATGAATGCATCGAGCGTTGAAGCCCTCGCGCAGACGGAGCCGCGTGTGATCCACGACGCCGACAGCACGCTCACGCCGTACACGAAGCAGCTTTCAGATGACACGCTGCTCTGCGCCGTCAACCGCTGGCGGGTGGTCGGGGAGAGCGAGGTGGCGCGCTTTCCGGGCTATGAGCGCGTCGAGGCCGGCACCGGAGTGGCCGCGTTGCCGGCCCCCATACTGATCCTCCGCTCAGACGATGCAGCCGAAAGCTGGCAGCCCTACGCGGATGTCGGGCCGGAGGAGGGCTTCGGGCCGGGCCTCGGCTTCCGCGGCAACATCCTCGAACTGGCCAACGGTGACCTGCTCTTCCCCGTCTGGGGACGCCTGCGCCCCCCCGAGATCGCGGCGACTTCGATCCTGATGCGCTCAACAGACCGGGGAGCGACATGGCACAAGCTGGCGACAATCGCCGATGACGCCACCTCGACCGTGGGCTTCAACGAGACCTTCGTGCATCAGACCGATCGCGGCGAACTGGTCGCCTTCCTGCGCACCAGCGGCGCCGACGGCAATCTCTTCACCGCGCGCTCAGATGACAACGGCTTGAACTGGTCGCGGCCGGTAGACAGCCACGTCTACGGCTTCCCGCACTGGGCGACCCGGCTCTCTGACGGGCGCGTGCTGCTGACCTACGGTGCGCGGCAGGAGCCCTACGGCACCCGCGCGCGCCTGTTGCACTCGGACTGCGAGGAGATCGCAGGGGCGGAAGAGGTCATCATCCGCGGCGACGGCTCAAATGGCGCGGTCGGATATCCGGCAGCCGTGGAGATTGCGGACAACGTGGTGCTGGTGGTTTACTACCATCGCACCGGCGAAGAGCTGTCGTGGATCGGCGGGAGTGTTGTCGAGATAAGCTGAGCGACATTTCGCGAACGTGAGGTGTCACGAATGCGTGCGCTCCGCGTCGGTCTGCTGCTCATCCTGGCCCTGCCCGCAGCCTCTGCGGTCGAGGATGGCGACGTATTGTTCTTCGCTCCTTTT
>JAAYJW010000496.1 GCA_012522765.1 candidate division WS1 bacterium | reverse complement strand
GTCACGTAGAAGCCACCACAGCCGGCCTCGTCCATGAGGGCGATCTGCTCGCGCATCACCTCAGGCTCCATCGCGCCGTTCCAGAACCACCATGGCTGCAGGCGGTAGGCGGCTGAGGGATCCGCGAACTCCGTCGGGTCAAGGTTGTCGTAGCGCTCGTCTGCGAGCATCGAATGCCTCCTGAGAGGGCGGTGCGGTCTCAACGTCGGGCGTTTCCTCGTGTGGCCGACTTCTCCTGCCGCGCCTGGACGCTGAAGGATGGAGCGAAGCAAGCGCCTCACAAGAATACTCCTGTCGGTAGCCGAAGATTAGTGGAATCTGTGGCTGCGCCAATTCGTCAACACTGACAACGACTATGGATGTCGAGGCGACGCGGATGAAGACGGGGATCATTACAGCCGCGCTGTGCGTGCTCGCGGGCATCGCTGTGCTTGTCGGCTGCGCGGAGGAACAGGCGCCCATCTCCGGCGCCGGACTGGTGACTGCCGAGACGCCTGTCAATGAACCTGGCGGGTCGGCGGAAGTCGAGCCCGTAGAGGAGGCGGGAGCCGCGGAGGGTGAGGTCGGCGAGGAGGTGGAGGCGGATTCGGCGGAGAGTCAGCCAAGTTCAAACGCCCCTGCTGAGCCCCAGCGCAGGCCGCAGCGTGAACGGTCGGCCAGCTCCGCGCCGTCCTCGGCAGGCCAGTCGCAGCAGCCTACGGCCTCCGCCGAGGCGCCTGCATCTCCCCGACGACCCGTCCCGGGCGCCGATGGCGATGGCCCTCGGCGCGGCGATGACGAGCGCCGGCGCAGCCTCTTCGAGCGCTTCGACGCCAACGAAGACGGCAAGCTGAGCGCGGCCGAATTGCCTGAGCAGATGCGGGAGCGTATCATGCGCGCGGACGCGGACGGCGATGGCTTCGTTACGGCCGAGGAGCAGCAGGCTGCGCGAGAGGCATTTCGGCGTGAGAGGCAGGCGCGCGCTCGGCGCGGACCCGATGAAGCGGGCGGTGAGCGGCGTGGCGACGGCTTGATCCGCATGTTCGAGCGCGCCGATGAGAACGATGACGGAGCGCTCAGCGCGTCGGAGATTCCGGAGGAGTTCCGCGCGCGTCTGATGGAATCAGACGCGAATGGTGATGGTAAGCTGACGCGTGAGGAACTTGAGGCTGTGCGCGCGCAGATTGAAGCACATGTGCGAGCACAGGGAGGGCGGCCCGGCGGGCCTCCTCCGCGTCGCACAGGAAACTAGAGCCAATGTATACGCAAAGAGGTGTTGTACGATGCTGAGGACATCGACCGTCATAGTGTCCGTCACTCTGCTTTTCGGCGTCTGGGCGATGGCCCAGGAAGAGGCGGCGCCAACCGAGCCGAAGGTAAACCTGACGGCGCAGGAGACCCCCGTAGCCGAGGTGGCTGCCGAGGTCACCGCCCAGACGGGCGTGCAGGTGGCGATCACAGATAACACAGATAAGGACCTGACCGGGGCGCTGGAGGACAAGACGGTTGAGGAGGCCGTGAAGCTACTGGCCGCGGGTGCCCACGCTTCGTGGCTGCGGGTGTACATGCTCGAAACCGCGCCTCCTGAGGAGCCCTACACGGCGGCCGAGTTGCTACAGATGGTCAGCGAGGCGCGCGACAGCTTCTGGGAGGGCATGGACGAGGAGCAGCGCCGGGCGCTCTACGAGACGTGGCGCGCGCGGCTGACGCCTGAGGGCGAGGAGCCG
>JAAYJW010000006.1 GCA_012522765.1 candidate division WS1 bacterium | reverse complement strand
CTGCAGCGGATGGTCGCCGAGCGGCTCTCGGAGCGGCTGGGGCGGGAGATCCGCGTCGGCCAGTACAATCACATGGTCGACTCGTATCACATCTACGGCTCCTACTTCGACGAGTTCGACGCGTTCCTGAAGACGGTCGAGGTGCGGTCGTGGGAGGATCGCACATGGACGGCGGCGGAGATGCAGCCGTTGATTGAGGAGGCACGGGAGCGAATAGAGAAGTCTCTTGAACGTGACCGGGCAAAGCGGTAGGATAGCGGAGATTGAAGAACGCAGGCCCCTTATGCAACTCAAACCGACCACTCATGGAGAGCTGAAGGTTGAAGGCGACGTCACTGCTGATTGCTGTTACGCTGATGAGCGCACCCCTGTCCGCGGACGAGGTCAGGCATGACCCCATCGCGCAGTGGCTCAACAAGCACTCACATGAGGTGATGCAGGGCACGCTTGCGATGATGCTGCTTTGGGGCGACATGGATACTGTGGACCAGGCGGGCCTCACCCTCGACGGCATGGTGGCCGCTACCGCGGCCGCGGAAGGACTGAAGATGGTAATCAGCGACCCCCGTCCCCGCGATCCGGAGGCGCGCGACGGGATGCCAAGCTCGCATACCGCTGCCGCCTTTGCGCTGGCCCATGGGCTGACCGGCTGGCGCGGCTCGTGGGGACCGGCCGTCTACGCATTCGCGGCCGGTGTGGGCTGGGCGCGGGTGGAGGAGGACCACCATTCCGTCGAACAGGTCCTGGCAGGCGCAGCCGTGGGCATGTGGATCGCAGGCGTCTCACGTCGGAGCGACGGCTTCCTCTTCCATGCCGGGGCAGACATGCCGGAGACAGCATTCAGCTCCGAGGAGGATCTGTCCTCAGTGGCGGCTTCGCCGCAGGCAATTATGCTGCTCTGGGAGCAGTGCTGGTAGGAGTATTGGGGCGTGGCGTCGAAAAAGTTCGGCGGAGGCGTTGACAGGAGGAGAGTGCGTTGCTATACTCCGCTTGTAGCGTGCAGTTCCTCCCTTGACCTTTTCCGAATTGTCGCACCGCCGACTGCTGCCTTTCTTATTCACTTGCATGCCGCAGCCATCCTCGGTCGCAGAGCAGATCTGTGGTGGTTCTGGCACCTGCAAGTTAAGCACTAACAGGCGCGTGCTCGCCTCTGATTGTCCCGTCGCGCTGCTGCGCAAACCCCGGTGACGCAGGCCGACTCATGGTGTCGGGAATCGCATGACTGAGCAATCGCACTTAAGGCAAAGCCCCACCCAGCGGGAGATCGTGCTCGTTCTCGACTTCGGTGCACAGTACGTGCAACTGATAGTCAGGCGCATTCGCGAGCAGAATGTCTACGCTGAAGTCGTGCCTTGTGACACGCCGATCGAGCAGCTTCTCGAGCGCAAGCCCGCCGCGCTGGTGCTATCAGGCGGCCCCTCCAGCGTCTATGAGAAGGATGCGCCGAAATTCGACCCGCAGATCTTTCACGCGGGCATTCCCATCCTCGGTATCTGCTACGGCTGCCAGCTCATGGCCTACACCCTCGATGGCAAGGTAGCCCCAGGCGATCAGAGGGAATTCGGGCGTACCGAGCTTCATGTGATTGAGCCCGACACGTTGCTGGCCGGTGTGCCGGAGCATACCATCTGCTGGATGAGCCACGGCGACCGCGTGGAACAGCCGCCGGATGGCTTCATGGTGCTGGCGGAGACCGAGCACAGCCCCATTGCGGCGATGGCCGACCTCGACCGGCGCCTCTGCGGTGTGCAGTTCCACCCCGAGGTCCAGCACACGCCCGAGGGCTCGCTCATATTGCGCAACTTCCTCTACAATGTCGCGGGCTGCAGTGGCGACTGGCGGACGGAATCGTTCATCGAGCAGGCGGTTGAGGAGATCCGGGCACAGGTCGGCGATGAGCGCATCCTGTGCACTCTCTCCGGCGGCGTGGACTCATCGGTCGTCGCAATGCTCATGGACAGAGCGCTGGCCGACCAGCTCACCTGCATGTTCATCGATCATGGCCTGCTGCGCAAGAACGAGGCGGAGCAGGTCTGCGCCATCTTCGGGCCCAGGCTTGGCGACCGCTTCAAGTTCGTGGACGCCTCCGATCACTTCCTCTCCAAGCTGGAGGGTGTTGAGGATCCCGAGCAGAAGCGACGGATCATCGGCGAGACTTTCATCCGCGTCTTTGAGCGTGAGGCCGCGAAGCTGGGCGACTTCAAGTTCATTGCACACGGGACCCTCTATCCCGACGTGATCGAAAGCGGTAGCGATACTACCGCCACGATCAAGACCCATCACAACGTCGGTGGCCTGCCCGACGACATGATCTTCGAGAACATCGAGCCTCTGCGGCTGCTGTTCAAGGACGAAGTGCGGCGGGTGGGTCGTGAGCTGGGGCTGCCGGCGGAGATCGTGAACCGCCAGCCGTTCCCCGGTCCGGGGCTGGCAGTGCGGATCATCGGTGATGTTACTCCCGAGCGGCTCGATACCGTGCGCGAGGCCGACGCGATCCTGCGCGAGGAGCTGGAGTCCTCGGGCATCAAGGGGCTCGCACAGTGGTTTGCGGTGCTCTCGAGCATGCGAAGCGTCGGCGTGATGGGTGACGGCCGCACCTACGAGCACCCGATCATCCTGCGTGTCGTGACAACCGATGACTTCATGACCGCGGACTGGGCCGATCTTCCGCACGAGTTGCTCGGGCGCATCTCCAATCGCATCGTGAACGAGGTGCGCGGAGTGAACCGAGTGGTCTACGACATCACCTCGAAGCCCCCGGGAACGATCGAGTGGGAGTAGCCATGTCAGGCTCGCGGTCGATTCGCGACGATATCGAGACGGTCCTGGTCACTCAGCAGCAGATTGACGACGCGGTAGGCGACCTTGCGTCCCGGCTGACCGAGGTGTTCGCCGATCGCAATCCGATCCTCATCGGCGCCCTCAAAGGCGCGTTCATCTTCTTTGCCGACCTGGTGCGCCGGCTCGATTTCCCGCTGGAGATCGACTTTGTGGTCGCGCGCAGCTATGGCAACTCAACGGTTCCAGGCTGCATTGATATCACCACCGACGTCTCGTGCGACCTTACGGGGCGGCATGTGGTGGTAATTGATGACATAGTAGATACGGGCCAGACGCTCAAAGCCCTGGTGGCGGTGCTGGAGGAGCGCGACGTGGCATCCGTCCATACCTGCTGCCTGCTCGACAAGCCGGAGAGGCGACGTTGTGATTTCCAGCCGGACTATGTGGGTATTGTTATTCCCGACTATTTCGTCGTCGGCTACGGCCTCGATTTCTCCGGGCACCACCGCAACCTTCCGTTCGTAGGAGTGCTGCGTCCGGAGCTGTACTCATCCAGCGATCAATAGTGCCGCAGACGTCCACTCACGAGGTGCGATGCACAGATGCTCGATCTCCCTGAACTGAAGAAGCGAACCGTCCAGGAGCTGCGCACGATTGCCGACGAACTCGGAATCGAGAAGACTTCGGGGCTGAAGAAGCATGACCTGTGCCTGAAGATTCTCGTGGCCCAGAGCGAGCAGAACGGCAACCGCTATGGCTACGGGATTCTCGACATCATGTCGGACGGCCGCGGCTTTCTGCGCGTGGATGAGCGGAAGCAGAAGCCGCTGACGGACATCTACGTGGCGGACACCCAGGTCAAGCGCTTCGGTCTTCGTAGCGGCGACCTCGTCAGCGGCCCGGTGCGGCCGCCGAAGGAGAACGAGCGCTACTGGTCGCTGCTGCGTGTGCAGACGATCAATGAGCGCGACCCTGATGAGGCCCGGCATCGCGCGAACTTCGAGGATCTCGTGCCGATCTACCCCAACGAGCGCCTGCGGCTGGAGACAGCCGGCCCCGACAGCATCACCGGCCGCTTCATGGACCTTGTCACCCCCATTGGCCGCGGCCAGCGCGGGCTGATCATCGCGCCGCCCAAGGCCGGTAAGACGACCATCATCAAGAAGATCGCCAACGCGCTCACGCAGAACTACGACGACCTGCGCCTGATAGTGCTGCTGGTGGACGAGCGGCCTGAAGAGGTCACAGACATCGACCGGTCGGTTGATGGCGAGGTCATCGCCTCCACCTTCGACCGCATGCCCGAGGATCACATGGCCGTCCTGGAGCTTGTTCAGTCTCGCTGCAAGCGGCTCGTCGAGCACGGGGAGCATGTGGTCGTGCTGCTCGACTCGATCACCCGTCTTGCTCGTGCATCGAACCTGTCGGTCGAGCCGAGCGGGCGCACACTCTCCGGCGGTCTCGACCCGACGGCGCTCTACCGGCCAAAGCGCTTCTTCGGCGCGGCCCGCAACATTGAGGACGGCGGCTCACTGACGATCCTCGCCACGATCCTCATCGAAACCGGCAGCCGCATGGACGACATGATCTTTGAGGAGTTCAAGGCCACCGGCAACATGGACCTTGTGCTCTCGCGACAGCTTGCCGACCGTGGCATCTTCCCCGCCATCAACATCGAGCTGTCGAGCACCCGCCATCAGGAGCTGCTCTACGACGACGAGGAACTGCAGAGCATCTGGCAGCTTCGCAAGGCCCTCCACGCGATGGACATGGAGGCGGCGACCGACACACTGATCTCCGGCATTCGCAAGACCAAGACCAACGCGGACTTCCTGGCAATGGCGAAGGAGACCTTCCGCAACACCTGACGACGCCTCGCGGCAGCCGGCAGTCTCCGCTGGCTGAAGGGATTTCGCCCGCAGGCAGGGAACTTCATCTCGGAGCGGGAAGCATCACCCAGCCCCGGCGAGCAGTCTGCTGCAGTGCCCGCGCCGGGAAACGTCCGAACTCCGGGATGGTGAGCCGCGGTGCGGACATACCGGTCAGGTGGCGGCGGGGATGTAACACCCAGTCATAGCGGCGGCGACTTCGGCAGCGCCGGCCCCACTACTGAGCAGTCCACCGCCCGGCGCCTGTTCTCAGGCGCGAAGTTCCTTGCCGCCCCAGTGATCATCCTGCTGCTGGCAAGCCTGCTGGTGCCGACGCTCGTTCGGGCCCGCCGTCCCAGCTACGAGCTTCGCTGTATCGCGCAGCTCAAGCAGGTCGCAACGGCAATCAACATGTACGCCTCCGATCAGGGCACCTATCCCCCACCGCATGACTGGCACAACGCCATTCGCACCTACATAGATGACCCGCTCGACCCACACGGCCGGGTCATCCCGGGCTCGTCGCTCGACCCGCTCACCTGCCCGTCGGACCCGACCGATGCAACGGTGTCCTACCTCTACCTCAACCGCAACGTCCTCGACTGGAGCAAGGCGAACCTCGCGGAGTCGGTCATACCGCTCGTGGTGGATGAGTATTTCCACGAACACACCACGCTCGCCTATTACGACGGGCATGCCGAGAAGCTGGAGAAGCAGTTCTGGCTGCACAACCGGACGCGACAGTGGGAGATTCGCCGCAACCTTGATGACATCGCCAGCTTCTCGTATGAACCCGTCCCCGGTTCAGTCCGAGGACCTCAGGGGCCGGCTCCGGTCTACGACCGAACGCAGGAGTATACCTGGCCGAAGTTCTGACGCCTCAGACGCAGCAGATCGCCATCACACTTCCCCATCGGGAGGAGCAGTATCGTGACTGAAGGACGCAAGAGGCTTGCGATTCTCGGCTCAACCGGCTCAATCGGAGAACAAACGCTGGAAATGGTCCGCGCGCACCCGGACCGCCTGGAAGTGGTTGCGCTCGCCGCAGGTGGCAACGCTCGGCGCCTCGCCGAGCAGGCTCGGGAGTTCGAGGTGGATTTGCTCGCTCTGGCGGATGAGACGGCTGCGACGGGCGCATCCATGCCGCGGGGCAGCCTGCTGACGGGCGCGGAGGGCGTTTGCGACCTGGTGCGCGATTCCGGGGCCGATCTCGTGATCGGGGCTATCTCGGGCGTGGCCGGACTGCGGCCACTGCTGGTGGCGCTGGAGGCGGGGATTGACTGCGCGCTGGCGAACAAGGAGCCGTTGGTGGCCGCCGGCCCAATCGTCACCGACGCTGCCCGACAAAGTGGCGCTCAGCTTCTGCCGATTGACAGCGAGATATCCGCCATCTTCCAGTGCCTGCGGGGAGAACGCGCGTCGGAAGTGGAGCGCGTGCTGCTGACGGCGTCGGGCGGCCCGTTCTCACGGCTGTCGGCGGAGGAGCTTGCGGAGGTGACTGCCGAGCGAGCACTCGATCACCCGACATGGAAGATGGGCCGAAAGGTCACCATCGACTCGGCCACGCGCGCCAACAAGGGCTTCGAGGTCTTCGAGGTGCATTGGATGTTCGGGGTGGATGTGCGGCACATTGAGGTGGTGGTGCATCATCAGAGCATCATCCACTCGCTGGTGCAGTTCCACGACGGGGCGGTGATGGCGCAGATGGGGCCGCCGGACATGCGCATGCCGATCCAGTTCGCGATCTTCTACCCGGATCGTGTGGCGAATGAACTCCCGCGTATGTCGCTGCCCGAGATCGGCCAGTTGACCTTCGCTGAACCTGACATGCAGCGCTTCCCGTGCCTGAGGCTGGCATTTGCGGCAGCGCGTGCGGGGCGCAGCTACCCGTCCGTGCTCAATGCCGCCGACGAGGTGGCGGTCGAGGCCTTCCTCAACGGGCGCATCGGCTTCATGCAGATCCCGGAGTTGATCGAGCGCGCACTTGAGGAGCATCAGGCAATTGATGTAGACAGCCTCGGTGATGTCGAGGAGGCCGACGCCTGGGCGCGGCGATATGTGAGCGGACTCATTTGAGTATGGCTTGCGCACCAAAGGTCTTGCCATCATACCCCGTCGCGGGATAGACTGTTACTTCGCCGCATCTCGGCGCGCGCAGACGACGGCGCGGGGCAGCCTTTCAACCTACTGGAGATTGGTCACATGCTTGAGAACTTCGGATTTGCTATCAACGGCGTCATCGCCGTCGTTGTCGTCCTTGGCGCCTGCGTCTTCTTTCACGAACTGGGGCATTTCACGCTCGCAAAGCTGGTGGGGATGCACGTCCATGAGTTCGCGATGGGCTTCGGCAGGCGTATACTCGGCTTCAGGCGCGGAGAAACTGAGTATCGCATCAATCTGATCCCGCTCGGAGGCTATGTGCGCATAGCCGGCATGGAGCCGGGCGCCGAGCCCGACCCGCGCGGCTTCTACGCGTTCCCCCGCTGGCAGGGCGCGACGGTGCTCGTTGCCGGCTCTCTGATGAATGTGGTGCTTGCGGCAGTCGCGTTCATCGCGATAGCCGTCGCCTCCGGGATTCCGGTCTTCCCCAACACGGAAGTCGTTGTGCGCAGAGTGATGAGCGAAAGCCCTGCCGCGAACGCCGGGCTGCAGCCGGGCGATCAGATTGTCTCGATCGACGGCATGCAGCACGGCCTGCTGATCGAGAGCGTCGAGAGCGGCGGCATCGCCGATGGCGCAGGTCTGCAGGAGTACGATCGCTTCTACCTCGTTGCGGGCGAGCAGGTCAACACAGCCCCTGAGCTGCTGGCGCAACTCGCAGCGCCCCCTGCCGCTGACGGCGAGACGGCCGACGGGGCTGTGGAGGCCGAGGTGCTACGCCTCACGCCCGAGGGCAGCCTCGTTGACACCGTGACCGTCGAGCTTGCGCGGCTTGAGGAAGTGCCCGATGCTGTTGCGCCCGGGGACGCCGGGGAGTTACTTGAGCGCGAGTTGGGCATATCGCTGTTTCCGATGGGGATGGACGAGGCGCTCTCTTACATCACCCGACGGCCCGATGAGTCGCTGGCGATGGTAGTGCTGCGCGACGGGCAGAGTCTCGAGCTGGACGTGGTTCCGGCACGCGAGTGGGCGCGTGTGGCCCAACAGGACGAGAGCGGCCGCCTTTCCAGCGCCCACCAGGAGGTCGGGCGCATCGGCGTAGTGCTGGAGGCGCAGACGCGTGAAGTCGGCTTCGCCGAGGCCATCCATCACGGCATCCAGGGCTCGATTGACGCGGTCATCATGGTCGCAGGTGGCCTCTACATGATGGTGACCGGTCAGATTGCTCCCGAGGCTTCAGGGCCCATCGGCATCGCCGCCCTTACGGCCGACAGCGCGCGCGTGGGCTGGACGGCGGTCGCCCGCATCGGCGGGATCATCAGCGCCAATCTCGCGATCATCAACCTCTTCCCCTTCCCGCCATTCGACGGCTTCCGCATCGTGCTGCTGGGGATCGAGGGTGTCATGCGCCGGCGGGTCAACCAGCGCATCGAGACGATCGTGACGATCACCGGCGTGGCGATCCTGCTCGGCCTCTTCCTGATCATCACCTTCCGCGACATCCTCAATCTCGTGCTGTTCCGCACGCCGTGAGGTGTTGGCGATGACTGCGTCCGCCGGTGCGTCTCCATGGGCCTCCCGAGACACCCGCCCTGTTTGCGTGGGGGGTGTGCGGATCGGCGGCGCCGCCCCGGTCAGCATCCAGACGATGACCAAGACCGATACCTGCGACGTGCCCGCGACAGTGGCGCAGATTGAGCGGTCGGCGGCCGCAGGCGCCGATCTCGTGCGGGTGGCGGTGCCTTCGCTAAGGGCGATTGAGCCGTTCGCCGAGATAGCGCGGCAATCGCCGCTCCCGGTGATTGCCGACATACACTTTGACTATCGCATTGCGGTTGAGAGCGCCCGGGCGGGGGCGGCGAAGCTACGGATCAACCCCGGCAACATCGGTGATGACGAGCGGCTCTCGGCGGTGATAGAGGCCGCGACTGAGGCCGACATCCCGATCCGCGTCGGCGTCAACTCCGGTTCGCTCGAGGCCGACTTGCTGGAGCGATACGGTGGCGTGACGGCCGATGCACTCGCCGACAGCGCCCTGCGGACCATCGAGCGCATGCACCGGCTTGGCTTTGAGGACCTCGTGGTGTCGATCAAGGCGACGGATGTGCCGATGACGGTCCGCGCGAATCGCGCACTTGCCGCACGAACGGACCTGCCGCTCCACCTTGGCATCACCGAAGCGGGCTTCGGCTGCGCGGCGGCTGTGAAATCGGCAGCCGGCCTGGGCATATTGCTTGCGGAGGGGATCGGGGAGACGGTCCGCGTCTCGATGACCGATCCGCCCGAGGATGAGGTGGAGGTCGCGACGTGGCTCCTCCGCTCGCTGGGGCTGCGCGAGGGGCCGTGGCTGACGTCCTGCCCCACCTGCGGGCGCTGTCAGGTCGAGCTTGCACCGCTTGCGCGCGAGGTCGAGATGGCGCTGCGGGAGCTTGACGCGCCGCTGCACGTCGCGGTCATGGGCTGCGAGGTGAATGGCCCCGGCGAGGCACGGCAGGCACACGTGGGCCTCGCGGCCGGCCGTGGTCGAGCGGTGATCTTCGCCCGCGGCGAGCAGCTTCGCACCGTGCCCATCGAGCACGCCGTCGAGGAACTGATGATCGAAGCCCGGCGCATTGCTGAGGAGATCAGTGGTTAGTGGTCAACCTGTAGCTTACCGTCTCACGAGGAGGACATTCCGTGCTCGCATCACGCTTCTACATGCCGACGTTGCGCGAGGCTCCGGCCGACGCAGAAATGCCGAGCCACAGACTTCTGCTGCGCGGCGGCTTCATCCGCCCGCTGTCAGCGGGCATCTTCACGTGGCTGCCGCTGGGGCAGCGCGTGCTTCAGAGAGTCGAAAATGTTGTGCGCGAGGAGATGAACCGCGCCGGCGCTCATGAGGTGCTGATGCCCGTGCTGCACCCGCGCGACCTGTGGGAGCGTTCCGGCCGATGGGACACATTCCAGCCCACCCCGCTGCGCGTCACCGATCGCGCAGAGCGCGAATTCTGCCTCGGCCCCACGCACGAGGAGGTCATCACCGACCTCATTGCGATGGATCTCGACTCCTACCGCGAACTGCCGGTGACGTTGTATCAGATCCAGGTGAAGTTCCGCGACGAGATCCGCCCCCGCGGCGGCCTCATTCGCGGCAAAGAGTTCATCATGAAGGACGCCTACAGCTTCGACCGCACCCGCGAGGGGCTGGATACGTCCTATGACGCGATGTATGACGCCTACGTCCGCATCTTCGAGCGACTGCGGCTGCCGGTGGTGGTAGTTGAGGCCGAGGCGGGCTCAATCGGCGGCACCGACACCCGCGAGTTCATGCTGCTGAGCGAGAACGGTGAGGATACCGTCTACATGTGCGATTCATGCGACTATGCCTCCAACGCCGAGTGCGCAACTGCGATGGCCCCTGAGCCCATCGAACCGGCCGCCGAAAGCCATCGCGAGCTTGTCTCGACGCCGGACGCGAAGACGGTCGAGCAGGTGACGGGGATGCTCGGCACCACGCCCGATCGCCTCGTGAAGACGCTCCTGTACCGCACTGATGAGGGCTTCATCGCCGCGCTGGTGCGAGGAGATCGGTCGCTCAACGAGTTCAAGCTTGCGCGGATCGTCCATGGTGAATCGCTGCGGATGGCTGATGAGGCCGAAGTGCGGGAGCTTACCGGTGCGCGTGTGGGTTTCGCAGGGCCTGTGGGGCTGCCGGAGAACGTGCGCATCATCGCCGACTACGAAGTGCAGGCGATGTCGGACTTCGTCACCGGCGCGAATCAGGACGATGCCCACTTCACGAACGTGAATCTTGGGGCGGACTTTGAGCCGGACGAGTTCGCCGACCTGCGCGAGGCCTGCCACGGCGACTCATGCGCCCACTGCGACAGTGGTGCGCTGCAGGCGCGCCGCTGCATCGAGATGGCGCATGTCTTCAAGCTCGGCACGAACTACTCCGAAGCGCTGGATGCCACCTTCCGCGATGCCGACGGGCACGAGCAGCCCTGCATCATGGGCTGCTACGGAATCGGCGTGAGCCGGATCGTGTCGGCGCTGGTGGAGCAGTATCACGATGATGCGGGCATCATGTGGCCCCGAGAGAGCGCGCCGTTCGATGCCACGATCCTGCTTCTTTCGCCTGATGACGAGGAACTGCGGGCCGTCGCGGATAACCTTTATGCGGAGTTGCGCGAGGCGGGCATCGAGGTGCTCTACGATGAGCGCGATGCCTCGCCGGGCGTCAAGTTCGCCGAGGCGGATCTGATCGGCGCGCCCGTGCGCGCAGTGGTCGGCCGGACGACGAAGAAAGAGGGCAAGGTCGAGCTGCGGCGCCGCGTGGATGGTGAGGAGCAGCTTGTCCCGCTTGATGAGGCCGTGAAGGCCATCGTCACACTGCTGGGGGATGCTTAGGTACAGCGTTGCGGCCGCTTGATGTTGTCGGGGAGGCATCACGATGCCTGACACGATCAGGAAACCGGCCGTCGCCGGGCAGTTCTACCCGGCGTCGGGGATGGGATTGGTGCGGCAAATCGAGGCCAGCTTCATGAGTGAGCTGGGGCCAGGAGACCTTCCGGAGGTACATGAGCACGGTTCGAGGCGGATCGTCGGCGTGGTCAGCCCTCACGCCGGCTACGTCTTCTCCGGCGCCACCGCGGCTCACGCGTATGATGCGCTTGCGTCAGACGGTCATCCGGATGTCGTGGTGGTGATCGGCGTCAACCACGGCCATGCCGGAACACACTCGGCTGTGCAGACATCAGGGGCATGGCGTACGCCGCTGGGCGACCTGAAGATCGCGGATGATGTCGCGGAAGCGATATCTGCGCAGTTGCCTCAGTTCCAGACCTCCGCTGATGCGTTCTTCGGTGAGCACAGCCTTGAGGTGCAGCTCCCGTTTCTGCAGTATCTCTACGAGGAGGCGCTGCTCTTCGTGCCCGTGATGATGGGCGCGCAGGATATCGGGGCGGCGCGGGAACTTGGGCATGCGGTCGCGCAGGCGCTCGAGGGGCGCGATGCGGTGGTCGTAGCCAGCACCGACATGACGCACTACCAGCCCGCGGCCACGGCACGGCGGCAGGATCAGGTGCTGATTGACAGGATCGAGGCTCTCGATGCGGAGGGGCTGCTCGCGGAGCGGGACTCGCGCCGGATCAGCATGTGCGGCGCCGGACCTGTCGCCGCGATGCTGCTGGCTGCCGGCGAGCTCGGGGGCACTACCGTCCGATCGCTCGCCTACTCCACGTCCGGCGATGTGGTGCCCGGGCCGGAGGTCGTCGGCTACTACGCCGCAGTGGTGTTGCGATGACCCTCTGATGGCCCGAGACGGTGGTGCGGCTGTGGGAGATCACCAGCCCCGGCCCCCGCCTGGGGGTCAGCTTGACTTCGCGGACCTGTGAAAGCTATAATCGGTTCAGAGACGAGGAGCGGTACCACCGCACTACGGAGCCTCCACGGTGCTATCAGCCATTGCCGCATTCGGCGCGTATATTCTGCGAGGGCTTGAGTATTTCGGCGAGACGTCTGAACTGCACCTGAGGACCCTCGTTCACCTGAGCCGTGGCAACATCGAGCTGAAGCCGACCATCGCCCAGATGGCGAGTGTGGGCGTCAGCTCGCTGCCGATTGTGGCCGTCACAATGCTCTTCTCGGGCATGGTCTTCTCCTATCACGTGGCGGATCAGGCCATGCTGCTGGGTGCCGGCGGCTTCGTCGGCTGGGCAGTGGCCGAGACGATGGCGCGCGAACTGGGGCCCGCATTGACTGCGATCGTGGTTGCTGCCCGCGCCGGTTCGGCAATGGCGGCCGAGCTTGGCACCATGAAAGTCACCGAGCAGATTGATGCTCTGCGGACTATGGCGACCGATCCGGTGCAGTACCTGGTGGTGCCGCGCTACATCGCGGGTCTGGCCACGGTGCCGATGCTGGTGCTCGTCGCGGACGTGATCGGGGTCAGTGGCGGCTATGTCATGGCGAACGCGACAATCGGGATGACCGCTGACGGCTATTTCGGCAGCATACCGGGCAATCTGGAAATCTGGACGGTAGCGGCAGGCGTCATCAAGGGTATCTTCTTTGGCATCATTATCGCGATCATCGGCTGCCATCAGGGGCTTTACACGGAGAAGGCGTCAGAAGAGGTAGGGCGCGCGACCACCCGAGCGGTCGTTTACTGCATTATGCTGATCTACGCCGCGAATCTCGCGCTGACCGTGGTGCTCTTCCCGTAGTATAGCGGAGGCCAAAGGGGCTAATACATGGCGCACGACACCGATGTGGTGGCGGAGGCGGAGCGAGAAGCCGGGATCGAGGTCGGCGAGGAGACCGCTCGGCCGGTTCCACTGCCCGCGCGAGAGCCTATTGACCGCAGCGGGCAACCGCTGCTGTCAGTGCAGTACGTGACGCGGCAGATAGACGGGCAGACCATTATCGACAACGTTTCGTTCAACGTCTGGCCCGGTGAGATCTTCGGCATCATGGGGATGTCGGGCTCGGGAAAGACCACGCTGCTGCGGCTGCTGATCGGGCTGGACCGGCCGGATTCAGGCGAAATCCTGTTCAAAGGCGAAAGCATCACCGAGTTGAGTGAGGATGAACTGAACCGGGTGCGGAAGTCGATGGGGATGTGCTTCCAGTATTCCGCGCTCTTTGATTCGATGACGGTGGCCGAGAACGTGGGATTTGCCGTGCGCAACCGCAGGGATCTCAGCCAGGACCAGCGGCGCCGGCGTGTGGCGGAACTGCTGGATATGGTGGAGATGGAGGGGACCGAGGACCGGATGCCCGCCGATCTGTCGGGCGGGATGCGCAAGCGCGTGAGCATCGCGCGCGCCCTGATGGAAGAGCCCGAACTGGTGCTGTACGACGAGCCCAGCAGCGGCCTCGACCCTATCATGGCGTGCAATATCAGCGGGCTGATCAAGAAGGTCAGCACCGATACCGGTTCGACGGCGATAATCGTCTCGCACGACGTCCCGAACCTGCTGGGGATATGCGATCGTATCCTGATGTTGCACGACCAGAAGGTGCAGATGATCGGGACGCCGGATGAACTGCGCGAAGATGACACTCCGGTGGTGCACCGTTTTGTCCATGGCCTCGGGACTGCAGACATGACCGAGCACTGCTCGATGAGGTGATAGCCGGTGTCGTCAGAGGCCAAAGTGGGCTTGCTGGTGATAGTGGTGGTGGTGTTGGCCCTTGGGGTGGCAGTCTTCCTCAGTGGCGCTCTTCGCAACATAGGGGCGTATCAGATCACCCTGCAGTTTGCCGACGTGCAGGGGCTTGAGGAAGGCTCTCCGGTCAGACTCGGTGGGGTAAATGTGGGGACCGTTCGCCGCGTACGCCTCGAGCCGCACAGGGACTTCCCGGGGAAGCCCGCGGCGGTGCAACTGACTATCAAGCCGGACACGGTTCTCTATCGTTCAGACACGTTCGAGATCAAGCAGGGTGCGCTTGTTGGCGACAAGTACGTCTCGATCAGGCGGCCTACCGACGTCGAAGGTCCCCGCCGACGAGTCGCTGACGGCGATGTGATCGGCGGCGGCGCCGCCAGCAGCGCCGAAGTAGTCATGGACGAGGTGCGAGAGCTGATCGCCTCGGCTCAGGTCGCGGTGGCGGCCGTCAATGCTGTGGTAACCGACGTGGAGATGCAGCAGGACCTCCGCCAGACGATGGCCAATCTCCAGCAGGCCACAGAGCGGGCGGTGCTCGTCTCCAACCGAGCGGTGGAAATCGTTGACGTTGTCGCCCGGGTGGGGGCGGCGAATGAGCAGCGCATTGCGGAAGTGATGACCAATCTCGTCGGTGCCTCAGAGAGCATCGAGGAATCGACGGGGCAGATACAACGGATGCTGGCGACCAATCCGCTGCCCACGCAGCTTGCCATGGCGGGCGACAACGTTGTGCGGGCGTCCGCGGACGTCGCCGAGATGGCGGCGCTGGTGCGGGAGCAGGTCGAGACGACAACAGTGACCGATGACGCTGAGGCGGCGTTCGCTAACCTGCGCGTGGCAAGCGACAACATTGCTGAAGCCAGTGAGGGTGTCGCGGCGCTGGTCGGGGATGAGCAGCTTGGGACAGACCTCAAAAGCGCCATTGAGAACGTGCGGCAGGCCACGGAATCTCTGCAACGGGCGTCCGAGGCCGCCGAGGAGATCATGACCGACGAGCAGGTGAACGAGGACCTGCGTGTGGCGGTGCATGAGTTGCGCCTGACGGCGGAATCAAGTCGTGGCACGATGGAGAGAGCTGAGGGCCTTATCTCCGATGTCGAGAGCACCATGGAGTCCGTGCGAGCTACACAGGAAATATTCACCGGCATCAACACGCGGACGCGCTTTGAGTTGCGCTCGATTGAGGGCGATGGCATCAGGGCCGACGCAGGGTTTGATATTCGCCCCTCCCGCGATGCCCATCACTTCTGGCGCCTCGGTCTGCGCGACGTCGAGGACAGCGCCGCGCTTGACCTCCAGTACGGGCGCCTGATGGGGAGCAGTGTCGGTCGCGTGGGGCTCTTCGGCGGCGAACTCGGAGTCGGGTACGATTGGAACCAGGCCGGGAGCGGCTCGCTGGAGGCGGAGCTTTACGACCTCGATTCGCTGCGCATGGACCTGCGGTGGCGGATGAACCTGCAGCGGGACTACAGCCTGCTGCTGGGGTTCGAGCGACTACTCCAGAGCGGCGGCCCCGACCCGATGCTCGGGATACGCTATCAGACTGATTACTAGCGATGTATGCCCCCTCGGGGCCTATTGTCGTACAACCGTAAGCAGAGCGGTCGGGTCATTCGCGCGGCCGTGAGCCATCCAAAACGGCGATGTCCAGCCGCCGGGCGGGCTTATCCGGCGGCCATTCGCATCAGGAGGACACAGATGAAGGTCATACTGCTCGAAGACATTCCGCGCGTCGGTCATGAGGGCGAGGTCATTGATGTTGCCGATGGCTACCTGCGCAACTACCTCGAGCCGCGCAACCTGGCAGTGCGTGCCACCAAGGGCGCGCTCAAGGACCTGGAGAACCGCCGCGATGCCATCGAGAGGCGCGACGACCAGAAGCGCGCCAGCGCTCAGGAGAAGGCCGAGGAACTGCGCGGCCAGCGGATCGTGGTGCGTGCCCCGACCGGCGAGGGCGGGCGTCTGCACGGCACCGTCACCACCGGTCAGATCGCACTGGCCGCCGAGGAGCAACTGCACATCGTGGTAGATCGCCGCGATATTGACATCCCCGAGGCGATCCGCGAGACCGGCGACTACCTCATCAACGCCAGGATCTACAAGGACGTCGAGGTCCAGCTTCCGGTCCGCGTTCTGGGCATTGATGAAGAGGAGCGCAGCCCCGAAGAGGTGCTCGAAGAGGTAGCGGAGCAGATCGCAGCGGAGGAGGAAGCTGTCGCAGCCGAGGAGGCCGAGGAGGCCGAGGAGGAGGTCGCCGAGGCCGAGGCTGAGGAGCAGGGGGCCGAGGAAGAGTAGTGCCCAGGATCAGGCAACCGCGATCTTGTTCTTCCGGACGGGAGGCCTGAATGATCGAGGAGAGCCGCAGGCAGCCGCGCGGAAGCTTAGCTGACCGGCTGCCACCTCAGGATCTGGAGGCGGAGCAGGCTACGCTCGGCTCCATGCTGATCGAGCCCGGCGCCGTGAGCCGGGCCATGGCCATCGTCTCGGAGGAGGACTTCTACCGCGAGGCCCACCGCCGCATCTTCTCCGCCATCAGGGCGGTGGATGAGGCCGGGGACCCGGTTGACGTCGTGACGGTCGGCGCTGAGCTTCGGCGCCGCGAGCAGCTTGCCGCTGTCGGCGGCGGGGAGTACCTCACGCGGCTGATCGGTGAGGTGCCTACGACCGCGCATATCATCCGCTACTCTACCATCGTCCATGAGAAGGCGGTGCTGCGGCGGCTGATCACGGCCGGCGGGGAGATCCAGGCACTCGGCTACGACAATCCGGAGGATCTTCAGAGCGCCCTCGATAGCGCGGAGCAGCGCATCTTCGAGATCGCGCAGCAGCGTTCGAGCAGGGAGTATGAGGATATTGGTCCGCTGGTGCATGCGACCATGCTGCACCTCGAGGAGGCCTCCAAGCGGGGCGAGACGGTAACAGGTATCCCGACGGGGCTTGATGACTTCGACAGGCTGACAGCAGGGCTGCAGAACGGCGACCTGGTGATTCTCGCCGGTCGCCCCTCGATGGGCAAGACCTCACTGATGGTCAACAACGTCGCGCTCGGTGCGGCGACCAATCGCAAGCGGCCGGTGCCGGTGGGCATCTTCAGTCTCGAGATGTCCGCCTCACAGCTTGCTGAAATGCTGCTGTGCGGCCGCGCGCGCGTCAACGGGTGGAGTCTCCGCGCGGGGCGGACGCGCCAGGACGATTGGGGGCGTATCGGCGCCGCGGCGGGTGCGCTTGCAAGCGCGCGCATCTTCATCGATGACACACCGGGCATCTCCATCATGGAGTTGCGGTCGAAGGCGCGGCGGATGAAGTCCAACGAGGACATCGGCCTCATCTGCGTGGACTACCTGCAACTGGTGAGCACCGGCGCTGCGAGGTCAGAGAACCGGCACCAGGAGATCGGTGAGGTCGCGCGTGCCATGAAGGCCATGGCGCGCGAACTCAACATTCCGGTCGTACTGGGCTCGCAGCTTTCACGCAATGTCGAGCGCCGCGAAGAGAAGCGGCCGATTCTGTCGGACCTGGCCGAGTCGGGCTCGATTGAGGCTGAGGCCGATATCGTCTGCATGCTCTTTCGCCCCAGTTACTACGAAAAGAAGAAGAACGTCGAGGAGACGGAAGCCGAGGAGCGGGCGCGGATCGAGCGCGAGAAGAACCAGCCTAAAGGGCCGGACAAGGCGGAGCTGATCGTGGCGAAGCACAGAAACGGCCCGGTCGGCACCATCGAGCTTCACTTTCAACAGGATTACCGAATCTTCGACAATTTCGACCGGTTCAGGGAAGGCTGAGGTAGACACATGAGGATACTCGTGGTCGGTTCCGGCGGCAGGGAGCACGCCCTCTGCTGGAAGATCGCCCAGAGCCCGCTTTGCGATGAGCTCTACTGCGCACCCGGGAACGCCGGCATCGCTCGGGTGGCCGAGTGCATAGCAATAAAGCCGGACGCGATTGAGAAGCTCGGAGACTTCGCGGAGGAGCAGGAGATCGATCTGACGGTAGTCGGGCCGGAGCGGCCACTCATCTACGGGATCGTGGATCATTTCCGCAGCCGGGGCCTGACGATCTACGGCCCCACCGCCTCGGCCGCGCGCCTCGAGGGCAGTAAGGCGTTTACCAATGAACTGCTCCATCGCGCTGGCGTGCCTGGCAAGCGCTTCAAAGTATTTACCGATCCCGCTAAGGCCCAGGCTTATATTCAGCGCGAGGGCGCGCCGATTGTCGTGAAGGCTGACGGCGAGGCCGCGGGCAAAGGCGTGACGGTCGCCGAGAACGTTGAGGACGCCTTCGACGCGGTTGATCGCTGCATGGTGGAGAAGGCATACGGTGTCGCCGGAGAGCGCGTGGTTGTCGAGGAGTACCTTCAGGGGGAGGAGTGTTCCATCAAAGTCTTCTGCGACGGCGAAACAATCGTCCCGATGGTGCCGTCACAGGACTATAAGCGCGTCTATGATGGCGATGAGGGCCCCAATACCGGCGGAATGGGCTGCTACAGCCCCGTTCCGGCGGTCTCACCGGAGCTTTTGGAGGAGATCCTCAGCGACATCATCTACCCCACCGTCGAGCAGATGGACGAGGACGGCACTCCGTTCAGCGGGACGCTCTATGCGGGGATCATCCTGACAGAGGACGGCCCGCGGCTGCTGGAGTACAACTGCCGCTTTGGCGACCCGGAGACGCAGGTGGTGCTACCAAGACTCGAAAGCGATCTTGTAGAGCTTCTGCTGGCCACCGCTGAGGGGCGCCTCAACGAGGTGGAGGCGAAGTGGAGCGACGATGTCGCTGTCTGCGTCGTCTGTGCCTCGGGCGGCTATCCGGGCAGCTACGAGAGCGGCAAGGAGATCACCGGCCTCAAGGAGGCACAGGTGGACGAGCGCGTCGTAGTCTTCCATGCCGGCACCCGCCGCATGGGGCGGCGTTGCTTCACCGACGGCGGCCGCGTGCTTGGCGTGAGCGCCCTCGGCAGCGACTTTTCCGATGCACGCGACCGAGCATACTCCGCGGTCGCGAAGATCAACTTTGAGGACATGTACTTCAGGACCGACATCGCAGAGCGCGCGGTGGGCAGGTAGCGGGGCGGGCGCGAGGGCACATATCATCAGGAACAGGTGAACCGATGGCAGGCAAGCAGCCGGTGGTTTCCATCGTCATGGGAAGTGAGTCCGATCTCGCTGTGATGCAGCCTTGTGCGGATCTCCTCGCCAGGCTCGGGGTCGCGCATGAGATCCGCATCATGTCCGCTCACCGGACGCCCGAGTTGGTCGCAGAGTACGCCTCCGGCGCGGCCGAAAGAGGACTGCAGGTAATCATCGCGGGAGCGGGTGCCGCCGCGGCCTTGCCCGGCGTAGTCGCCGCTCATACCCAGCTTCCGGTCATCGGGGTACCCATCGACGCCACCGCTCTGCGGGGCGTCGATGCGCTTTATGCGATCGTGCAGATGCCATCGGGCATCCCGGTGGCGACGGTGGGGATCGACGGGGCGAGCAATGCAGCGGTCCTCGCGGCGCGAATCCTCGCGCTGCAGGACACAGAACTTGCCGGGCGGCTTGATGCGATGACGCAGGAGCGAGCCGCGAAGGTCATCGAAAGCGACAGCAAGGTGCGCAGGGAGGCACAATGAACAGCATGCAGTGCTGTGGCGACTGCTTCTATCAGATACACGACACGACCTGGCGAGACGCCTGTGGCGTCTTCGGCATCATTTCGCCCGGAACTGATGACATCTCGCGCCTCTGCTACTTCGGCCTCTTCGCCCTGCAGCATCGGGGCCAGGAAAGCGCCGGTATCGCCGTCGGCGCAGGCGGCGAGATAGACCTTCACACCGGCATGGGCCTCACCACCCAGGTCTTTGATGACGAGGACCTCGCGCGACTTCAGGGCGACGTGGCCCTCGGACACGTCCGCTACTCGACGATGGGCTCGAACGTGATCGAGAACGCTCAGCCCTTCGCTGCGGAGCATTCCAGCGGCCCATTTGCGGTGGCCCACAACGGCAACCTGGTGAATGCACGGGCGCTGCGCGATCGACTGGAGGCCGCGGGCACCGTCTTCGGCGCCACCAGCGACACCGAAGTGCTGACTCAGTTGATCGCGCGCTCACCGCAGGAGCGGCTGGAGGACGCCATCGCCGAGGCCATGCATGAGATCGAGGGAGCCTACTCGCTGGGCATCATCACCCCCGACAGACTGATCGCGGTGCGCGATCCCCACGGCGTTCGCCCGCTCTGCATCGGTCGCCTCAACGGCGACTCGTGGGTCATCGCCTCCGAGACCTGCGCGCTGCACACCATCGGCGCCGACTACGTGCGCGAGGTCGAACCGGGCGAGATCGTCACCCTCACGCCCGGCCGGATGCAGTCCATGCAGGTGATCGAGCCCGAGCGCAAGGCATGCTGCATCTTCGAGTTCATCTACTTCGCCCGCCCCGACAGCCACATCTACGGGCGCTCCATCTACCAGTCGCGCGTGCGCATGGGCCACATGCTGGCAGGCCAGTCGCCGGTCGAGGCGGACATGGTCATGGGTGTGCCGGAGACGGGCATCCCTCACGCCGTTGGCTTCGCCGAAGTGTCGGGCATCCCGTTCGGCGAGGGCTTCATCAAGAACCGATACATCCACCGCACCTTCATCAAGCCCAGCCAGCGGATGCGCTCGCTGGGCGTACGGATGAAGCTCACACCTCTGCGCGAAGCCGTCGCGGGCAAGCGCCTCGTGGTGGTGGATGACTCGATCGTGCGCGGCACGACCACTGGCCCCGAGATTCAGCTTCTTCGCGAGGCCGGCGCCCGGGAGATCCACCTGCGCATATCGTGCCCGCCGATCAAATTCCCCTGCTTCTACGGGATAGACACCTCGGCGGGGCGCTCTGAACTGATCGCCGCGCGCATGAACAAGGAAGCGATCCGCGAGCATATCGGCGCGGATTCACTCGACTTTCTGCATCTGAACAACCTCGTCAAGGCGGTCGGCCTGCCTAAGGGCAACTTCTGCACCGCCTGCTTCAGCAACGACTACCCGATCGAGGTGCCCGAGCACCTGAAGGTCACGAAGTTCGACCTCGAAGCCACGAAAGCGTGACGGTAGCTTTGGTGGTAATCAGAGCGCAAACCGCTGGAGGGCCCGGTCGCCTGACGGGCCCACAGCCATAGCCATTAGCTGGCCGCTTGCAGCTTGCAGCGACCACAGGAGACGATATGAGCGAGGGCGCGACATACAAACGGGCGGGCGTTGACATAGACGCGGGAGAGCGCGCGGTTGACCTGATGAAGGCTGCCGTGAAGTCCACGCACACCGCGGCGGTCATCAGCGGTCTGAGCGACTTCGGCGGCATGACGACCCTCGGTGGCGACTACGCCGACCCGGTGCTCGTTGCCGGGACCGATGGCGTCGGCACCAAGCTCAAGATCGCATTCGCGCTCGACAGGCATGATACCGTCGGCCAGGACTGCGTGGCCATGTGCGTGGACGACATCGTCTGCCAGGGCGCGCGGCCGCTGCTCTTCCTCGACTACGTGGGCATCGGCAAGCTGATCCCGGAGACGATCGCGGAGATCGTCTCGGGCATCGCCGAGGGCTGCCGCATCGCCGGATGCTCGCTGCTTGGTGGCGAGACGGCCGAGCTTCCGGACATGTACG
>JAAYJW010000495.1 GCA_012522765.1 candidate division WS1 bacterium | reverse complement strand
GGCAACGGCAAGCGGCAACGGCAACGGCAACGGCAACGGCAACGGCAACGGCAACGGCAACGGCAACGGCAACGGCAACGGCAACTACGACTACGGCACAGGTCGGCACGGGGGCCGACCTCTCCAACGACCACGGCAACGGAAGCGCCGCCGTAAGCCGTTCTTCCCGAGGGGGAGGGGCCCGCTCAGCGGTTGGCCAACGACCGCCCCTCCTGTCTTACGATTTCTGTTCACGAACGGCCCACGGGCGAGGGCGCCCGTGGCACATGATTGAGATTGTGCTGTCGTAAGCCGTTACCTCCCCCCTCGTCCCGCCAGACTTCGCGCAGCGAAGTCCAGGGAGAGGGAGGACCGAGGGGGGTGAGGCCCGCCCTTGGCGGCTTGACGGCAACGCCCCCGCGCCAGCCTGTGCCGTTTTTGCCGTCGCTGTCGTTGCCTTCGTTGCTTCTGTTGCTTTCGTCGCTGCCTTTCACTCCATCCCGCAGACCTGCTTGAGCCATGTCATGCGCGCCGCGCCGTACTCCGGCGGGGCAGCATGCCCCATCCGCGGATACACGAGGATCTGCTTCGGCCCCTGGAGCGCGTTGTAGGCGCAGTAGACGCTTGTTGCCGGGCAGGTGCGATCGATCAGCCCGACCGTTACCCACGCGTCGCCATCGAAGCGCCGGGCGAAGTTCACCGCGTCGAAGTAGGGCGCCACCTGCGCGACCACTCCATGTGGGTCGTCGGAGGGTATCAGCCGTGGCCAGCCACTCGCGCGGCCCTGCTGCAGGCCCGTGTGGTCGCACAGAGCGGGCACATTCGCCGCCAGCGCGGTCACCCGGTCATCCAGCCCCGACAGCACGAGCGACAGCCCGCCGCCCTGGCTTGAGCCGGTCACCGCGAGATGCTCGCCATCCCACTCAGGCCGCGAGGTCAGCAGGTCTATCGCCCGTACACAGCCGAGGAAGACGTGCCGGAAGTAGTAGGTCTCGCGGCTCTCGCGGCCCTGGTGAGGGTAGCCCGCAAGCTCCCCGGCCTTCATGGCGTCCGTGACCTCCTTAGGCGTCTCCACGTCGAAGTTGTGGTGGATGATGTGCATCGCCACGAAGCCGTTCGCCGCGCCTCCAGCCGCCGTCCCGTAGCCAGTGCCGGAAACGCCCGCTGCGGTGAAGTTCATCAGACCCGGAGCGGGTGCGTCTCCCTCCGGCAGCGCCAGCCAGCCGTAGACGCGCCTGCCATCCACGTTCGCCAGCGAAACTTTGTAGAGCGCACCCACACCCGCGGGCGGCGTGCGCTCCTCAAGCTGCGCGTCCATCGGCACCTCCGCCAGCAGCGCCTTCTGCGCCGCCCACCACTCGTCGAAATCCTCCGGCTCAGCCGCGCTCGGGCCGATCTGCTCGGGATCGTACGCAGCGCCGCCGAAGCCGTAGTAGCGCGTCCCGTTGACGTCCGCCCATGCCGTGCAGCGGAGGACGCCCGGCGCATCGAGGCTGCCCGACACCGTCACGGGTTCCGCGCCGACCTGCAGTTCGCCCGCGGAGATCTGCCCGACGCCGTCAAGCGAGAGGTGATAGCCCACGGTGCCCTGCACCGGCGCGTCATTCACCAGCAGTCGCACGGCGAAGGTGGCCGTATCGCCGCAGGCGTAGATGCCATCCTCGCGATCCTGAATGACTTCAAGGATCGGGTCGGCAGCGAAGGCTGCCGTGGCGATGAGCACTATTGCGACAGCGACTGCGGCTGTCCTGAGCTTCACGTGGCCTCACTCACTTTGAATCGTAATCTGCGACGCGTCTACGCCCAGCCCCACGTGTTCCCCAGCAGGCCCTCCGACCAGAAGCAGGGCTCGTAGCCGCGCTCGGTGACCCATTCGAGGGCTGCAATGACTTTGTCCTTGACGTCCGGCTGAAAGTTCATCAACTCGCGGCGGAAATACTGCTCATGGATGAGCAGTTCGACCAACTCGCATGTGTTCGGGCTCTTCTCCTGCTCATCAAGCACCTGCGGCACCCGGTCGAGCGCATGCGAGTTCACGACCTCATCGCAGGCCACGAAGATGATGTCGGTATCGGCATCCCACCATGCATCGCGCTCCACCAGGTGCTGCACATGCGGAGGATCGAGGTAGTAGGAGGTCTTCGGCAAGCCATCCGGGTCAAAGCCGGGCAGCGCGATCAGGCGCTCAATCCCGCGCTCGCGCAGAGCCACGCAGGCCTCCCGCGTCGCCTCCGCCCAGTGAACGGTGGTGGCATTTCCGGTGACCTTTGGAGTGGCGAAGCGGTAGATCTCGTCCATGACCAGCTCGAAGTCGCGCGCGACGCGGCGGGCGGGGGCGTTGCGGTAGATATGCCCCGGCTCGTTCTGCAGCGCGTGGAAGCTCAGGTGCAGCCAGTCGCCATTCTCCGCCCACTCATCGCGCCACTTGTCGGGCAGATCGGCGAGGATGAAGCCCTCGCACTGGTAGTAGATATTGATGTGGATCTTCGCGCCGAAGCGCTGGTTCATCTCGCGCCAGAAGGCGAGGTACCAGTGGTCGAAGATGGAGCCCGGCATATCGCGCGCGATATCTCGCAAGAAGAGTACGTTGTCATCGCTGGAGAAGCGGTAGCGCTTGCGCGATGCGCGGTCGTACATGAGCCTGACGCGATCGGAGCCGGAAGGGCTTTCGGCGGTGATGGTGGTTCGCGGCTCAGTGAGCGTGACTTCGACGCTGAAGTGATCGCCCTCACGCTGCACAGGCTGCCCCTGTACGAAGAGGTAATCGCCGGCGGGAGCGCTGCCCTCGATGGTGATGGTCAGGCCCTCGTCTGTCTCTGTGCCATCACAGCGGTTGAGCACATCGCCATCCCATGGCGAGGTGATCTTCACCGGCTGCTGCGGGTAACGTGTCATTGCCTCCATCTCCCGGTCCTGCGTCAGTGGCTGTCTGGTCGTGGCAGTTCGCTGCCCGGCGCCTCGGACCTTCCGGGAACCGCGGGGCGTACATGAAGACGGGCCCGGTACTCTGCCGGGCCCGTCGGGAGTTGCGCCGGTGATCGATCAGAAGCGCCGTGTGAGCTGCTCGGAGCGATCCTCTGCGTCGCCCTGCCAATCAACCCACGGCTCGGCCGGGACGGTCCAGATCTCGCGGTCGCGGGTGATCGCCATCCGGTCACCACCGGGGCTGAACACCGGGTAGCCGTCGGAGCGCGGATCGCCGGTGACGGCGACCTGGCCGGTGCCGTCCGCGTTCATCATGAAGATGTCGAAGTCGCCGTTGCGGTTCGAGTGGAATGCGATCTTCGTGCCGTCCGGCGCCCACGCCGGCGCCGCATTGCGGAAGGGAGTGCCGGCAGTCAGGTTGGTGCCCGGATCGGTCGGATCATAGCCCGCGCCGCCGAGACCGCTGATGTCCTTGACCCAGATGTCGGTCTGGCCCGCGGCATCGGACTGGTAGGCCAGCATATTGCCGTTGGGCGAGACAACACCCCACTGCTCCTCGGCCGCAGTTGCGATGACGGGAGTGTTGCCGGCGCCATCGGTACCGATGATGTGGATGTCGGCATTACCGGCGGTGCGGGTCGTGGTGAAGACGATCTGGTCGCCGTTGGGATGGAAGCTCGGCTGCGTGTCGGCGCCGGTGTCCCCGTCGGGGGTCACGCGCGTAATCGCATCCCGGTCACCGCGTGTGCTGTCGATCAGGTAGATCGCAGGCGTCTGCCCGCGACGTGATGAGATCGCAATCCGGGTGGCATCCGGGCTGAAGCTCGGCTGGCGTCCACCCTCATCGACGAGGTCGGCATCGTCGTCCGACAGCGTCAGCAGCACGAGATTGCCGCCCGTGTCATTGATGGTGTAGGTGTACAGCAGCCCGTTGCCGCCGAAGGAGGCGAAGGCGACGCGGTTGTTGCTGCCCCACGAGACGCGTTCGGAGACATTCTGGAACACTCGCTGGTCGCTGTCGCCGCCGCAGCCCGCGAATACGAAGGCGGCCAGCAGAAGCAGTGTGGTCAGAGCGTAGATGTGTGACGCGTTCCTCATGACGCTATTCTCCCCTGGTGCGGTTATCCGCAACCGAGTGGTAAGGGCGGTTGCCCTGAAGCTGCGCGTTGTCATATCCCGGCACCGCCGAGGCTCGCTGCGATGTCGGGCCTATCTTTGGACACCCCCGGTAGCAGGTTGTTTCGCCCCGGGCGTTAGGTGATTATAGTGACACCGGCCCCGTCCTGCAAGCCAGATGCGACTATCGGCTGAGCGCGTAGACCAGCAGGTTCGTCCCCATCCGCAACGCCTGCCGCCGCACTTCCTCCGGATTACTGTGTACCTCGGCGCTCTCCCAGCCATCTCCGAGGTCGGTATTGTGCGAGTAGAACAGCACCACGCGGCCCTCATGCACTATGCCGTAGCCGTGGGGCGGGCCGCCGTCGTGCTCGTGTATCTTCGGCAGGCCGCCGGGGAAAGAGAAGAGGCAGTGGTAGATCGGGTGCGAGAAAGGAAGCTCGATCAGGTCGCGGTCCGGAAAGACCTCGCGGACCGCGATTCGGAAGCTCTCGTCGAGGCCGTAGTTGTCGTCAACATGCAGGAAGCCGCCGCCGAGGAGGTATTCCCGCAGGTTTCGCGCCTCGGCGGGTGTGAAGCTGATGCGACCGTGACCGGTGAGGTGGACGAAGGAGAATGAGTGCAGATCGCGCGAACCCGGCTCGACTGTTACCTCGCGCTGCGGCAGGTCGAGGTTGGCATGCTCGCGCGCAAAGGCGAGCAGGTTCGGCAGCGATGTGGGGTTGGCGTACCAGTCCCCACCGCCACCGTATTTGAGGCGGCCGACGGCCTCTTCGGCGCACGCGGCGCTCGCCAACACGAACGCCAGAGAGATTGTGATGATCGCGAGTTTGCGCATAAGTGACCGAAAGCTTCTCTCCAGAGGGTCGTGGGACCTGCTGGTCGGGGCAATGCACGCGGCGAGAGGAAGAGGCGTTCAGGCACACAGACCGGCCTGCCACGTCTGCCGAACATGCGAGCAAACCGTCATGAGGCGTCCGCACAGACAGCAATGTTCCTACCAGCAGGGAGGGTTTGGGGGGGAGAACGGGAACGGAGCATGTGCAGTCGGCGATAATGCGTAGAACGCGTCTAATGTGGGGCGGGTAGAGATGATCGAGAGGGTTCTTCGGCTTAAGAACTTGGGCCTTCTGGCTGAAGCCGTTCCTGGGAAGGCCGTGGAGTTCGGACGGCACACTGTTATCTACGGTGATAACGGCAGTGGGAAGAGCATGCTGGCGCATCTGCTACGGTCTCTCGCGACCGGGAAATGCGATCCGCTGAGGCCTCGGCAGACGATCGGACGCGGTCAGGCTCCGGAAGCGGAATTCGTGATCGAACGCAGCCACTACTGCCTCAAGGGCTATGAGTGGCAGCCCCCCCAGTGTCCTGCCATCGAGATCTTCGATGATGATTTCGTCAGCTCAAACGTCTACTCGGGGTCTGCAGTAGATATCGACCATCGACGGAACCTCTGTCGGTTCATCTTGGGGCAGCCAGGTGTTCAGCTTGCCGAGCGCGTGCAGGAGCTTGCCGAGGAGATCAAGGAGATTGGGAGCAGTATAACGAGCATGGAGTCACGTGTTGAGGCCAGCCTTGATGGTGTGATGACGGTCGATGAATACCTGGGGTCGGCGGAGGTAGTGGACTTGGGAGCAATGATATCGGAGGCGGAGGGTCGGGTCAAAGCGGAGGAGCACGCGGATGAGATAGCCGACCACCCCGAGCTTCAGCCTATCCGAGTCTCGTTGCCGACAAGTTCGGACCTCACGGCCCTGGGAGAGTCGATCGAGGCTGTGGCCGCGGAAGCATCGAGAATGGTAGCAGAGCACATCACAGAGCACTTGGGTCCTGGGGGCGAGGAATGGCTGTCTGAAGGGATACAACATGCGGGCGAGGTGTGCCCCTTCTGCGCTCAGAGCATCCGCGGTCTGAAGCTGATCGAGGCGATGAGAGGCTACTTCAGTGAATCGTACCGCAACCTGAAGAGCCGGATTGAGGCGGGCCGCGCGAAGGTAGAAGAGGAGTTTGGTGAGAGGGGGCTCCGCTCGATACAGTCGTGCGTCGGCGGCAACGAGACAGCATTCGAGTTCTGGCGTGCGCACGTGTCGATAGATCAGATGCACTCGCCTATGGAGGAAATCGAAACGGGATGGCAAGGCGTGAGGCAACTGCTTCTCGACATGTACGACAGGAAGTTAGCTGAGCCGACTGTGGCGTTGGGCATCCCCGAAACCGTCAGTTCCCTCCGGGACCTGAGCGCCGCTGCTGTAGCTGCGGCAACCACCTACAACGAGAAGGTAGAAGCCGTGAATGAGGAGATAAGGCAGCGGAAGTCGGCCGCAGAAGGGGAGGGCGACGGAAACGCAAGAAGGGGGCTATCGCGACTGAGGCTGCAGGAGCGGCGATGGTCGCAGGAAGGCAGATCAGAATGCGATAGCCTCCTGGACCTCCGGAAGAAGCGAAAGGAACTTGAGGCGGAGAAGGAACAGGCGAGGAAGAAGCTAGAGGAGCACCTTAGCGCGTTCACGCAGCAATACGAGAGCGAGCTGAATGCATTCCTTGAGAAGTGCGGCACTTCGTTCAAGTTGAAGAAACTGGAAGCCAAGTTCCCCTCAGGGAAGCCGGCTTCGGACTTCTGTATATGTGTTCTCGGGTACGAGGCGAAGGCATCAGCCGGCCCTTCTGACAGACCGCACTTCGGCACGATGATGAGCGACGGGGACAAACGAATACTTGCCTTCGCCCTCTTCTTGGCGCGCATGAAGAAGGACGAAGACTTGGCCAGAAAGATAGTCGTGCTGGACGATCCCGTCTCCAGCTTGGGACTCAACCGAAGTCTTACGACTATGCAGGCTGTTGTGGACTTGGCTCAGGACTGCGCACAACTGATCGTGCTGACCCATGACGCAGACTTTGCCGTCCTCTGTCACGATGCACTGGCGCTGGCGAGCACGGAGGAGGGCCGGAGTGTGGAGAGCCTTCGGCTAAAGGGCGCCGACGACTGGAGCGTGCTTGAGCCATGCGATCTGGATGGATTGTACAGAACGGCCTACGAGCACAACATTGGGACCATCGAGGGATTCTTGAGCGGTACCGGTACGGCCCATGCGCATGACGTGGTGAAGTGCTTCCGTCCCGTGATCGAGACGCTCCTGCGGTTCAAGTACCCGGGTGCGTTCAAGGGTACCAGGACGCTGGGTGACATGATCGCCCGCATAGAGGGCGCCCGCGAAGGAGGGCAGTTGGCTCACTTGGAGGGCCACGTCGCGGAACTCCGAGAAGTCAACGACTATTCCTGGCGGCCACTTCATGGCAACAGACATACTGATCGAGTAGGAGGGCAGGAGCACGAGGTGCGCACGTTCGCGAGGCGAGTGCTGAAGCTGCGCAACGCGATATGAAGATAGTGGGCGACGTGTCGGAGGCGGGCGACGCGAAATCGTCGCTCTGAAGGCGGGCGCAGGGGGACGCCCGCGCCATTCGCCGCTGTTACCCCACCCCCCACCTCCTCCGCAGCAGCCAGTCCGCGCCTGCCGTGAGCAGTAGCAGCACAAAGAACGCGATCGTCCGCGTGGGCTGCAGGACCACCGTTCGCTCCTGCGTCAGCGGCTCCAGCGGAAGCAACTCCGCCATCTCCTCCGCGCGCTCGAGCGGCAGGTAACTCCCGCCCGTCGCCTCCGCAATCGCCTCCAGCACCTCCGGACGAGCCGCATGCAGCAGTTCTCCCACCGCCTCAACCACCTCCACGCTGCGCGCGTCCTCGCCAAGCATCTCCCCCCCGCGTTCGGCAATCGCCCGCAGCCGATACTCCCCCGGCAGCCCTGCCTGCAGCGTCACCATCCATGCACCGGGAGTGGCTGTGGCTTCCGCCAGGTGAGTCTGCTCGCCATCCGGTCCATCAATCTCCAGCCGCACCGTCGCATCAGATAGAGGCCGCATCTCCTCGTCGGTCACGTAGATCTCCGCGCGCGCGATCTGCCCGCTCTCCCAGACGTCGCGGCCGGTATCAAGCACCACCTGGCGCTCTGAGCGGGGCGCGATCAGCCACCCGAGCACTCCGGTCCACAGCGCCTCCCATGCCGCGCGCGAGTGATCGTCCGCGGAGGGCGACTGCTGCCAGCGCCATGTATCATCCACCGTTACCGCGAGAGATCTGCCCGCACCGTGGCGGCCTACAGCAACCACTGGAGCCGCGCCGGCCACCGACTGCAACACCACCTTCCCGCCGCCCCTGATGCCGCCCACCGCATTCATCCCCTGTAGCAGCGGCAAGCGCTCCCACTGCTCGATGCCGCTCTCACGCAGCGCACGAGCGAGTTCGCTGTCGCCACTGAGGGTCACCGAGAGGCCGTCCGCCAGCAGCCCCTCGCCGGGTGCGATGCGCACGGGGAGCGTCTCCGCGACTGCAGTGCCCGCCCAGCCACCGGCGCCGAAGGCGTCAGGCCCTCCGAGCATTGCCAACGCGCCACCACCGGCGACATACTCCGCCAACTGCTCGACGAATGCCGAGCCGAGTGCGCCCGCGTTGATGTTCGACAGCACCACCGCCCGGTAGCGGCGCAGCTCGCCGACACCGCTCAGCGAACCTGCGGCGGGCTGCCCCTCGTCGCGCCAGAACTCGGCGGGCCGCCGCTTGCGCAGCAGGATTGCCGGCTCAAGCTCCTCGACGCGCAGCAGCAGGCGGCGCAGGAACGCATACTCGCGCCGGGGGCTGCCCTCAATCCACACCAGCCGCGCCTCTGCAGGCTCGACGCGCACCACAACGCTGCGGCGGTTGTTGGCCGCCGTAGCCTCCGTGGCTTCCGCACGGGCCTCCAGCACATACCGATGGTAGCCAGGCGCACCGGCGGTCAGCTCAACCACCGCGCGCCGCTCCGCCTGCCCCGGCTCCAGTGTGAGCGTCTGCAGGTCGCGGCCATCCTCGCGGGCAATCAGCGTGACCGGGGACTGCTCCAATCCGGCGGCGCGCACCAGCGCGCGCAACTCAAAGCGCTGGCCCTCGGAGACCGTCTCGGGCGCGACAACTCCCGCGATAGCGACATCGGCGACGGGGTCGCTGCTGCCGACGCCGAGGCAGTAGACGGGCGCCCCGTAGGCGCCGAGGGCCTCGGCAACACGCGCGGGCGGGCGGTTGGTGTCGTCCGCTCCATCTGAGACGAGCAGACATGCGACCGGAGGACGCCCATGCTCCCGCCGCAGCGGGGCGCTGAGCGCCGCCTGCAGGTTGGAGTTTGCATGCGGCTCCGGTGTCTCCGGGAGGGCCTCCACGCGCTCGGTGCCGTCGCGAGTAAGCAGCCACTGCACCTCACACCGGCGCAGTGCCTCCGCCAGGGGGCCCTGCAGCAGCGCCGCCACCGCCTCATCATAGCGAGAAGTTCCCTCCGTCGGGAGTTCCATCATGCTCTGCGAGGTATCCACCAGCACCATCAGTGGGGCCGGGCGCGCTGCCGTGAACGTGCGCCGAATCTGCGGGCTCAGCACCGCCAGCAGCACCAGCGACAGCAGGAGCGCGCGCAAGCCGAGGAGGACCGCCATCCGTGGTCGCGGCATGCCGCGAATGCGCAGCCAGCACAGATAGAGTGCAGCGCCGGCCGCGACGGCGGCAATGACCGTGAGCACGATGCGGGGATCGGAGGCATTCATCGGGTTCCCCGGAGTATACCCCACCGTGCAGGGCGCGGCAACGGGTTGAACCGACGCGTGGGAACCGGCTGAAGAACTTGCTCGTCTGCTTGTAACGCGGTGGAGAGCCGTGCACAATAGCTGCTACAGCAGCCACATAACGGAGGTCACGCTCATGCGCGCCATGCTGGCCGTCGCTCTCCTGACTCTCGTCGTCACCTGCCACGCCGCCACCGTGCTCAACAAGAACGGCCAGTTGACCGACGCGTCCCCGCAACTGGACGGTGGGGAACCCTATGAAGCCTTCAACATCTCATTCAGCAAGGGCGACATCGTCCGCTGCATCTGCACCACGGATGATTTCACGCCCTTTCTGCTCGCCGCCACCGATGACGAGCGCAACTTCGAGATGGGCGGCAATGAGCTTACGTTTTTCGCAAAGCAGGACGGGGAGGCCGTAGTCGCCGTGACCAGCCTCGGTCCGCATGAGACCGGCTTGTTCAACCTACAGGTGGAGGTGCTCCCGCTGAAGGTGGCTGAGGGGGAGCTTCCCCCGGCGCTGCTTGATGTGAATGAGCGTCTCGGGCCCGGTGATCAGGCCCTCGAAACTGGCGAGTTCATCCGCATGTATGAGGTCTCGGTACCCGAAGGCCACGCGGCCGTGGTTCTCGTGGATGCCGAGTTCGACGCCTATCTGTTCGTGGCAGTCGCCGGCGGCGAATTCATGGAAGTGGATGACGTGGACGGTCGCAACCCGGAGTATGTCTGGATCGGCGGTGGCGATGCTTTCATCTACGTTACGAGCGCGAGGCCCGGCGAAACCGGCGCCTACAGGCTCACCGTGCTCTCAGCGGAGATTGACCGCGGCGATACCGCTGAGGGCGACGCGCCCTGAATGTCCCATCCCCCACAGACGCGAGCGAATACCTGCGCCTGCTGTTGAAGTTGCCGCCTGTTTGTGATATAATTATTACGATAACCTCTTGATTTGCGCGAGATAGTGTGTCAGAAAGCTGATCGCAACCATGCTCGTAGCCGGAATAGATATCGGGTCTCTGGCGACCAAGGCCGTCATCTACGATGGCGCCGACGGTGCCATCATATCTTCAGCCTGCATACCCAGCGGCGCAAGGCCGCCTCAGGCGGGTGAGCGCGTACTTCAGCAGGTGCTTGAGGCTGCCGATGTTGATCGTGACGCTATCGCCGTGATCGTAGCGACCGGGTACGGGCGTGAGGCGATCTCCGTGGCCGATTCCACTGTGACCGAGATCACCTGCGCAGCGCGCGGGGCGCACTTCTACGAACCCGAAACGCGCACCGTCATTGATATCGGCGGTCAGGACAGCAAGGCGATCAGAGTGGATCCGCGGGGCTACCCGTTGGATTTCGCGCTGAACGACCGCTGTGCCGCCGGAACCGGACGTTTTCTTGAAGTGATGGCGGGCGCGCTTGAAACGTCGGTGGACGGATTGGAGCGACTGGCCCTTGAGGCAATCGCTCCGGTGGCGATTGGGCGAACATGTACGGTGTTCGCAGAGTCTGAGATAGTGGGGTTGCTGGCCTCGGGTGTAGATCGGGCCGCTATTGCGGCGGGGTTGTGTAGATCCGTGGCGCTCAGGACTGCCGGACTCGCGAGGCAGGTAGGGGTAGAGCCGCGGGTGACCCTGATTGGCGGAGTGGCCCTCAACCGCGCGATAGTGCGGGCCCTCAGCGATGTGCTGGCCGTCGAGATATGCGTCCCCGCCCTGCCTCAGCTTGTTGTAGCCACCGGCGCCGCCCTTGTCGCCTCGGATCGAGCAGATCGCCACCCATCTGATCTCGACCGGAGGTGCTCATGACACGCAAGAGGCTGTTCCTCACCACTGTAGTGTCGCTGCTGGCGATACTTGTCACGCTTTCTCTGCCCGCCTCTGCCGCCACGTCCGATGACGCGCGGAAGATGCTCGCGGATGCCTCCAAGCTCATCGGCCGCGGCGATCAGGCAGCCGCTCTGACGAAGATCGAAGCGGTGACCACCATCGCGCCGCAGTGGCCTGCCGCCTACGCCACGCTCGGTACGCTCTACCAGCGCATCGGGCAGCAGGATCTTGCGCTTGAGAGCTTCACACGCTTCCAGCACAACTCCCTGCTCAACGCTGGCGCTGAGGACGGTCGCCTCACTCGCGAGATCGCCGAGGGCGAAGCTCTGATGATTCTGCTGGTCAACGAGGAGCGCGCGAAGCGCGATGTGCCGGCTCTTGTCCCCGATGAGGAGCTATCTGCAATCTCGCGCAGGCACAGCCAGGAAATGTGCGAGATGAACTACTTCGCGCACGAATCGCCTACCCGTTCCCTGCGCACTCCCTCAGATCGTTTCAAGGCCCACTTCGGCTTCGATCCGCTCTGCCTCGGCGAGAACCTCGCGCGGATGTCCTCCCGCCCGCTGTGGTCGTACAACATGGACAACCTGCGCGATAGCCACCAGCGGCTGATGGAGAGCGACGGCCACCGCAAGGCGATCCTCTGGGAGATCCCCAGGTCAATCGGCGTCGGCATCGCGGTCAATGACTCGGGCGACTACTGGGTCACCGAGAACTTCGCGATCCTCGGGCGCTAGCAGCCACCGGCCGGAACACCATCGGCTTCAGAGCGTCTAAGCTCAGCGTAGGCACGGAAGATCCGTCGGACGTGGAGGCTGCAGGTGCCCGCAGAGCCCATCGGATGCCCGCCATGGCGCATCATTCACCACCAGACGCTTGATTCGACGAACCTTGAGGCGCTACGGCTCGCCCAGCAGGGTGCCGAAGCGGGCACGGTCGTAGCCGCCGACACACAAACCGCCGGGCGCGGCCGTCTCGGACGCAAGTGGGCGGACGCGCCCGGTTCATGTCTGCTCATGACGGTCCTCGTTCATCCACCCGCTCACTGCGCCGGTCTGCTCGGCGCTGCCATGGCACTGGCGGCGGCGGAAGCGACCAGCGCTCTCACAGGCGCGTCTCCCGCCATCAAATGGCCGAACGATCTGCTGCTTGGCGGCCGCAAGATGGCCGGGATACTCGCCGAGGGGCCACGCAACGGCCTGATCGCCGTCGGCATCGGCGTTAACGTAAACGGCGATCCAGACGACCTTCCCTACGGGCTGCGCGAAACCGCGACCTTCATCTCCCACGAGGCCGGCCATCACATTGATCTGCACGCTTTCCGGCAGAGCCTGCTGGACCGGCTCGGCGCATATCTGCAGGCCCTCGACGAAGGCCAAAGCGCGGGAGTGGTCGAAGGAGTCCGCCGCTTTGACTGTCTCGCGGGCCGGGCTATTCATGCACAGGCTGGATCAACTCTGGTCGAGGGCATCGCGCTCGGATGGCTCGACGACGGCAGGCTCGCGGTGCGTGACGCCGCGGGCAATGAGACAGCCCTTGACGGCGGAGAGGTTACGCTGATTTGATGCGCGTTCATCACCTGACGGCAATCCTTCTTCTCTGGGCCGCGCAGAGCGCGTTCGCGGGCACTTCCGAACACCTGCTCGCGGGGTGCGAGGCGATGTATCGCGGCGAGTGGCAGAGCGCCTTCAAGTCGTTCGAGCAGGCGCAGTTTGTTGACGCCACCTGTGCCGAGGCACTTGCGGGGGAGGGGGCAGCGCTGCTGCAGATGGGCCGCATGGAACAGGCCGCGGACTACTTCAACCGCGCGGTTGCCCAGGCGCCGGAGATGGCTGCCGCCCATGCCGGCATCGCCGCCTGCCATCATGTCAGCGGCGACTCACAGGCGGCGATGACGTCCTACCGGCGGGCGCTGACCTACGCGGCCTCCCGCCGTGGTGAGCTCCGCGCCAGCGCGGCATGGCTGGCCTGCAGGCTGGGTCTCTACGAGAGCGCTCTGGCGGACGCGAGGGCGGCTCTGGGCGAGGCGCCGGATGATTCGCTGGCGCGCCACTGCTCTGGCGCGGCGCTGCTGGCGCTGGGGCGCACGGATGAGGCGGTCGCGATACTCGGCGCCGTTCGCCCCGTCGAGACCCATGCGACCCCGGGATTGCTCGCGGTTGGTTCCGCGCTCCTGGCACCCGAAGCGCACTTCTGGGCGGACCACTCGCTCGACGACGCGGTGCGTCTCGCCGCCGTCCCCGAACATATCATCGGCTCACTGATGGGACTGCCCGATGTGCCGGCGGAGGATACGCGGGTTGCTCAAGCGCCCGGCGTACCCGAGCCTCATGTCCCCGAGGACCCTCGCTTTTACATATTGCGTCCGGCGCCGGGCAGTACGGTCAGCGGTGAGATCCCCCTTGCGGTGGAGACTGATGGCAGCCTGCCGATTCGGCAGATCGCGGTGCTGCTTGACGACCGCTTTGTGTCGATGAGCAACGTGCAGCCGTTCCGCACCACCGTGGACAGCAGAAGGGTTGCCGACGGTGCGCGGGAACTGCGGGTGGAGGGCTACGGGGCTTCGGGCGAGGTTATTGCGCAGGTGACGCTGCTACTGCAGGTGGCCAACGGCGCACGGACACTCGCTCCCGAGGAGCGGGCCGCTCGGCGGACGGCGCGGGAGGAGCTGTGTGGCCTGCTGTCGCTGCGAGTGACGCCGATGACCAGCGCGCAACTTCTGGGGCATGCGCTTGCGGCCGCCGGTCGGCCTGTGGAGGCGATTGCGGCATACGAGTACGTCTTCGCGCATGATGCCCTGCTGCCGGGGATACGCTCCGACCTGCTGCTGGGCTACCGGGAGATGGGTCTGCGCGCACTGGCGGGCTCGCGGGAGATGTTCACGCTCGCCACGCCCGGCGCGGTGGCGCTGACCTTCGACGACGGTCCGCACCCGGTCATGACCCCGTGGATACTCGACCTGCTCGACCGCTACGGCTATCGCGCCACGTTCTTTCTCGTGGGCAAGCAGGTGGCGATGTATCCTGAACTCACGCGGATGATCGTTGACCGCGGGCATGAGGTCGGCAGCCACTCTCACACCCACGGCAATCTGTGCACTCTCGATCGCCTCGGCGTCGAGCAGGAACTGGTGCGCAGCAGGGCCGCGATTCGGCAGGCATGCGGGCAGGTGGCCACGCTCTTTCGCCCGCCGGGGGGCAACTACAACCCGACGGTACGGCATGCGGCCGCCGCGACGGGCTACACCACGGTCTTCTGGAACGAGAACATCGGCAACTATCCCGGAGCGGCGGGCCCGGCGATCGCGGATGCGATGGACCGCAAGCTCGCCGACGGCGGCATCGTGCTGCTGCACAACGGATACGATGAGACCGAGGTGGCGCTGCCGCACCTGCTGGCGCGCCTGCATGCCCGCGGCGCGCGCTGCGACACGATCTCGGCGCTCGGCGGCGTGCAGTAGCACGCAAGGTTGTCTCTATCTCCCTTTCCCGGTATTATCATCATCCAACATGCCCATGCTGATTCCTCAAGGAACGGGTCTCACCACGACGGCGATGTCACTGATCGTCCTGTTGCTCTGTACCGGCACAGGCGCCGCGCAGCAGCCCGCGACCGATCTCCTCGGCGGGCGGATCCCGCTGCTCGACCCAAACTGCGACGGCCTTCCCGCCAGCAGCCTGGTGGACTTCAGCCCCCAGCTTGATGCGCCATGCGGGTCCCGCGGCTTTCTCTTCACCGGCCGGGATGGCAACTTCTACTTCGAGGACGGCACCCGCGGCCGCTTCTGGGGCATCAACGTGGCAAAAGACTCCGTCTTCCAGCCACCCGACCGGATAGACGCCGCGATTGAGTCGATCGCCCGCGCCGGCTTCAACCTCGTCCGCCTGCATCACATTGACGACTTCACCGGGCTACTGCCACCCGAACGGGCAGGCAGCGCCCAGCCGATCGACCCCGCGAAGCTGGCATCGGTAGATCACTGGATCGCCGAATGCGGCCGCCGTGGCAGCTACGTCTATCTCGACCTGCTCGACTTCCGCACCTTCCACGCGCGCGAGGGTGTGCCCTCGGCGGAATTGCTCGACCGCGGCGCCAAGCCCTACGCGCTCTTCAACGAGCGTCTCATCGAGCTGCAGATGCAGTATGCGAAGGCCTTCTTGATCGATCACGTCAACCCGCTGACCGGCCTGTCGTATGCCCAGGACCCGACCGTCTGCATGGTCGAGCTTTGTGATGAGAACGGGCTCTTCGCCGCTCAGCGCCGGCGGACGCTGATCGTCTCGCCCTACTACGAGGAGCTTCAGCGGCGCTGGAACTACTGGCTCCGCTCGCGCTACGAGGACACCGACAGCCTGCGCATCGCATGGACGGACTGGCAGGGCAACTGTGCGCTGAACCCGATGGAGTCGCTGGAGGAGGGGACGGTCACCCTGCATGGCGATGCCGCCGAACCGGGCCTGCTCGCGACGCGCATGGGCACCGGCACCCGCGCCACCGGCCGGCTGAACGACATGGCCCTCTTCATGGCGTCCGTGCATCGGGAGTACTTCGAGGAGATGCGCGACTTCTTGCGCGAGCGAGGTGTGAGACAGCCGATCTCGGCCGTCACGGACTTCGAGGCGCTCGCAGACCTGCGATCGGTCTACGAGACGCTGGACTTCGTCGGCGCGAACTACTACTACGACCACCCGATCCTCAAGGATGGCCAGTGGAACCTGCCGATGTATTTTGTCAATCACTCTCCGCTTGGCGACCCGACCGGCGGCTTCGCGCCGAAGCTCGCGCAGAGCTCGTTCGCGGGCCGGCCTGTGGTCATGCGCGAGTGGGGAGTCTGCTGGCCGAACAAGTTCAGGCCGGTGGGGATGATCGAAGCGATCGCCTACGCGGCCCTGCAGGACGTGGACGCGATGATCATGTTCACCTACGACATCCGCCCGCAGGCGCAGCGGCTCGACTTCTTCGACGTAAGTCGCGATCCGACGCGCTGGGGGCTGGCGGCGATCGGCTCGCGCGCCTTCCTGGGCCGGGAGATCCGGGAGGCGGAGCGGCAGATCGAAGTCGGTTACTCGCAGGTGGACAGCTACTTTACCGACGGCGACCGCTCGCTGGTGCAGCTTCTGCGAGCGTCGCATGTCGCCGCCATGCGCGGGCGGTTCTTCAATGATGTCTTCGACGAGGAAACCGACCTGATCGTGGCCTCCGGCCTCAGTAGCGGGGCGGCGTACCTCGGCCGCCGCGCGGTGATCAGCGCCGAGCAGCGCGCCGAGGACCTGCTCAACCGCCGCCACCAGGCGACGCTCGCTGAAAAGAGCGGCTACCCGATCGCCACCACGCCTTCAGCCCGCGTAGCCTTCGAGTGGGGCGGCACACTCTACCGCGCCGGCGCGAGAACGACCCATGCGACGCACCCGGGCTTCTCGTTACGTGATGTTGAGGCGAATCCTCAGTTGCGCGTCATAGGACGCTCAACCGACGGCAGCCGCGCTTTCGGCATGCGCGACATGAGGCGCGACACCTGGATCTACCACGCGCTGGAGCCGGAGGACAAGCTGCGCGCCGTGCTCGACGCCTACGGGCAGCTTCATGATGAGCGCGTATCTCACGAGTACGTGCAGAGCAACCGCTTCATCTCCGACACGCGGCAGATCGTGCGCGATGAGGATGCCGAACTGATCGTAGTCAACACGCCGACCTTCCAGGCCGTGGCGGGGGCGCTGGAGATGGCCGGACGCGCAACGGGCCGAATGTCGCTGCGCTCGGCCAGCCCCATCGGCGCGGTCTGCTGGCTGAGCCTCGATGGGCGGGGCCCCGATGAGTCGCGCAGATGGGTGCTCAAGATGGTGAGCCTCGCGCTCAACTCGGGCGAGGAGAAGTCGCTGCATGTCGGCGAGCGCGAGAGGGCGATCTTCTCGGTTGTCTCTCCCGGGCAGGCGCCGGTCGTGACGCTCGGCCAGCTCAGCAGCGCCGGCACCACGGTCAGCCTGGGCGGACAGCAGGTAGCGCGCGTCGGCATGGTCAACGGTACATGGGAGATCGCGCGCGAGGGCAACGCGTATCACGTCTACTGCGATACTCCGGGCGTTGAGATCGAGGTGGCGGGAGCGGGCCGCTCGGCGACCGTTCACGGTGCCGACGGGCAGACGCAGCAGATCACCGTGGGGCAAACGTTCACCTGGCCCAACGGAGCGCGCATGGTCACGCTCCGCTGAGGCCGGATGGGAGGACTTGAGATGGAGATCGACCGCTTCGAATGCGTCTCACCGCTGGACTTCCGCTACTACGTTCCGAATGAGCGACTGAAGGAGTTGCTGGGCGACTACGTCACCGAGCGCGCACGCGTTCGCTCGGAGGCGATGGTAGAGGCCGCGGCTACCCGCGTGCTCGCCCGGATGGGCATCTGCTCGGAAGCGGTGGCCGGTGAGGTCACACATGCCGCCAACGCCGTGACGCCCGAGGAGGTCGCGGAGGAGGAGGCGCGCATCCATCACAACATCCGCGCTCTCGTCAACTCGATGAAGAGCTACGTGAGCGATGACGCCAAGCCCTTCATTCACTTCACCCTCACGAGCTTCGACGTCATAGACACCGCCACCGCGTGGCGGCTCAAGCATGCGGCGCTGGAGGGAGTCATCCCGGCGCTGGAGGAGCTTGAGCGAGTCCTGATCGCCCTCGCCCGCCGCGAGGCCGAGACGCTGCAGGTGGGCCGCACCCACGGGCAGCACGCCGTCCCGATCACCTTCGGCTTCACCATCGCGGAGTACATCTCGCGCCTCGGTGGCCGCATTGAGGCGATCCGCGCAGCGGCGGAGAACCTGCGCGGGAAGATCTCCGGCGCGGTCGGCGCTTACAACGCCTCCTCGGTGATGATCGAGGACCCGGAGGAGTTCGAGCGCCTCGTGCTCGCGGAGATGGGCCTGCAGCCCTCGCCGATCTCCACGCAGGTGGTGGAGGCCGAGTTCGTGACGGATTACATGCACATGCTGGTCTCCTGCTTCACGGTTCTCGCGAACCTTGCCGACGATATGCGCAACCTGCAGCGCACGGAGATCAGCGAGGTGGCCGAGGAGTTCCAGGCGGCGCAGGTGGGCTCGTCCACGATGCCGCACAAGCGCAATCCGTGGAACTTTGAGAACGTGAAGTCAATGTGGAAGCAGTTCATGCCGCGGATGATCACCGTCTACTCCGATCAGATCTCCGAGCACCAGCGCGACCTGTCGAACTCCGCCTCGCAGCGATTCCTGCCTGAGGTCATCGTGGGGCTGACGGAAGCGACGCTGCGGCTGACGCGGATCATGGGGCGGCTGGTGACCGATGAGGAGCAGATGCGCGCCAACCTCGCGATGACCGAGGGCATGGTCGGCGCGGAGCCGGCGTATATCCTGCTGGCGGCCTACGGGCACCCGGACGCTCACGAGGCGGTGCGCAAGCTGACGCTGCAGGCGCAGCAGACCGACACGCCGCTGGGCGAGGTGCTGCAGGCCTCCGAGGAGCTTGCGGAGTACTGGTCGCAGCTAACCGACCGGCAGCGGGAGATGGTGCTTGACCCGACGCAGTACACCGGCATCGCGGCCCGCAAGACGCGCTCGATCTGCGACATGTGGGAGCAGCGGCTGGGGCTGTAGGAGGGGGACGGTCGCCTGACCGGCCCGCGGTTTCTATCGCCGTTGGCGTTTCGTTCGGAGCCACGCATCTGCCATTTGGATGCGTCGGTCAAAGACCGCCACCCGGGAGGTTATCGGCTCCTGTGGCGCGAAAGGGTGTGCAACGCTTCAGTCGCATGTCCGGGGGTGGTATGCCATGCGTCCTCTGCCGCTCGTGCTGATTGCTGTCGTAGCCTCCGTGCCCGCCGTTGCCCAGCGTCCCTCGAACGTCACCCGAGGCGTCTACGTCCACTCCCGCGACCTCATGGCCGCCCACGTCTGGTCCGACTACGGCCACGGCTTCGAATTCGTCACGGACAACCCGCACTCGGGCGAGACCTGCATCCAAGTGACGAACGTCGCCGGCGACGCCGGTGGCGGCGCGGGGCAGAACGTCGAGGTGAACCAGCAGGAGGCGGCACCGCTGCAGATCTCCGGCTGGAGCCGCGCCGAGGACGTTGACGCAGGCGACGCGGATTACCGCTACTCCATCTACGTGGACCTGCGTTTCGTCGATGGCGAAAGCTGGCCCATGCAGATCGCGCCTTTCGAGCGCGGCAGCCATGACTGGCAGTACTCCGAAACAATCATCGAGCCTGAAAAGCCCGTCGCCTCCGCGCGCTACTACGTCTTCGTGCGCGATGTAGGCGGCACTGCCTGCTTCGATGATCTCTTCCTCGGGCCTCCGGGCGGCGAGAACCTGCTCAAGCTACCGGGTTTTGAGAGCAATGAAATCTCGGAGTTCGCCCCGCGGCAGCAGGTCCTCGCCGACCTCGATGCGATGAACTGCAACGCTATACACACTTACATTAGCACTCCCGCCACCGAGCGCGACGAAGAGGCGCTGCGGGAGATGCTCGCGGCGCTTGACGAGCGAGGCTACGGCGTCACGCTCACGCCGCATATCCCCTACGGGACCTTCAGGGACGCCGACGATCCGGCCTTCCCAAGCTACGCCTGCGTCAACAACGACTGGGGCGACCGCTGGGTGGAGGCATGCCGGATCTTTGCGCAGTATCCCTTCATGGGCATCTCCGTGGTGCCCGACGAGTGGAACTGGTCGACCGGCCGCCTCAAGCGGGCCTATGAGAACCACGCCGACGAGCGCGTGAAGCAGTTCTACGCGGAACTGAGCAACTACTGCAACTGCGAGCGCTGCCAGGAGCGCTTCCAGCGCGAGTACGGCATTCCGCTGCCGGAGATGGGCGAGTGGTCGCGCATCCCCGAGCAGTCGGAGGCCTACCGCAACTTCGTTGACTTCCGCTACCGCTGCACCACCGACCTCGTCCGCCGCGCAGTAGATGCGGTTCATTCGGGGCCGTATGACACCGCCGCCGATTCGCTGATCTGCGTCTCACCGATCTGCAGCGATTTCCGCCTCGGTACCGGCGTGGCGTGGGACATGCTCGGCTACGAGACAGGCATTGACTTCCCGACCACCGACCCATACATCCTGCTGCACAACTACCTCGGCGACTCGACGCACTGGTATGTCACCGAGACCGCGATGCACCTGACCGGCTCCACGCCCAAGCGCCAGTCCGGCATGGTGCTCGAAGCCGGGCACCTGCGCCCCGAGCATCGGCCGCTGCTGCCGGTGGAGATCTACGGCAGCGCGCTGTCATCGGTGGCGCGTGGCGCGAAGGAGATCGGCTTCTTCCACTACGTGCACCTGATGCAGAAGACCGATGCCGGGAAGACGCAGGGCGACTCGGCATTCAACTCGGTGCGGGGCTGCTATGACCTGCTGGAGCGGATCGACCCGTGGCTGGAGGGCGCCGAGCCGGTGAAGCGCGTGGCGCTGCTTTATTCGCGCGCTTCTGATGAATACTTCAGCTACTACCTCAGCGGCGAGCAGCCGAACCTTGACATCCTGACCCACGAGACCGACGACCCGCGCTACCCGTTCCTCGCGCAGAAGGAGGTCCTCTACTACCTGCTGCGCGCGGGCGTGCCGACGGACCTCTACTTCCTTGACAAGGTGAGCGCCGAGGAGCTTGCGGACTACGAGGCGATCGTGGTGCCGTTCCCGTTCGCGGTGAGCGAGGAGCAGGCGGGGATGCTTGAGGCGCTGGCGCAGTCGGGTAAGCTGCTCGTGGTGATCTCCGAGTTCGGCAGCGTGGATGAGCATGGTCTGCCGCATGAAAGGCCGGTGCTGCT
>JAAYJW010000494.1 GCA_012522765.1 candidate division WS1 bacterium | reverse complement strand
GTGTAAACGGCGGGGTAAAGTGAAGGCAGTGAAAGGGCGGCGGAAAGTGAAGGCACCCTGTAGACTATCTTCGGCGTCGGGCGGTGCGTGGAGGTGGCAGGTCAGCGCCCGGCGCCGGAGGCGAGAGGGTGCATACGGACATGGAATGGTGGACGCGCATACGGGTGCGGATGGCGCAGGAGGATATCAGCAAGCGGCAGCTGTGCCGTGAGGAGGGGATCGGGTGGAGCACGCTTGAGAAGGTGCTCTCCCACGCCGAGTCGCCGGGCTACCGGCGGGAGGCGCCGTATCCGGAGCCGAAGCTGGGGCCGTATGTGGCGCGGATCGAGCAGATTCTCGAAGAGGACAGCAATGTGGGCAAGAAGCAGCGTCACACCGCGCAGCGGATCTTCGAGCGCCTGCTGGAGGAGGGCTACGAGGGGGGCTACACGCAGGTGCGGGAGAAGGTGCGGGCGCTGAAGCGGCAGCGCGGGGATGTATTTGTGCCGCTGCGGCACGATCCGGGGACGGCGCAGGTGGACGTGGGGCACGCTCTGGCGCGGGTGGGCGGGGTGCTGAGCAATATCTGCTATTTCGTGATGGCGCTGCCGCACTCGGACGCGCTGTTTGTGCAGGCATTCTGGCATGCGCGCACGGAGATGTTCTGGGAGTTTCACCGTCGGGCCTTCGAGTATTTTGGCGGGGTGCCGCGGAGGATCAGCTACGATAACGACACGGTGCTGGTGTCGGCGATCATCGGCACGCGGGCGCGGCGGCTCACTGAGGGTTTCCTGCAGCTGCAGAGCCACTACTGCTTCGAGGCGCACTTCTGCACGGTGCGGCGGGCGAACGAGAAGGGGGTGGTGGAGGCGATGGTCGGATTCGCGCGACGCAAGTTCCTGGTGCCTGTGCCGCAGGTGCGTGACCTCGAGGATCTCAACGCGCTTCTTCTCGAGCAGTGCCGGGCGGATCTTGAGCGCACCCTCCGGGGCAAGACGGCCGGCAAGCAGGAGCTGCTCGTCGAGGACGAAGCGGCGTTCCTGCCGCTGCCGGCGGGGGCCTTCGACGCCTGCCAGAAGAGGTGCCCCCGTGTCAACTCGCTGTCGCTGGTGCGGTTCGACAGCAACGACTACTCGGTGCCGACCTGCCACGCCCATCACGAGGTGGTGGTGAAGGGCTACGTGGACCGGGTGGTGGTGTGCCGCCAGGGGCAAGTCATCGCATGCCACGACCGCTGCTGGGGCCGAGGCCAGGTGTGCCTCGATCCGGTGCACTACCTGGGGCTGCTGGAGCGCAAACCGGGGGCGCTGGACTACGGACGGCCCTTCGAGGGATGGGCGCTGCCGGAGTGCTTTGCGGTGCTGCGGGCGCGGCTGGAGGCGCAGTCGGGCGGTGAGGGGACCCGGGAGTACATCCAGGTGCTGCGTCTGCTGGAGCGACACTCGCTGGCTCAATTGACGGCTGCGGTGGAGCGTGGGCTTCGCTGCAACGCCGTGATCCGCGACGCGATCGCGCAGGCCAGCAGATCGCGGGCGCGCATGTCCACCTTCACGTTATTGCCCGGGTGCGAGCCGCCGAGATCGGCCACCATCAGCGGGACGCCGCTAAGCAGGACCGGTTGCGCCCCGAGGGCGCGCGTGCGCTCCACCATCTCGCGGATGTTGCCGGTGAACTTCTCGGGTGAATGCCCGGTATCGTTCACGGAGTACATGAAGCAGACGACATCCGGGCGGCGCTCCTCTATGCGGACCCTCCAGCCCGGCTCGACCGCGAAGTCGGTGCCGCTGAAGTCTGCCCGCGCAGGCTCGGTGATCCAGACCGAGACTTCGCGCGTCTTGTGGTTGTGCACCTCGATGCGGTCGATCGTGTAGCTTTCAGCGCCGAGACGGATGGTCTGGCCGGGGTAGGGACCCGATCCCCAGCCCACGCCCTCGCCGTACACCTGTTGCTCTCCGGCCTTCACCGAGGCGGCGCCGCCGCTCAGTTCATCAAGCAGGTGCATGGTATTTGTGCCACCAACGGCAGTATTAAGCACATGAATGGGCTGCTCCCAGGAGAGCATTTGCGGGTAGTCCCACGCGCCGACGCGACCGCAGGTCTGCGAATCACCGGTGAAGACAACGCGCGGCATGCTCCTCACATCCACCCTTACGGTGGCGGCGAAGAGCAGACAGGGGAGCATAGTGAGCGCGAGCACGAAGAGCAGCTTCATGTGGGCACCTCCGGTCGAGGCTCTGCAGGCGCGAGATCGTTCAACACGGACCGTTGCGCTACCTCCCGTCCGCTCCTCCCGGAGTGGCGCTATAGCCAGTTTGATGACTTTAACACACTTTTAAG